>CALHCB010000191.1 GCA_937930695.1 uncultured Acidimicrobiales bacterium | reverse complement strand
CCGGCGTTCGGCTCTGCGCCACCACAAACGACAGGAAGTCTGCGAGCACGATCGGAGACTCGTCGAGTTCGACGGCGCCGACGTCCATTCGTGAGATTTCGAGCAGATCTTCTACCAGGCGCTGGAACCGCTCGAGATCCTTCTTGAGAAGATCAACGGCCTGCTGGGCCGGCTCAGGTAGGTCGGCTCGTCGGCGATCAATGACTTCGACCGACGCGGAGAGGGTCATGAGAGGCGACCGCAACTCGTGGCTCACGTCCGAGGTGAACCGTTCGTCACGTTCGATGCGATTCTGCAATGCGTTGGCCATCTGATTGAACGTTTCGGTGATCTGGCGGAGGCCAGGGTCAGCGGTCGGATCAAGTCTCGCGGAGAAGTTGCCGCTGGCAATGGCGCCGGCGGCGAGTGAGACCTGCGACAGCGGCTGAAGCGCTCGGCGGGCTGAGTAATAGCCGAGGAGCGCGCCGAGAAGGCTGGCGCCCAGTGACACGCCGATCAAGATCACTCGCAACGATTTCAGCGTGGCCGCCAGATCTGCCAGCGGGACGATCTCGTAATACTCGATGTCGAGGTCTGGGAACCTCAACCCAATCGCGAAAAGTGGGTTGCCGTCCGCGTCGTTGAAGCGCTTCTGGGCCACTTGATCATCCACAACGAACATTTGAAGGTCGGCGGGGATGTCACGAATCTCCAGGCCAGACAACGATCGGGCCTGTCCATCGCTTGGAATGATCAGCACCTGTGCGCCATTTGGGCGAAAGATGACGCTGGTGTCTTCGATGAGCGCACGGAACGGGTCGACGGGGGGAGTGCCGTCCTCCGTTGGTTCGAGCGGCTCGGGATTCTCCTGCAGACGCTGGAGGTTCGGGCCCAGTCGACGAGTGTTCCGATAGGCCTGAAGCTGCGCCCCCTCTTCGAGGTCGACAATGAGCTGACGTTGCACCAGAGCGAAGGTCGAGACCGCAACCGTCGAGGTCAGAAACAGCGCACCCAATGCGTAGATCGTGGTAACTCGGGCGAGTAGCCCCAAACGGGGGCGATGGATCACGGCTGCAGCTTGTATCCCAAGCCTCGAGCGGTCACGACGTAACGTGGGCTGGCCGGATCGCTTTCGACCTTGGTGCGCAACCGCCGAACATGCACGTCAACCAGACGTCCATCTCCGAAATAGTCATAACCCCATACTCGCTCGAGAAGCACTTCACGGCTGAAGACCTTGCCGGGCTGCGAGGCGAGTTCGACCAGAAGACGAAACTCGGTCTTGGTCAGGTGGAGTTCCTCGCCGCTCTTGGTGACGAGGCCTTCCTCAGGAGAGATCGAGAGGTCGCCGACCGTGATCCGCTCCATCGATCCGTTTTCGGAGTTTCGAGCCCGCCGCAAGAGCGCCCGAATGCGAGCCGACAGTTCTTTGGGTGCGAACGGCTTTGTCAGATAGTCATCTGCCCCCGCCTCGAGCCCTGCGACGACATCATGGGTGTCGTTGCGGGCCGTCACCATGATGATGGGGACGTCGCTTCCCCTACGGATCGATCGGCAGACCTCGAAGCCATCGATACCCGGCAGCATGATGTCGATCAAGACAACATCGGGTTCGTGCGCTTTGTACTGATCGAGCGCGGTCTCTCCGGTTGCCGCTTCGTCGACGTCCCAGCCCTCGTCTTCGAGCGCGAGTTTGACCGCTTGGCGAATGCGGTCGTCGTCTTCAACAGTCAGGATGCGTGTTCCCACAGACTCCATGGTGCCTGATGAACGACCACTCTGTCAGTCATGGGCACGTTCAATCTCGAACTGGCCATCGACGCGTGGGTCAGGGAAGCTGATCTGCCCCGAGTGTTCGAAGCTGTTCTGCCAGCTGTTCGAACAACAACGGATTGGCGGCGAGCGTGAACTCTGGGCTTGGATCGCTGCCCCGGAGGTCCCCGACGACCGCACCCGCTTCACTGGCTACAAGCCAACCAGCGGCCAAGTCCCACGGGTTGAGACCTCGCTCGAAGTACGCGTCGACGATGCCCTCAGCGACGAAACAAAGATCGAGCGCAGCAGAGCCGAACCTCCGGATGTCTCGTATTTGGGGGAGTAGTTCGGCGATGACCTGCCCTTGTCCTCGACGTCGATCGGCGCTGTAGCCAAAGCCGGTGGCGACGAGCGATGTTGCCAGATCTGCCTTGCTGGTTGTGTGGATCGTGCTGCCGTTACGGCGAGCTCCGCCGTCGCGGATGGCGTCATACATTGTCTCTGCCTTGGGCTCATAGACCACGCCGGCCTCGATACCCCGAGAAGACTCTGCGGCAATGGAGACCGAGTAGGCCGGAACGTCGTAGACGTAGTTGGTCGTTCCATCGATCGGGTCGATGAGCCACCGAATTCCCGATGTGCCATCGACGTCTCCGCCTTCCTCGCCGAGAATGCCATCGTTCGGACGTGCCGCAAGCAACCCCTCGATAATCAGCCGTTCCGAGGCCTTGTCTGCCGCGGTGACCACATCAGTTGCCGACGACTTGGTATCGCCGATGAGATCGACCTCATCGCGCATGGACTCGATCAGCTCACCAGCGTCGAACGCGAGTCGTGCCGCAAGATCACGCAGCTCTCTGCCGAGCTCGGTGGGTTGGCTCGTCGGTGCGCTCACTTCTGCTCCGGATGTTGGACGGCATTCCATTCGTTCATCGCCCGAAGCGTCAGCGTCGCCACGACACCGACACCGATGGCGCCGCCAACGGCCCCGACGAGTAGGCCAACCGCAGCCCACGTACTTGTTCGGCCCATGAGGTCGCCAATACCGAAACCGACCAAACCACCGAGCAATCCGCCAAGAAGAATGCCGGCGAAGGCCAACCAACGAGCTGGCTCAGGGGGAGTGGAATCAAGAGGTGCCGGCGCCTGGAGATCTTCGAATGGCATCGGTGACGCATCGCCCCGAGCTTCGAGAGAACCGGAGAGTTTTTCGTTCTGATCCGCTGAGGAATCGGGATCTTGGTTGAGAGGCGAGTCCGACACAGCTGTGATCGTATCGACGCTCGAGGCGTGAGCTTCTTCGGTCGACACGATGCGACAGCCCGCGCTGGTTGGTTTTCTGACAAGCTGTTCCGATGGCTGGTCAAGGCGACACCTACGTACCCGAACCGGGACCCGACGGGCTCCGGCATTGGATGGTCGCGGGCGGTGTCGTGCTCGACAGCGATCAGCGGGTGCTGCTCGTCAACAACAAGAGGCGAAACGGCGATACCGATTGGTCCCCACCGGGAGGAGTCGTGGATCCCGGAGAATCTCCGACCGAGGCATTGGGTCGAGAAGTCGAGGAAGAAACGGGCCTGGCTGTTTCGGCTTGGGGCGAAGCCCTTTACCGAGTCGAGGTCACCGCTCCTGGTTTCGGGTTCTTCCTCCAAGTCGTCGCTCACCGAGCGGTGTCGTATCAAGGCGGCATCGTGATTGACGATCCCGACGGCATCGTGATCGCGGCCGAATTCATGGATCACGCCAATGCCATCGACCGAATGGCCGGGGCCCCCCAGTGGGTCGCCGAGCCAATGTCGGCGCATCTGCTTGACGGGGTCGACGATGGTCGCCTCTTCGCCTACCGACTCGACGGAACGTCGGCGGCCGATCGCACGGTTACACGCCTCGATCCGTGACGTCAGCTGATCGCGAGCGAACCCCATCGTCGCGGGCGATTCTGCATGTCGACATGGACGCCTTTTACGTTTCGGTAGAAGAGCGTGAAAATCCATCGCTTCGCGGCAAGCCGGTTGTAGTCGGGGGACCCGGGAATCGAGGAGTGGTTGCTGCGGCCAACTATCCCGCTCGCGTATTCGGCGTGCGCTCTGCCATGGCGTCGTCAATGGCTCGGCGGCTCTGTCCACATGCGATCTTCCTACCGGGAGATCACAAGAGGTATGCGGACGTGAGTCAGTCGGTGATGAGCATCTTTCGTGATGTCACCGAACTGGTGGAGCCTCTTTCGCTGGACGAGGCCTTTCTCGACGTCACGGGCTCGCAGCGGTTGCAGGGGCCAGCGCCGAAGATTGCGCGGTCGATTCGCAGCCGTGTTCAGGAAGAGGTCGGTCTGACTTGCTCGGTTGGGCTGGCTCCATCGAAGTTGATCGCAAAGCTGGCATCCGAAGCAGCGAAGCCCAAGATCGTGGGACGTCGTATCGAACCCGGCGCAGGTGTGAGGGTGGTCCGGGTCAACGAAGTCCAGAACTTCCTTCGACCATTGCCTGTTCGAGCGATGTGGGGAGTGGGGCCGAAAACCGCCGAGCGTCTGACTCGGTTGGGAATCCAGACGGTTGGCGAACTGGCGGATCTGCCGCTTGCCATGCTGATCAGCTCGTTGGGCGAAGCCAACGGACACCATCTTCACGAGGTGAGCAACGGACGCGACGAGCGGCCGGTCGTTCCCGGGAGAGAAACGAAGTCGATCAGCCAGGAAGAGACCTTCGCAACAGACGTCTTTGACGGCGAGCTGATGCACCGAGAGCTCGTGCGGATGTCGGACTCGGTTGCGAGCCGGTTGCGGGCGGCTGGGGTCCGAGGAAGGACCGTGTCGATCAAAGCTCGGTATCCGGACTTCCAGACGGTGACGAGATCGCTCACACTGGAACGCCCGACCGATCAGGCCCCTCGCATTCTTGCGGTTGCCGACGAGTTGTTGTCCAAGGTCGATGTCGATCTCGGTCTCCGGCTGCTCGGCGTTGGAGTGTCGGGCCTGACGTCGGAGATTCAGGACCAGCTCAGCTTCGACGATCTGGCTGGAACCACAACAGGTGAACAGGCGGCATCCTCAGTGGCATCGACCCAAGCCATCGACGAGATCCGCGCCCGTTTTGGTCAGGCAGCTATCGGACCCGCAGCGATCGTCACCAAGGACGGCGTGACGCCGAAGGAACGCTACGGGCAGGCCTGGGGCCCCGATCAGAAGACTGGGCCTCAGGATGGTCAAGTGAGTGCGGACGATTCGAGCGAGACCTCTGGCGATGAAGGTGATTTCACCCGCTGAGGGCAAATGACTAGGTGATGCTTCTACCCGCGTTGTCACCGGCCCCGGGATGCGCGACACTATGCTGTACCGGACGGAGCTATCGGGCGCTGGCGTGCCCGAGGAGAGGTCAATGCAGGGATCAGCGATGCCGCTGTCTGATAATGAGCAGAGGATTCTCGACGAGATCGAGCGCCACCTCCACGAAACTGATCCCCGGCTGGCCAAAGAGGTCAGCGAGACGACCGTCTATCGGCATGCCATTGGCTCGCTGAAGTGGACGATCTTTGGCTTTGTCGTTGGCTTGGTCGTCATGGTCAGCACGCTGCAGATTCACTTTCTGCTCGCATTTGCCGGCTTCTTCATCATGTTGGTGAGCGCCCTTGGACTCGAGCGCAATTTGCGAATGATGAGCCGAGTCGGCATCAGCAAGGTCTCGACCGCCATCAAGACCGCGAACCCGAACCTTCGGCGTCGCGGTGACGACGAAGATTCACCGGACGACGAGACCGAAAGCTCCTAACTCCTCAACGCGAGTGCCCCGTAGGAGGAGCTTGCCTATCTTGAGCCGGTCGATTCGACTGGCTCATCGTTGTGCCTCGTTGGTTGCACGACACGCGAAATCTTCTCGCCGACCGGTCCTTCGCTGAACGGGTTGGCTAGACGCCGACTGGTTGTTTCGGCCTGGGAGTTTCCGCCAGGGTCGCTTGCTGTTCAGACGAGCCGATCCCGTCGTTGGAGACCACGATGCGAGAGGTGGGGGAGAAGAGTCGTCGAGGATCGATGTCCCGGGCGATCCGAGTTCTTACTGGCACTCGCTCTTTGATCCGCTCGACAATGGCTCGGCTCGCTTGCTCGGCCGCGACTGCATGTTCTTCGGTCATGCCACTGCCAGGTTGGGTAGCCCGGAACCGAGCCTCGGTCACGGTGCGACCGAGAATGTCAATGGCATCTTCAGGTACTCGTCGATCTCGGGCCGCCCGGTTCGCGAACTCACGACGTGTCTCTGAGGGTTTGCGAACGAGCTCGAAGCCTTTCTCCAAATCGTCGGTGGCATCAGCCCATGCTGCCTCGACCCGAGCGATCGGCGTGGTTGCGTTCTGGCGGCGACGAGCGCGGCGTAGACGCTGGAATCCGAGCATGCCGAGCACGTATGCCCCAATCAGCGCCACGAAGCCGAGGAATCGCCAGGGAACCGAAAAGCCGCTTTCGAGGTCGGCGGGCGCTGGCTCTTCGAGTCCTCCACCGAATTCGGGAACGAAGTCCTCGATCTGGGGCGCAGGCAAGGTCCCGGGGTTCTGGGATGGCCCGGAGAGATCAGGGTCGCCGGGCTCGACGGGCGAGTCCTGCCGTGCGGGGATGTTCGTGTGGGTGTTGTTCGGAGCGCCGCGACCGGGGGTTGGTTCGAATGCCACCCAGCCGAGTCCCTCGAACCAGACTTCGGGCCACGCGTGAGTATGACGGCCCGTGACTTCGTAGACGCCGTCGCCGATTGGGTCGCCCCATGTGAATCCGACCGCAACTCGCGATGGTGCGCCAAGCGCCCGAGCCATGAGCGCAAACGTCCCGCTGAACTGTTGGCAGAAGCCGACTTGCTCGTTGAGAAAGGTGTCGATCGGATCGTCGCCTCTGGGGCCGAGACGAATGCTGTAGTCGAAGGTCTGGAAGTGATCCTGGAGTGCCAGCATCTGCTCGTAGCGAGTCGTCGTTCCCGAGGTGATCTCGAGTGCCTCGGAGAGAATCCGAGGATTGAGGTCGTCAGGGAGGCCGAGGTAGCGCTCGCCGATCGCTGTTGGAATGAGTGGCGACGCACTGTTGAGTTCGTCCGGTGTGAAGAGCGGAACGACAGACTCAACGGTGTAGTTCACGCCGTCGCTGTCGTTATATGCCCGGCTGACAGTCAACGCAGCTTCGTCAGCGTTCCACGTTGCCTGGACATCGGACTCAACCAGCGTTGCCGGGGCAAATGCAGCCGGAAGCCAGATCTCGGCGAGCGCTTCGATGTGGAATGTCTGCTCCACCGTCACGGTCGTTCCCGCACGGGCTCGTGTGCCCGGAAGTCCGCCGTCTTCGGGCTGGAACTGTCCCTTTGTCTGCCAAATTCCGTCTTCGCCGTTGTAGGTGTCGAGCCCGGCAAGTCGCCAGTAGGCAGGCTGGGACGCCTCGACGGTGAACAACGTGACGTCTTGCTGGGTGACGAGCCGGCTGCCGATATTGGCGTAGGGGGAGACAACCACTCGGGTGGGATCGCCCTGGTTGCGCCAGCTGTAGAGCTCTTCCGCATCTGCGCCAGGCAGCCTCGGACCGATGACGACGCCGAGCAGAACGGCCACAGCTGCCACAGCCAAACCGGAACGGGCGAGCCCGGCTGGACCGCGACGCCGATCGACAGTGAGCCACACGCCTCGTTGAGCCAGGGTGTAGGTGCGCTGGGTGATCGACCAGAGCACGACAGCAGCGACGAACACCATGGTTGCGGTGAGTTGTCGATTTCCTGCGCCGAGCACTCCCGAGAAGATGAACAGCAGACCCGCTGGCAACACCGGTTCGAACGCCAGACGAAGGCGCAAGGCTCCCCAGTCTGTCAGAAAGGCCATGAGCCAGGCGCCGCCCATTGATGCGGCGATGAACGGATCGGTCGCCTCAACGGGCGAACGGAGCTCCCGGAACTGCAGGAAGCCGTCGTCGGCCAACGCCTGGAGTCCATCGAGCGTCTGGCGAGTGGGGATGATCCCGAGTCGAGAGGTGCCGGGGGCGTAACGATTTGCGATGAGAACGAAGAGGGCCGCGATCGAGATGACCACGGCTGGAAAGAGAGGGACACGTGATCGACGAAGTGCGACAGCTGCTGCGCTCGACAACAGCGCTGCTCCGATGAGCGGAAGCACAGAGGTTGCTTCTTCGAAGACGCGCACGAACCCGTAGCATGCGGAAGGAACCAGGAGGGCAGCAACGACCTCGAGTCCGATCGGTGGTTGGGCGTGATCGGGTGTGGTCACCGCTGTGTCCTTTGAAAGCCGGTGCGAGACGGTTGGAATTCGTTGCGGGGGCGAGCCGGTCGCATCAGCTGGCGGCTCGGTGCGTCGGGGCACCCTTACGTACCGACGTCGAGTGGGCTTGGGCCTGGGCCCATGCCGCTGGAAAGTCCGTTTCGCCGTCGTGCACGATTGCATCGGCGAGCGAGGAGGTGACTGCGGCCTGACAGACAATGGTTTGCACCAGCCCGAAGGACCGTCGAGCGCCTTGAATCGCCGCGCCGAGTTCTTCGGTCGGGATGCCGGTGACGAGGATCAGTGTTCCACCTCGACCGACTCGAGTGATTTCGTCGATGGTTCGGACGAGACTCGCAGACTCGGTGGTCCCGATCATCGCCAGTTGCTCGTCGACCGCATCAAGTTCACCGCGACTGCGGATATCGGTGAAGCCAGGACTGGCCGAGGTGAGGAATCGAAGTGCGTCGTCACCACGCCAACCTGCGTGGAGCGCACTGAGCGCAGCGGAAACCGCACGCTCGAATCCCTCCTCGTCATAGACCGAGCGACGCCGGTCGAGAACAACCGTGACCCGTCCGGTACGGGGCCGTTCTTCCTGTTTGACGACCAGCTCGCCGGTTCGGGCTGTGGCTCGCCAGTGGACACGACGCAGTTCGTCGCCGATGACGTATGGCCGTAGGGCGAAGAACTCGTCGCCTCCTGTTGCCAACGCTCGGATCGGTTGTTGATCAGCAGTCGGGTCATGGCCGGCTCGAGCGTGCAGAACGCCGAGGTCGACCAACTGCGGGTGGACGACCAAGGTGACCTGGTCGGAGGCTCGTATGGTCGAACTCGTGAGGCCAAGAGGGTCGCCGAGCGTGAGATCGAGAGGTCCGACATCGAGTCGACCACGCCGCCGAGTCGGAAGGCGGTACGCGATGCGAGATTCTGCGCCCGTATCGATCGGGGCGAGGAGCAGTGAGGCTCCTGCGGAGTTCTGGACGTGATCCTGCACTCGAAGGACCGGCGTTCGACGATTGCCCTGGTTCTTGAGCCCCAGGTCGATCCGAGCCGGTGCTCCTGCACGCATCCGAGAGGGATTGGCAAGCCGAGAAACGGTGAGGTCGAGTCGAGCCGTTGCGGTGAAGATGACGCTGAAGACAAGGGCGAACGCGCAGATCGCAGCGAGGTAGAACATCTCGCTACTGCCGAACAGCCGGCCGATCACGAAACAGCCGACGGCGACGATGGTGAGGCCGATCCCAGCCCGGGTTGGACGCATTACATACGATCGTAGGGCACCGCTACCGACCGCAGTACGTCGCCCACGATGTCGTCCGCAGACGTGCCCCGCAGCATGGCCTCGGGGTTGAGAATCAGGCGGTGGGAAATCACATTGGTGGCGACAGCCTTGATGTCGTCGTCGGTGACAAAGGTTCGACCGGCCGCAGCGGCCCTGGCCCGAGAAACCCGCTGCAAACTGAGCGTGGCCCGGGGCGACATGCCAAGCGACACTGACGGGTGACGACGAGTCGCCTCCGCAAGGTCGATGAGATAACCCCGCAGATCGGGCTCGATGTGAACTGCTGAGACCAGGTGGGCCATGGTCTGGATGTCTTTCACCGAAGCCACAGGAGTGAGGTCACCAACGACGTTGTCGGCCTCATGGGTCTGCAGAATTGCATATTCGTCATCGCGAGCCGGATAGCCGACCGAGATTCGCATCAGGAATCGGTCGAGCTGTGATTCGGGAAGGGGATAGGTGCCCTCTTGCTCGATGGGGTTCTGGGTCGCAATCACCATGAAGGGCTTTGGCAGTTGGTGCGTCGTGCCATCGACGGTGACCTGATCTTCGGCCATCGCTTCGAGCAGTGCCGACTGAGTCTTGGGTGAGGCACGGTTGATCTCGTCGGCCAGGACCAGCTTGTTGAAGATCGGACCCGGCCGAAACTCGAAGTTGGCCTCGTTCTGATTCCAGATGCTGACGCCGGTGACGTCGGCGGGAAGCAGGTCCGGGGTGAATTGAATTCGGCCAAGCGGCGAGCCGACCGATGCTGCCAGTGCTTTGGCCAATGTGGTCTTCCCCACGCCCGGCACATCTTCGACCAGGAGGTGCCCTGAGGCCAACAAGCAGAGAAGCGACTGCTCCACCACTTCTCGTTTGCCTCGGACGACGCGTTCCATGTTGTCGCCGATTGCTTTGAATGCGGCCGCAAATTGCGCGGCGCGGGCTTCATCGAGATTTGCTGACTCTGCGCTCACGGCGTCGAAGGGTAGTGGGCGAATCCCTTCGCTCTAGAGTCGCCCTGTGGAATTGGCCTTAGCAGTAGACATCGGGGGAACGAAAATGGCCGTGGGAGCGGTCAATCAGGATGGGCGGCTCACGGAGCGACGATCTGCTCCGACACCCAAAGTCGGATCGGATGGCGAAACTGCGAGCGCTGAGGACCTTCGCGGGGTGCTGCTCGGTCTTGTCGATGAGCTTGGGCCCTTTGACCAGTTCGCGGTGTGTGGGGTTGGGTGTGGCGGGCCAATGTCATCGGGCGGTGAGCTTGTCTCTCCGTTGAATATTCCTGGATGGCGATCGTTTCCACTCGCAGAGGAACTCGAACGTCACACTGGGCTGCCGACGAAAGTCGACAATGATGCCAAAGCACTCGCCCTCGGTGAGGGCTGGGTCGGCGCTGCGGTTGGCGAGCGCAACTACATCGCCATGGTCGTGTCGACCGGGGTCGGCGGAGGAATCGTTCTCGATGGCCGGCTGCTCGACGGGGCGAGCGGCAACGCGGGGCACATCGGCCAAATGGTCGTTGAGCCCGACGGTCAGCAGCCGCCCCGCCAGATCAAGGGCACGCTTGAGGCCGAGGCGTCCGGCACCTCGATTGCCTATCGAATCGGACGTCCGTCGAAGGAATCATCTACTGCCGACATCACCCGCACGGGACAACTGGTGGGACGGGCGGTCGGATCGGTAGCGAACCTCCTCGACCTACGGCTCGCGGTGATCTCCGGGTCGGTTGCCCTTGGCTTCGGGGAGCCCTTCTTCGCTGCGGCCCGCAGTGAAGCTGCCAAGGTCTGCACCCTCGACTACTCCAGAGGGTTGCGTATTGAGCCGGGCGGATGCGGTCCCGACGGCCCACTCATCGGAGCAGGCGCGGTCGGATTTCGACATTTGGGTCACACAATCGGGCTTGTCGAGAACTGACGAACGACGTGCCAACCTAGGAGGCCGTAAGGTCACGCTTCCATTCGAGCCACGTCACCAAGTCCTCGGCTCGCATTGGGCCCGAGGCGTCGCCTCCGTATGCCGTTTCGAGCCGAAAGTGCATCCAACCAGGGTCGGGAAGCGGAAGAAATGGTGGGTGTCGCCACCAACCTCGCGGCGCCACAGACAACCCGCTGCGCACCGCCGTCGCCCAGAGATCTGGGCGACGGACGACGGCGATGATGCAATCTCGATCGAGAACCATGCAGGACGCGCTGACTACTTGGGTGTGTCTTTCCAAGGGCCGCCATCGGCCTTTGGCTCTTTGGGTAGTCCCAAGACCATTTCGCCAATGATGTTCTTCTGAACCTGGCTCGTGCCGGCGTAGATGGTGCCGGCCCGGGCGTTGAGGAAGGTGCCGATCCAGCTGCCAGAGTCGTTCGGGGCTCCAGGAGAGTCCGAGCCGAACGCATTGCTCGGGAACTTGCCTTCGACATGCATGCCGTCAGCGCCGAGAATGTTCATTGCGAGCTCGGTAACGGTGCGGTGGTACTCGCTCCAGTAGAGCTTGAAGATCGATGCGTCAGGACCCGGGTGCTCCCCAGCGAGGAACTTGGTGAGGGAGCGCATGCCGAGGTAGCTCATGATCTGCACCTTGGAGTAGCACCAGGCGAGCTGCTGGCGGATGACAGGATCGTCAGCCTTTCCGCGTTCCTTGGCCAGTTCGAGAAGGCGATCCATCTCGACTCGGAAGAGGGCCGGAGTCGTCGCCGAGGCTTCGCCCCGCTCATACCCCAGCAGTGTCATGGCCACGGCCCAGCCACCGTTGACCTCACCGATGACGTTTTCCTTCGGGGCCTTGGCGTCCGAGAAGAAGACTTCATTGAATTCAGACTCGCCGCTGATCATCTTGATTGGGCGGACTTCAACGCCGGGCTGGTCCATCGGAACGAGGATGAAGCTGATGCCTCGGTGCTTTGGTGCGTCGGGCTCGGTGCGAGTGAGGACGAAGATCCAGTCAGCGAGGTGCCCGGACGACGTCCAGATCTTCTGACCATTGATGACCCACTCATCGCCATCGAGTTCTGCTTTGCAGCCGATGTTGGCGAGGTCCGAGCCTGCATTCGGCTCGGAATATCCCTGGCACCAGAGATCCTCGCCCGAGATGATGCGCGGAAGGAAGTGCTTCTTCTGTTCTTCTGTGCCCCACTGAATGATCGTGTTGCCGACCATCTGGATGCTGAACGCGTCGTTGGCTCCACCTGTGGGAACGCCGGCCTTGGCGAACTCTTCGGCCATGATGACCGATTCGAGTGCGGTCAGACCTGCGCCGCCGTACTCGACGGGCCAATTCGCGGCGAGGTACTGGTTGTCGCGAAGAATGTCGCGCCACTCCTTGGAGAACTGGTGCGCGGCGTCGGTTTCGAGGTTGCCGATGCCCTTCCAGTTTGAAGGAAGGTGTTCGGCGAGGAAGGCTTGGATCTTCTCGCGGAAGGTGTCCGCTTCTGCGGTATAGGTCGGCTGCATCTCCCCAGACTAGACCGATCGGTCAAGTGGAGGGAAGCCGCGTCGACTCTGCTTCCTTCATTCGCCGCACGGCAAGGGGTGTGAGGGCGAGGAGAATGACGCCGGAGGCCGTGAGGGATCCTCGGATGGACAGCGCATCGGATACAAAGCCACCAACGAATGCGCCAACGAGGGACGCGGAAACCACGATGGTTCGGTACGCCCCTGCGACTTGTCCCATCGTTCCGATTGGCGTGGCCCGTTGCCGGGCAGAGACAACGAAGACGTTCCACAATGCGAAGCCTGCGCTGGTTGCCATGAGCGCGACGCCGGTGACGGCGACGTTCGCAAATGTGCCGAGAGCGAGAAGAGAAACCGCAGCTGAGGAAAAGACAGCCGCGGTGACCATCGAGAGCGAGAGATCAGGGCGACGATCTGCAGTCGCCGCCCCGGCAAGACCGCCAAACGCGCCGAGAGTGAGGAACAGCCCGAAGCCGCCGGCCCCAAAACCGAGATCATCGCGAACGAACAAAACCAGGAGTGCGAACCACGCAGCATCCACCGCGGCGAGGGCAGCACTGGTCCATGTGATGGTGGCCAAGGTGGAGTTCGTTCGCAACGAGCGCACACCATCGAGGAGGCGAGGTGCTGGCATCGGCAGCGGTTCTTCTTCGGTGCACCGCGGCTCGAGGATCGGGAGCGCGGCCAGAAGAAGGACGGCACCCCCAAGGAGGGCGGCATTCGTTAGGAACGGAACCCACGCTCCGAGGACAAAGAGCAGTCCGCCGAGCGCAGGCCCGATGAGTTCGTTGCCGAGAATCTGGGAACCGACGATGCGGCTGTTCGCTCGTTCGAGATGTTGTTCGGGTACGAGCATCGGGACCAGCGTTCCGCTGACATTGTCGGAAAGAACTTCGCTGATCCCGAGGACCGCAGCTGCGACGATCACGAGCCAAAGCGGAGTGGCGCCAACGAAGACGAAACAACAGAGAGCAAGAAGAATCAGCATTCGGCCTAGGGCAGAGCCCTGCGCCAGTCGTTGGCGGTCCATGGTGTCTGCAAGTCGGCCGGCCCAGAGTCCGAAGACGATGAGCGGTGCTTGGCCCGCTGCAAAAACCGCAGCGATTGCCACCGCGCTGGAGGTAATCGTCGATGCAAGCAGCGGAAAGACAGCCATTCTGATGCCGTCGGCCAGATTGGTCAGGCCTGTGGCTCCGACAACCCGGTAGTACGAACGAGGAAGGGCGACGGCAGTCACTCGGCCACACTAACGCTTGCGCCGTGATCCAGTTCTGCTCGCGAATCAGGCTGCAGATCGCTCGAGGTACTGCTGCCACGCCGCGGGGACAGTGCCAGCAGCAACCTTGACCCACACCATCTCGGTTGGCGCAGTGGGCTGACTTCGGAGCCGCAAGGAGCACTCGGTGAGAAGCCGATCGCCCTTCATCGTGTTGCACCGTCGGCAACAGGCGACGACGTTGGTCCACTCATGTCTGCCGCCACGCGACCTTGGCTGAACGTGGTCGATGCTCTCGGCCGTTCGATCGCAGTACTGGCATGTTCCGTGGTCTCTGGCGAACACTGCTCGACGACTGAGCGGTGCGCTGCGCCGGTAGGGAACCTTGACGAAGTAGCGAAGCCGTACCACCGAAGGAACTTCGATCTCGAGTTGTTCGCTTGCGAGGATCTCGCCGGTGTGCGCCAACACGTCGACTTTGTCCGCGAGCGCCAGAACGACGGCGCGGCGGCCTGAGACGACGCCGATCGGTTCATAGGTCGCGTTGAGGACGAGCGCTCGGCTCATGAGGAGCGACAGTAGTCCGCGGAACGACATCGGTTCCGGTCGTTTCCCCGAGCGACTGTTATCGGGCCGAACGAATGCGTCGAAGTGAAGGGCACCGTCGGCCCGAGCACCGTCGGTCTAGGAGGAGAGTGCCGGCAAGTGGCTGAGAAAGCGATCGACCAGATCTTGGGCACCCATCGCTTCCGCCTGTCCCAAGCCGATCATCAGCTCGGAGATGTGCAGATCGGCTGGAAGGCTTTTGGGTGAGACCAGCGACTCGAGCAACTCGGGTGTCCACCCAAAGACCGCGAGACATTGAAATCTCGCGCCCTGGCGGGTTCGGCGTTGGGACAGACCAACGACCTTCGAACGGCGTCCATCGGCGGACTCCACGGTGACCTCGCCAGGGCCCAGGCCCGCAAAACAGATGACGGCTCCGTGGGCTCGGTTGGTCAGCGGACCTCGATGGGGCTGGGGGCGGAGCGCACCAAGGTCGCCGAGAGCCTGACTCCACACGGATCCGAGCCAATCAAATGACCGATTGATGTCGTCATCCCACAATGCGCAAGAGCGAGGAATCAACACGTCGATCCAGAGCGACCGATCGGGTTCGATGACGACGAGTCCTCCGCCGCTGCGCCTCTTGCACACTTCCAGGTTCTCAGGCGCTGCGCTGAGCTCGAGAAGACTGTGGTCCTGAGTGCTTCCCAGGACCGCTGCAGGGGCGGTCGGGTGGTGGACCCAAACGGTTGGCCGGATGACATCGGGGAGATCACGAGCGTGAAACCGCTCGGTCGGACCGGTTGAGAGCTCGACAATCCAGCCCGTAGCGGAGTCCGAGCGGTCAACAGTCATGCGTCGATTCTAGAGAACAAGCCCCTGGGCAAAATTTCTCAAAATTTCTCACCTGGGGCGCGACCGCGACCGCGGTTCGCGTTGTCCCAGGTCACACGACTGACATATCAACTCGTTCGAACAGACGTTCCCCGCAGAGGGTGGTTCTGTGCGCGCGGAAGGTCATGAGATGATTGCGAAGTGGGGCAAAGTGTCATAAAGTGTTGAGCAGTGGGGGAGAAGCCCAGCTAAGGTCAGGAACGAGCGACAGTCGCACACAGCGATCGCAACTCAATCCCGAACGAAGCAACCGTTTCCCCCGCATTCGTTTCTTGACAGTCGGAGCAAGACCAAGGTGTTTGTCGGACAGCACGAACATTCACTCGACGCAAAAGGTCGAGTTGTGCTGCCCGCCCCATACCGGGCGTCAGTTGCAGATCGTGGATACGTCACTCGTCTCGACAGCTGCATTGGCCTTTGGAGCCAAAGCGGGTTTGCCGAGGTGGCGGACAAGTGGAAAGCCCAGCGGGATGAGG
This sequence comes from uncultured Acidimicrobiales bacterium, assembly GCA_937930695.1. GTDB lineage: Bacteria > Actinomycetota > Acidimicrobiia > Acidimicrobiales > SZUA-35 > CALEWY01. Next base: position 18,533 of record CALHCB010000191.1, on the reverse strand, counting down.
GCCTGATCTCAAATCAGGTCTTTCGGAAGTTCATGACCAGCGTCAGCGAAGTCAAGCTGGATTCAGCTGGTCGGATCACGTTGCCTCGAACCCTTCTCGACGAACTCGAGTTCGGTTCACAGGTCATGATCAGCGGTTTGTTTGATCGGGTCGAAATTTGGCCCAGAGACAAGTACGACGAGGACCAGAGCGATGACGTGGGCGATCAACTCGCCGATGCCATCAATCGACTTGGCCTCTAGACGCTGCGCTCGCTGGCTCCGACAACACAATCAATTTCACGACACAAATCAGTACACGATCACACAGACGAACAGTCACAAGCCGAGACATGAAAGGAAGCGGCGGAACCAACAACGACTCGTTCATCGGTTGCCTTCCGGGTAATGGAGAAGGGTGCTTCTGCCCCACAACTCCGCCCGCTACCCCTCTAGTGCGTATCAGGGCATAAAACCTGGCGCACGCCCGTTCCCCGGGGGGCTACCGATGACCGGTTCTACCGGTTTGCCGCTGGCAGACGCATGGCCGACGACCCGCGCACCAGCACTAGCGCCTTTGATCACACGCCCGTGATGGTCAACGAGATCGTCGCCCTCGTCACCGAGATTCCTGCCGGCGTTTTCGTCGATGCGACTCTTGGCGGCGCGGGACACGCGTTTGCCATTTTGTCCGCTCGTCCGGACCTCAGCCTGTTGGGAATCGACCGCGACGCCGATGCGTTGCAAGCGGCGGCCAATCGACTCGCACCAATCGTCGAGGACGACACCCGTCGGGTTCGTCTCGAACGAGCGCGCTTTGATGAGCTGCCGTCCCTGCTGGAAGCAGCGGGTGTGGACAAACTCAGTGGATTTCTCTTCGATCTCGGCGTGAGTTCCCCCCAGCTCGATCGTTCGAATCGTGGCTTCAGCTTTCGCAATGATGGTCCACTCGACATGCGGATGGACCAGGACAGTTCGCTGAGCGCAGCCGATGTGGTGAACGAGTCCGAAGAGCGAGAGCTCGCTTCGATTATTCGTCGCAACGGTGATGAGCGTTTCGCCAGCCGTATCGCTCGAGGGATCGTCGCCAAGCGCCCGTTTGCTACGACGGCCGAGCTCGCTGAAGTCGTCGTCTCTTCGATCCCTGCCGCAGCGCGACGTAAAGGCGGCCATCCAGCCAAGCGCACCTTCCAAGCTCTTCGAATTCACGTCAATGACGAATTGACCATTCTTCGGCCGGCACTCGAGTCGGCGGTCGATGCCCTCGGCGTCGGTGGTCGAGGTCTCGTTCTCACCTACCACAGCGGTGAAGATCGAATCGTCAAAGACGTATTCCGCGGTCGCAGCACCGTGAACATTCCGCCCGGGATCCCGGTACCCGCCACCGAGCCCGAGTTCACGATGTTGCGACCGCTCTCTCGACGCCCCTCAGACGATGAGATCGCAGGCAATCGCCGTGCGGCCAGCGCTCGTCTTCGGGGCATCGAGCGAGGAACAGCGGTGGTCACATGACGGGTGCATCTACGGCTCGCGCCGCTCGTCCGAGCCGGTCGGGTGACGCTCGGGCAGCCAAGCAAGCTCGACCCAACCTCAAACTCGTCGACCCACGTATTGCCCAGACCAAGGCGCGACGTCGCAGGGTGCTGTTCGTCAGTCTGATTGTGCTTGCGGCAGGCATGTTCATGGTCACCTACGCGCAAGCGCGCTTGGTCGAGGGTCAACACGAGCTGGATCAGCTCCGCACTCAGGTCGCTGAATCACAGAAGACACGAGCCCGACTCGAGCGGGACGTGGTTGTCGCATCCTCACCAGATGCGATCACAGATCGGGCTCGAGCGCTCGGAATGGTTCGGGCGGTCGACCCGCAATACATCGTTGCCGTCCGGGCGACGGTTGGTTCGTGACCGAGCGACGTCAACCTCGATCGGCGCCTCGGACGCCTGACCCTCGGCGGAGGATGCTCATCTTGCTCGGAGCATTGTTCGTCGTTGCTGTTCTGTTCTGCGGAGTTCTCGTCGATCTTCAGGCAGTTCGACCTGAGCGCTACCGCGACGTGGGAGTGTCCCAGCGGACTCGTACACAGACACTCTCCGGGTATCGAGGATCGATCATCGACCGAGATGGCTTTGTTCTGGCAGCGTCGACGCCAGGATTCGAGGTTGTCGCCGACCCGACCATGGTCGAGCAACCGATCGCTACAGCTGCGCTTCTCGCTCCCGTCCTCGGGATCGACGCCCAGACACTTGAAGTGGCGCTTCGCGGTGAGAGTCCAGACGACCGATTCGCCATGCTGGCGCCGGAGATAACTGACGGAGCGTTCGAACAGCTCGAAGTGCTCGCCGACGACTCGACAAACTACGAAACGCTCCTCGGTGTGTTCGTTCGTCGTTTTGAGGATCGGGTGTACCCGAACGGAAACTTGGCCCTGCCGATCATCGGAGGAGTCGACCCCGACGAGAACGGCACGTTCGGAATCGAGTGGCAGTACGACGAGCTCATGCAAGGTCGATCCGGCCAGGAGCAGATTGAGCGCGGCATCTTCGGCTCGATTACTGGCGGGTTCCACTCCGTGGACCCAGCAGTACAAGGTGATGACGTTGTCTTGACGCTGGATCACCGCATCCAGCACGTCGTGGAAGAGTCGCTCATCGAGCACTGCGAAGAGACCAGGGCCAACGGCGCTCAGTCGGTCGTGAGCGACCCCCGCACCGGCGAAATTCTGGCCATGGCAACCGTGGTTCGCAACGAAAACGGCACGTGCTCAGTCCCTCGCTACAACGCTCCGCTGATCGAAACCTTCGAGCCCGGCTCTGTACTCAAGATCATCACGGCTGCCGCCGCAGTCGAGGAACTCGGCATGACGAAGGACACCCAGATCGAGGTTCCGACCGCGATCGAGGTCGGAGATGTGACGTTCGTGGAGCATGGCGCAGGCCATGTCGCCGCCCCCTATCCGGTCAGTCAGATCATTTCCCAATCCATGAACGTCGGAACGATCCGGCTCGCAGAGCAGCTCGGCAAACAGACCCTTCACGACTACATCCTTGCGTTCGGATTCGCCCAGCCGACTGGCTTGGACTTCCGCTACGAGGCTCGCGGCCGGGTTTCTGATCCTGAGGATTGGTACGGCAGCGACCTTGGTTCGATACCTATCGGCCAGGGTGTGACCGTCAATGCGGTCCAGCTCAATGCTTCGTACAACGTCATCGCCAATGGTGGTCTGTATGTGCCGCCGACGCTTGTTCGCGCACTGGTTTCCCCCGATGGGGAAGAGACCCACGTCGCACAGCAGCAGTCCCGCCGAGTGGTAAGTGACACCACTGCAAGTGAAGTGACGGACATGCTGGTTGGCGTGGTCGAACATGAGACGGGAACCGGCCACGCCGCCGCGGTGCCGGGCTACACGGTCGCAGGCAAAACCGGCACTGCATGGAAGGTCTTCCGCGAAACTCAAGACGCTCCCTCGACTTACGGGTATGCGGGCAACCGTCGCTATGTCGTGAGTTTCGCCGGGTTCCTGCCGGCAGAGAATCCACAATTGTCGATCACCGTCGTCGTGGACGAACCCCAAACCGAGTCCACAGCTGGCAAGGTTGCCGCACCAGTCTTTGCCGACATCGCCCAGTACTCCCTTCGGATTCTGGGCATTCCGCCCGGTCAGGTTGCAGTCGACACGGGGGAGCGGGTTCGGGGTACACCGGCGCCGAGTGCCGATCCACTTCTGCTGGCAGAGTCCCAAATCTCAGAGACGGCCGCCCCGGTGTCAGAGGGCGACAACGAATGATCGTCCGTCCGACAGTTCAGGACGTCGCTCGGCGGGTCGACGGACAACTCTCGGGTTTGCCTACCGTCGCCATCGATTCGATTACCCATGATTCCCGGCAGGTGATCGATGGTGCGATGTTCGCGTGTGTCGTCGGGCTCAACAACGATGGTCACGACTACGCAGGTCAGGCCGTCGAGGCCGGTGCCGGGTCGCTTCTTGTTGAACGCCCAATGAACCTTTCGGTCCCGCAAGTCGTCGTCAGTGATGTGCGACAAGCCCTCGGACCAGCAGCCAGCGAGGTCTTTGGCAACCCGTCGCAAGAACTGTCAGTTGTCGGAGTCACAGGAACGAGCGGCAAGACCTCCGTGACCCACATGCTCGGGACCGTACTGAATCACGCCAGCATGAGAACCACGGTGCACGGCACCTTGAGCGGAGCTCGTACGACCCCTGAAGCCCCGGAGCTCCAAGCAACGTTGCGGGCCGACGTCGAAGAACGAGCCCAGGTTGCAGCTCTCGAGGTCTCGTCCCATGCCCTCGCCCTGGGACGAGTTCGGGGCACCAGGTTCGCGCTTACGGCCTTCACGAATCTCGGTCACGACCATCTCGACTTCCACGAGACAACCGAGAAGTATCGGGAAGCAAAGGCCATGTTGTTCACCCCGGAATACACCTCGGTTGCCATCATCAACGCAGATGATCCGGCGGGGGAACATATTCTCTCGGGTCTTCATTCGGACATCGAAGCCATCCCGTTTCGCTTGGCTGATGCACAGAACCTGTCAAGCGACGGACCGATCAACCGCTTTGACTTCCGAGGCCACGAGATCGTTCTGCGACTGGCAGGTGACCACAACGTCATGAACGCCTTGGTCGTGGCGCTTTGCGCTGAGCGACTCGGTGTCGAGGCTGCCGATATCGCTGACGGACTTTGCAATGTCGATGCCCCTCGTGGCCGATTCGAGTTTGTCAACATCGGACAGGACTTCCATGTCGCAGTGGACTACGCCCACAAACCAGACGCGCTTCACGCTGTGCTCGGTGCGGCACGCCAGATCGCCGATGGCAAGCGAGTCATCGTGGTCTTCGGTTGTGGTGGTGACCGGGACAAGGACAAGCGACCGCTCATGGGATCAATCGCAGAGGCCGACGCGGACGTCGTGATTGTGACCTCGGACAATCCTCGAAGTGAGTCCCCACATGTGATCATCGAGGAAGTCCTGGCTGGAGTTTCCAGCCGTCAGGAGATCGTTGTCGAAGTTGACCGGCGAGAGGCCATTCGCCGCGCTGTCGCAACCGCAACGTCCGGTGATGTCGTTCTCATCGCAGGCAAAGGCCACGAAGTCGTGCAGATCATCGGCGACGATGAAATCGATTTCGACGATCGCCAGGTCGCCATCGAAGCCTTGATCGCAAGTGGGCGAGCCACATGATCCGACTCCTCCTTGCCGTCGGGCTGTCGTTCGCCATCTCCGCCGTTGGTACGAAGTTGTTGATCGACGTATTGACACGGCAACGCATCGGTCAACCGATTCGCGAAGATGGCCCTGAGGGGCACAAGACGAAGGCTGGAACGCCAACGATGGGCGGACTGGCCATCGTTGGTGGTGCATCTCTCGGCTACGTCTTGTCTGACCTGCTGTCCGGAGGCGTGTTCACCCGAAGCGGACTGATTGTCATGGCGTCAATCTGCGCCGCTGCGCTCGTCGGTTTCATGGACGACTGGCTCAAGGTCAGCAGGGAACGCAATCTTGGTCTCAACAAGCGGGCGAAGATGCTCGGACTCTCGCTCGTCGCTGGCGGGTTCGCGATCGTGACACCTGCCATCACGACGGTTTCAACCGAGTTGTCGTTCGCGAGAAGGAACGACATTGGGATCGATCTGGGCAGCATCGGTTGGACGATCTTGGCCGTGGTGATGATTCTTGGCGCCGCCAACGGGGCAAACCTGTCCGATGGCCTCGACGGGCTCGCAGCCGGTTCCGGGATCTTTGCCTTCCTCGCATACGGACTCGTTGGCTTCTGGATATTTCGACAAGCTGATGTGCAGCCTGATCTCTACGGTGTTGCTCACGCTCAGGACCTGGCCGTCGTCGCAGTGGCCATGGTCGGCGGCCTAGCTGGATTCCTTTGGTTCAATGCCGCTCCGGCCGAAATCTTCATGGGGGATACCGGGTCGCTGGCCATCGGAACTGGTTTGGCTGCGCTCGCCCTCACCACGAACACTCACCTCTTGTTGGTCATTATCGGCGGCCTCTATGTCGCCGAAAGCCTGTCGGTGATCTTCCAGGTTGGCTATTTCAAGGTCACCGGCGGAAAGCGTTTGTTCCGCATGGCGCCGATTCACCACCACTTCGAGTTGCTCGGGTGGCGAGAGACCAAGGTCATCATCCGTTTCTGGCTGATCTGTGGAGCGCTGACTGCACTCGGCCTCGGGCTGTTCTACGCATCGTGGCTCTCCGGGACCGAACTGGTTGAGATTGCGCCATGATCGACACCGAGCCACTCGACCTCAACGTTCCGCTCCTGATCGGCTTCGGGATAACCGGACAAGCCGTTGCTCGAGCGCTTGCCGATCACGGCCACGTCCCGGTCATCGTGGACGATCGTCCGAACGACGATACGCGGCGCGTGGCTTCCGAGCTTGGGATCCGACTTGTGGAGTCGCCAGACAAAGCACAACTCGCTTCGGAGGTTCGCTCAGCCACCGTGGTCTTGCCGAGCCCCGGGGTGCCAGATCATCACCCCATCTTCGAGTTGGCGAGGCACGTTGGGTGTCCTGTCGCCAGCGAGTTTGATCTGGCGAGAGGATGGGACGACCGCCCATTGGTGGCGATCACCGGGACGAACGGCAAGACGACCGTGACGATGATGGTCACGGATGCACTTCGTCGCACCGGTCTGGCGGTCGAAGCAGTCGGCAACACCGAAGTTCCGCTTGTTTCTGCCATCACGGACACCACCACCGACGTTTTTGTCGTCGAGGCCTCGTCATTTCGCCTCGCACACAGCCAAGCGTTCGCTCCCGACGTCGCGGTCTGGCTGAACTTCAGCCCTGATCATCTCGACGCTCACGCAACACTCGAGGCATACACCGCAGCGAAGGCATCGATCTGGGCAAACGCCGGCTCGGCAACCATCTCGATTGTCAACGCAGCGGATTCGGTGGTTGCCGCCCATCAGCCAAAGGTCGGGACCATCGTCAGTTTCGGTCGAAGCGAAAGCGATTGGCGAGTGGAAGGCGACGCGCTCGTCGGTCCAGGATTTTCGATGTCGACCGCTTCCATCGCACGACGCCAACCCCACGATCTCGCGAATGCAGCCGCCGCGGCAGCGACCGCCAGAGCAGCCGGTGCAAACGATGCGGCTATCTCCTCGATGCTCGAGCACTTCACCGGGCTCGCACACCGAGTCGAGTTTGTGCTCGAGCACGAAGGCATCCGCTGGTTCAACGACTCGAAGGCCACCGTTCCTCATGCGACGCTCGCCGCTGTCGGTGGCTTTGATTCCGTCGTGCTGATCGCCGGTGGCCGGAACAAGGGTCTCGACCTCTCGGAGCTCGCACAAGCCGTACCGCCAGTGAGAGCGGTGATCGCCACTGGCGATGCTGGGCAGGAGATCGCTGACGCATTTGGTGATCTCGTCCCGATTCACCCCGCTTCATCGATGCCTGAGGCGATTGACCAAGCCGTCGCTGTGGCGGCCTCAGGTGACGTCGTGCTGCTGTCGCCGGCATGCACCTCCTATGACTGGTATCCGAACTACAAAGCACGGGGCGACGACTTTCGTCTCCTCGTTCAGACAAGGTTTGCTTCATGACGACGACCATCAAGCCGGTTCGCCGTACGACAACGAAGACGGCCGCCCGCAGGACGACAACCCGCAAGCGGCCGGTTGCGAAGTCCACCTCCGCTCGAACGTCAGCCCCTCGGAAGCCGGCAGCCAAGAAGCGTTCACCACAGCAGCGTTCGACAGCCGCACGCTCAACGTCACAGTCTCGCAAGCCTCGTGTGCAGCGGCCCACGCGGCCGGTCACCACGACCGAGGGCCGAACGACTGCCCGCATGATGAGCCTGCTGGTGCTGGGTCTCAGTCTCTTCGGTCTCGTCATGGTGTTGTCTGCAACATCAGTCGCCGGGGTCTACGTCGAGCAGTCGCTGCTCTACCACTTCTCTCGCCAGCTCATGTGGGCTGGCGTGGGTGCAGTGGTCTTTCTGGCGATGAGCCATCTCGACTATCGACGTCTCCAACCCGTGGCCACGGTGTCGGTCGTCGCCTCGGTCGTGCTCCTCGTTGCGGTGTTGATCCCAGGAGTGGGAAGCACCATCAACGGTTCCAGTCGCTGGCTCACGATCGGTCCAATGACCATCCAGCCTGCCGAGTTCGCCAAGCTGTCGCTCATCGTGTTCTGTGCAGACCTGTTGACGCGCCGGGCCAAGAAGATGGATCGGCCAGATCTCACTATTCGGCCGATCCTCGTCGTCTTGGGTTTGTTCACGGTTCTGCTCTTGCTGCAACCAAAGCTCGGAACGGCAATCGTGCTGACGGCGGTTGCCCTCACGATGTTGTTCATTGCGGGTGCGCGCCTTGATCACCTCTTCGGCATCACGCTCGCGGGCATTGTGCTCGCTGCCTTCTTTGCCTACTCAGCCGACTATCGCCGAGCTCGGATCTTTGCCTTTCTCAACCCTTGGGAAGATCCAACCGGCGTCGGGCTCCAGACCATTCAGAGCCAGGTCGGCATCGCGTCTGGGGGCCTGTTCGGCGTTGGTCTTGGCGGCGCACGCTCCAAATGGGGATTCCTTCCCCACGCTCACTCCGACTTCATCTTCGCCATCGTTGCCGAAGAGATCGGCTTGATTGGTGGGATCGGGCTCATTCTTGCTTTCGTGCTGTTCGGCTATCTGGGTATTCGTGTCGCGATCAACGCTCCCGATCGATTCGGCATGCTGCTCGCCGCCGGGCTCACAAGCTGGATCCTTTTCCAGGCATTCCTGAACATTGGGATGGCCATTGGTCAGCTGCCGATTACTGGCGAGCCGCTTCCGTTCGTCTCCGCCGGAGGGTCGAGTCTCGTGACGTCGTTGGCGGCCGCTGGGCTGTTGACGAGTATCGGCCGAAGAGCCAAGGTCTGACATGACGACCCGGGTCCTGATCACCGGGGGAGGGACGGCCGGCCATACCAATCCCGGTATCGCGATCGCCCACGCCCTCGTCGAGCGAGGCGTCGCCACGAGTGACGTGCACTTCGTCGGTGGAGAACGAGGCAACGAGGCGACTCTTGTGGGGGAGGCTGGCTTCAGTATCGACCTGCTCGCAGGTCGAGGTTTGCTGCGATCGTTCTCACTTCCCGCCGTCACGCAGAACGCCCGCTCGGTGCAAGCCCTGGTGTCGTCGGTCTTCAAGGCGTTCAAGATTGTGCGCACCTTTCGCCCTGATGTGGTGGTGTGCCTCGGTGGATATGCGGCGTTCGCAGCATCGTTCGCAGCGGTCGTACTTCGACGTCCGATCGTGATCTCAGAGCAGAACGCTCGAGCGAGTGCGGTGAATCGACTGTTTGGCCGCTTCGCCGTTGCATCAGCGCTTCCGTATCCGGATACCGACTTGCCGAACGGCCAACTGACCGGCAACCCGATTCGCGCATCGGTCGTCGAAGGCGTCCGTTCGTTCACCCGTGCGACCGCTCGCCAAGAGTTGGGACTTCCGCAGGACCGGACCGTCGTTGCGGTGTGGGCAGGGTCGTTGGGTGCCACTCGGATCAACGATGCGGTTGCGGCACTTGCCCGTTCCTGGAGCGATCGATCTGATCTTGCGATTCATCATGTCGTCGGCCATCGAGACTGGACCGTCGACAACGCCCGACCGTTCGAACAGCTCGCAGCCGATCTTGCTGACAGTCCGATCGTCTACCAGGCAGTTGCCTATGAGAATCGAATGGCAGCACTCCAAGTCGGCGCCGACGTCGCGATCTGTCGGTGTGGCGCATCGACAACCGCTGAGCTGGCAGTTGCCGGATTGCCGGCGGTGCTCGTGCCGCTCCCGAACGCACCTCGCGACCACCAACGGGCCAATGCGCGAGAACTCGCAGCGGCTGGTGGGGCGATCATTCTCGACAACGACCTCGTCACGGCTGAGGCGTTGGCAACTGTGATCGGGTCGATCGTCGACGATGAAGCGGGCCGAACGGCGATGGCTGCGGCAGCGGCGTCGGTTGGCCGTCCCGATGCGGGGCTTGGCGTCGCTGACATCGTGTTGAATATCGCCTCCGGCCTCGTGCCTGATCCATCCCTCGAGCCCCCGAGCAGCGACACATGAGTAACCCGCAACCGTTCGATCTTCGCTCGCATCGGAGCATTCACATCGTGGGCCTCGGCGGATCGGGCATGAGTGCCATCGCCGAGATTCTTGTCGGCACGGGTCATCACGTCTCTGGCAGCGATCTCATCGCGTCCGCTCCGCTTCAGCGGCTGGCCGAAGCTGGTGTCGAGACCTTCGTGGGGCATCGAGCCGAACAGGTCGGCGATGTCGATGCCGTTGCGATTTCTACCGCCATTCCCGAAACGAACCCCGAGGTCGTCGAGGCGAGGCGTCGTGGGATCCCGGTGCTGCGGAGAGCGCAGATCTTGCGAGTGATCACCGGAACGTGGCGCACCATCTCAGTGGCAGGAACGCACGGAAAGACGACGACGTCAGCCATGCTCACGGCCGCACTCCAAGGCGCTGGACTCGATCCTGGGTTCATCGTGGGTGGCGACCTCAAGGATCTCGGGCGCGGTGCGGCGGTTGGTACGAGCGATTTGTTGGTCGTCGAGGCCGACGAGAGTGACGGGACCTTCGTCGAACTCGAGTCGTCGGCGATCATCGTCACCAACGTCGAACCCGACCACCTCGAGCACTATGGAGGCTTCGCCGGACTCGAGGCAGCGTTTGAACGATTCATCACACAAGCAACGGGACCTCGGGTTGTCTGTCTGGACGATCCGGGTGCCGAGAAACTCATTGCGATGGTCGACGATGTCGTTTCTTATGGCACCCGACCCGGAGCAGATTGGCAGATCATCGAGCCGCTGCCGATGCCCCAAGGCGTCACGTTCGGCGTGATCGCGCCGTCTGGTGAGACGCATCGGGTGCACCTCAAGCAGCCAGGGATGCACAACGTCCGCAACGCCACCGCGGCATTGGCGATGTCGGTCTTGCTTGGGGCCGATGCTGATCGGGTGACCGCAGCGCTTTCGGACTTCGGAGGTGTCGGACGACGCTTCGAACGCCGAGGATCGATCAACGACATCGAGTTCGTCGACGACTACGCGCATCTTCCTACCGAAGTCGAAGCCGCGCTTTCCGCGGGTGTCAGCACATCGCCGAGCCGCCTTGTTGCAGTGTTTCAACCACACCGTTTCAGCCGAACGGAGCAACTGTGGTCGACGTTCACGCATTCGTTTGGTAGCGCAGATGTTCTGTTCATCACGGGTATCTACTCCGCGGGAGAAGCGCCCCGCGAAGGCATCACCGGTCGTCTCATCGTCGACGATGTGGTAGCTGCCCACCCGGAACTCGACGTTCGCTACATCGAGCAGTTGAGCGATGTGCCAGCCTTGCTCAGCCAAGAGCTACGAGCCGGTGACCTCTGTATGACGCTGGGAGCTGGCGATCTCACCAAGATGCCAGATCAGATCATTGCTGCCATCGCTGCCTCGAGGAGCTGAGTCCAATGGTCAGCGGATCGGGAGCAGGAACACAACGAACTGATTGGTCGGAGCCGACGTTGAGGATGCGTCAGCGGCTCGAGGCGTCCCCCGTATCGGATCGGGTCAGCCATGACCGCTCGACCTCTGCGTTGTGCACGTACCGAGTAGGCGGGCCGAGTGCACTTTTTTTGCGTGTCGAGTCCGTCGCAGATCTCCATGACGTCCACCGAGCGATCGACGATGCACGAGACGGCGACCACCGATGTCAAACGATGGTGGTCGGCCGTGGATCGAATGTGCTCGTTCTGGATCGTGGCTTTGACGGACTCATTCTCCAACTTGGTCCGACGTTCGCGACCGTCGAACTTCCCGAGAGTGGTGGAACATCGGTTGTTGCAGGAGGTGCCGCACTCTTGCCCGTCGTGGCTCGTCAATCGGCCGCCGCCGGGCTCACAGGATTCGAATGGGCGGTTGGCGTACCGGGATCGATGGGTGGCGCGGTACGAATGAATGCGGGTGGCCATGGCTCAGATATGGCCGAGAGCCTCGTGCGAGTGAGCGTTTTCGATCTGCATCGAGGCGGCCCGAACACTCGCTCGGCCAATGAGCTCGATCTGGGCTACCGACACTCTTCGTTGCGTGCGAACGAAATCGTGCTTTCTGCCGAACTGGCACTCGACGTGGGAGATGCTGAAGAGTCGTTGGCCCAGGTCAGCGACATCGTCCGATGGCGTCGAGAACACCAGCCAGGGGGCCAGAATGCCGGCAGCGTCTTCGCAAATCCGCCGGGTGACTCTGCGGGCCGACTGATCGATGCTGCAGGACTCAAGGGCCACCGGATCGGCACCGCCGCCGTTTCCGAGAAGCATGCGAATTTCATTCAGGCTGATCCGGATGGCTCTGCTGACGATGTGCTCGCCGTCATCCGCCATATTCAGCGAGTAATCGCCGACAATGATGGCATCGAGTTGCACACGGAGAATTTGGTTGTCGGAACCGACGACAACCGCAACACCGTGACGGACTCGACAGACCTCTGATGACGACGCCCACTCGCCCCCGAACCGCGCCGAAGAAGCGAGCTGGCACGACCGGTTCGGCCACGAAATCGAAAAAGGCCGAAGTTGATCCGCGGCTCAAGGCACGGAGAGTCGAAGTTGCCCGAGATGAAGGTCGCCGACGGCTTCGCACTCTTCTCGGCCTTGTTGTGATCACGATCCTGGCGATTGGATCGCTCGCCCTGATCGACAGCTCGGCATTCGATGTCGATCGAGTCGTCGTCAACGGAGTCGTACAAACCGATCCGGCAACGGTGGTGGCAGTCACGGGCATCGTTCCGGGAGATCCTCTGCTCGAAGTCGACTTGGGCCTGGCCGCTCGACAGGTCGAGACCCTTCCGTGGGTCGCGTCAGCTGTCGTCGAGCGAAAGTGGAACGGCGACGTTCGGGTTGAAGTCGTCGAACGAACCCCGGTCGCTGCGTTGCCGATGGCGGGCGCAAGCGAATTCGTGTTGATTGATGCGTCCGGTCGTCAGCTCGCCGTCGTCGATGGTGTTCCCTCGAACTTCTTGCCGATCGAGGGGATCGTTGCCTCGGGAATCCTGGGGGAGCCGGCTCCGTCGCTCGCTCGATCGGCGGTTCGCGTCGTCGACGGACTTGAGTCCGGTCTCCGTCCCCAAGTCGCTGGGGTGAGAATCGAAGCAGACGCAGCGAGCGCCGCGCAGATCATCGTGATCGACCTGGTTGAACGAGGAACCGTCATTCTCGGTGATGACTCGAGTCTGGACGCCAAACTCCTGAGCTTGGAGACGATGCTGGCTCGAGCAGACTTGCGCTGCCTCGACACGATTGACCTCCGTGTCCCCACTGCGCCAGCGCTGACGCGAATCTCAATTGAGGGTCAGCGGGTCGTGGCAGACCTGGCTACGTGTAGCTCAACATCAACTCCAGGTTGACGTTGAGCCTGCGAGAACGACACCAATCCATGCGTTCTGGCGGCGTTTCTGGCAAGCTTGTCGACGCTCCGGCGTTGGCAGATCCCTTCGGACACTCGTTTCACCCCTTCTCACCGTCCGGTTGTCTCGGACGGGTGTGATGGGTGGTTGTGACGTCTTGAGGGCATACTGCCGAGTCTGTCCGGTGGCAGGCAGGCATCGAACGACAGCAGGGTATTGATGAGTACGCAGAACTATGTGGCCGTGATCAAGGTCGTCGGCGTGGGCGGTGGCGGCTGTAACGCCATCAACCGAATGATTGATGCGGGCCTCCGCGGCGTGGAGTTCATTGCGGTGAACACTGACGCTCAGGCTTTGCTGATGTCTGATGCAGAGACGAAGATTCACGTCGGTCGTGAACTGACCAAGGGGCTCGGAGCCGGCTCTGATCCCGCTGTTGGACAACAAGCGGCCGAAGAGCATCGCGACGAGATCGCCCAAGCCCTCGACGGATCCGACATGGTGTTCATCACCGCCGGAGAAGGTGGCGGTACCGGTACTGGTGCTGCTCCCGTCATTGCCGAGGTCGCCAAGAGTCAGGGCGCACTCACGATCGCTGTTGTCACGCGACCGTTTGGCTTCGAAGGCCGGCGCCGAGCCACACAGGCCGATTCAGGTATCACGCGCCTGAAGGACAAGGTCGATACTCAGATCGTCATACCGAACGATCGTCTGCTCTCGATTGCCGATGAGAAGACGTCCATGGTCAGTGCGTTTCGGATGGCCGACGACATTCTCTTGTCTGGCGTCTCTGGCATCACCGACCTGATCACTACGCCTGGCCTCATCAACACCGACTTTGCTGACGTACGGATGATCATGCACGACGCAGGCAGTGCGCTGATGGGAATCGGACGGGCTGCTGGCGACGGCCGAGCCCTGAACGCGGCACGAGCTGCCATTGCCAGCCCGCTCCTCGAATCATCCATCGAGGGTGCACGAGGGATCCTGCTGTCGATTACCGGATCAAGCGAACTCGGCCTCTTTGAAGTGAACGAAGCGGCTGAGATCATTCACGATGTTGCTCATGCCGATGCAAACATCATCTTCGGAACCGTCGTCGATGAAGCGATGGACGACGAGATCAAGGTCACGGTCATCGCCGCTGGGTTTGATCGCTGGGACGCCGAGAACGACATCTCGATCCGTCGAGCGACCGAGGACGATGCGTTGGGTGATCTGCTCGGCGAGTCGGATTCTGACGAGGGAGACTCTGGCCGACGTGACGCGGCCGATCTCTTCGCCAGCGATGAAGATGAAGACGATGACGACGACGGATTCGACGTTCCCTCGTTCCTTAAATAGGTAGCGACGTGGCGAACCATCATTCGGTTGCACTACCGAAGGGCATGGTGCGCGTTGTGACGACAGATCGTGCGGACGGCGACTTCGCCGTGCGTCGAGCCCAGCCTGGCTTCGATCAGGTTCGGGAGGCGATCCACACGGGCCCCTGGAGTTGGCTTCGCCAGGTTCACGGTGACAACGTGATCGTCGTCGACGGTCCGGGTGATGAGGCGGGAGCAACAGGCGATGCGGTCGTCACGAGTCAGTTCGACACGCCCATTGCGGTCACGACTGCTGATTGTGCTCCGGTCGTGCTCATCGGAACAACTGCAGTTGGTGTGGTGCATGCCGGTTGGAAGGGTCTCATGGCCGACGTGATCTCTGCTACCGCCCTCGTGCTCGATGAAATGGGAGCGACGCCTCTCGAGACCTACCTCGGGCCGTGTATCCAGCCTGCGAACTACGAGTTCAGTACCGCTGATCTCGATGCGGTCGC
Source organism: uncultured Acidimicrobiales bacterium (assembly GCA_937930695.1). Classification (GTDB taxonomy): domain Bacteria; phylum Actinomycetota; class Acidimicrobiia; order Acidimicrobiales; family SZUA-35; genus CALEWY01. The sequence goes on along the minus strand of CALHCB010000191.1, from coordinate 3,328 downwards.
TGGCCGGTTCGGTGCGCAGGTTCGCTCAGAGACTCTCGGCGGTACCCCGGCGCTCGACATGACTGCGGCGGTGGCTGCAGCATGTGTCGAGGTCAACTGGCCGGCGCCGACTCGTCCTCCGTGCACGAGTGCACCTCATTTGTTTAGCCACAGAACTCGAGGCGACGCCGGGAGGCAAACCACTGTCGCCTGGATCGAAGCCGTTCGATGACCGATTCAGATGGCGAAGAACTCCAACAAGCGATTGCTGAACGCGTGACGATCGTTCGCCAGCGGATTGAATCGGCGACCGATTCGCCCAACGAAGTGACACTCGTTGCCGTGAGCAAACGCCATTCTGTGAATGCAGTGCTGGCTGGAGCGGCGATTGGTCTGGTCGATTTCGGTGAAAACTACGCCCAGGAACTCGCGGGCAAAGCTGCTGAACTGGGGCAGACCACAGCTGAGGCATCCACCGCTGGCGATGACCAATCCGAGGCAATCACCCGAGCTGCTGACGCGATTCGCTGGCACTTTGTCGGTGGTCTCCAGCGAAATCGAATCAAGACGATCGCGGCATCGGTGTACCTCTGGCAGTCGATTGACCGACCCGAACTTGCCAGAACACTCGCTCATCACGCTCCTGGTGCCAGGATCTTGGTGCAGGTGAATACGACCGGGGAGGCGCAGAAGTCAGGGTGTGCGCCCGATGATGCGTCCTCGATCGTCGATGAGGCGAAATCGCTTGGATTGCAGGTTGAGGGCCTCATGACGCTTGGTCCGACAGCAGCTGGTGAGGATCCCCGCCCGAGCTTTGATGCCCTGGCAGAGCTACGGGATCGACTGGAGCTCCGCCACCTTTCGATGGGGATGAGTGGCGATCTCGAAGTAGCGATTCGTGCCGGTGCGACCATCGTGAGGGTTGGGACCGATATCTTCGGAGTTCGGCCATAACCGTGAATCGTTCGCGGGTGATGCAAGTAGGCAACCACAGCGTGTGGCCGACAATCCGTGTTGTCTCGCCTTGCCCGTGGGACACTACGCTGAGGCCGGCGTCGAGGAGTGGCCATGTCGATGTTTAAAAGCGTGATGGTGTATCTGGGTCTCGGGCCCGACGAAGAGTACGAGGACACCTACTTTGGTGAACCACCGGCCGACGAAGGATCCGAGCGAAACGGCGACGAGGGACTGGTTGCAACGCGAATGATGGCAGACGACGTGCCCCGAGCAATGAGTGTCGAGAATCATCAGCCGAGCGCGGTTGGGGCCGTCAGGCCGTTGCGCCCCGTTCCGAGCGTCGTCGATGACGATGGCGACGACATACGCATCGAAAACTCTTCGCCGGAGATCGGACAACCGACCGTGCGGGCGATCCCGCTGCAGCGAACCAAGCCCCGAATCCTCACGCCGCAGTCCTTCGGTGATGCCAAAATCTTGGCCGATGAATTCAAGCGACTCGTGCCCGTCATCATGAATTTGCGGTCCGTTGATCGTGAACTTGCTCGTCGCCTGATCGACTTCTCCAGCGGGGTCTGTTACAGCCTTTCGGGGTCGATGGAGAAGCTGGCACCTCAGGTCTTCCTGCTGATTCCGAAGAACGTCGAGGTCAGCGACGACGAACGACGCCGGATCGAAGAACGCGGCTTCGAGCGGTAGGGACTCGCGAGGTCTGCGCGACCATTGTGAGCACACAACCCTCGTAGCGCTTGGTGTCCCCCCGATTCAACTCCGGAGTGGCTAACCTCGGCTCTCTATGAGCCCGAACAACGATCGATTCCGGGTACTTCGGCGTTTGCCGGAGATCAAGTTCGAAGATGAGCTCCGCGGATACAGCAAGAGCCAGGTCGACCGAGTGTTGGAGACCCTGGCCCCACTGGCGGACGAAGTCGACGAACTGCAGTCCCGGCTCTCCCAGGCCGAAACGCGCGCTGCCTCTGCAGAAGCGCGTCTCGTGCAACAAGTCGACGCTCCAGTCGCTCCGTCAGAGGTAACTCCGACCGAACCCGAACCGGCTCCGGTCGCCGAGGTGGCTCAGGTCACCGCACCGCCCGATTTCGACGAGACGCTGCGCAAGACGTTGCTTCTGGCGCAAACTGCAGCGGATGAAACGGTGCGGAATGCCAATGCGTCGGCCGAGGAAACGCTTGCGAGAGCCGAAGCAGACGCCGAGGCGCTTCGCCTCTCTGCGAAGGCCGAATCAGACGAGTTGCGCAGCGAGAACGAGCGGGCTCGTGCGGAAATGGAAACCCAGGCGGCTGCTGAGCGTTCTCAGATGCTCGCAGAGGCTCAGGAAGGTGCCCGGATCCGACTCGCGAGCCTCGAGGCTGAGCTGGCCTCGGCCCACGGTGTTGAACGCGATCGACTTCTCGAAGAGATTGCGGCACTGCAACAGACTCGGGACGAGTTGCGTAGCGACGTCGAGGCGCTCGAAGGCCACTTGGCCCAACGCCGAAATACGCTTCGTTCCGCCCTCACCGAGATGTCGGAGGCGCTCGATGATCCCGCCAAACTCAGAGGTCTTGCGGGCCCTGATCTGACGAATCCAGAGGTCGTTGACCCGGACGCATTCGCTCCGGTTGCCCTCGATGAATCCGCCGTCTCGGTCTTCGCCGAAGAGGCTCCTTCTGTCGATGGCCCACAACTCGCCATTGAACAAGAGTCGTCCCCAGCAGCAGAAGCCTTCGATGAGAAGGCGGCAAGCACCTCTGTGGCGGGCTCAGAAGCTGTCGTGACCGTCGACGCTGCACAGGCCGTCGAAGAAGCGGTGGAATCGGCTGAGCCGGCTCTGGCCACTCCGGAAGCAGAGTGGGTCGACAGTCAACTCAGTCATGTTGAGACGAGCCAGCCGGACACCGACGACACCGCCCCAATGGTTGACGCGAGCGCCGGTGTCGTACTGGCTGAGCCTGACCCGCTGCCTCGCCGCAATGGGCCAGCGACCCAGGCTGTCGACGCCGTCGTCGATTCTTCGGTCTCTGAAGAGCCTTCTGGTGAAACCGACCCGTTCTCCAACAACGACCCGTTCTCTGACAACAGAGCACCTGTGGAGTCATGGGTTGGCGCTGAGACAGATGAGCACGACGAAGCATCACGCATTACGTGGGATGATTCAGCTGCAACTGGAGAACACGCCGTCACCGCGATGCCGGCTCATCCGACAGCTGACAACACAGCTGTAGCTCCGCTGGTCCCACCGGCTCCACCTGCGGGCCAACGTCCTGCCGAGGTCGCCAAGGATCAGGAACGACCGGCGTGGGCCGAATCGGTGGCCAGCGTTGAAGACTTCGAACCCGCCAACGTCGGCTCCTCGGATCCGTTTCTCGACGAGTTGCGTCGAGTCACCGATGAA
>CALHCB010000190.1 GCA_937930695.1 uncultured Acidimicrobiales bacterium | reverse complement strand
AAGGGCAGCCTCTGCGCCCCGGCGGTAAAACTCGATCTCAACGCCCTCGGGCACAGGAGATCAGGCGCCCTTGTCGATTCCCGACACGAACTCATCGAGCATCGGACCGAGCTGATCGAACTCGATCAGGAAACCGTCGTGACCATGAATCGAATGAATGGTGTCGAACTCCAGCGGTGCTCCACCGGCAGAGATCAGGTCGCGCAACTCGAACTGTTGTCGGGGCGTGTACAAAATGTCGCTGTCGATCGACACGACCAGGGTTGGGCACGTGATGCGACCGAGTGCGGCTTCGAGCCCGCCACGGCCTCGGCCAACGTCGTGAAGATCCATGGTCTTGTTCAGAATGAGATAGCTGTTGGCATCAAATCGACGGGCCAGCTTCGACCCGTGATAATCGAGGTAGCTCTCGACCTGGAATCGATCCCACAAATTGAACTTGTCGAGCCGATCCGCTTCCGCTCGCCCGAAACGAGCTTCCAGTGAGTCGTCGGACCGGTAGTGAATCTGGGCGATTCGCCGAGCCAGCATCAACCCCTCGTGCGGGCCCTCACCGTCCGGCGCATCGTAGTAGTCGCCGTCGTTCCATTTGTGGTCGTTGACGATGGCCAATCGGCCGGTTTCGCTCCAACCGATCTGCATGGGGCTGGCGGCAGCCGTCGAGGCGATCGACACCATCGATCCAACGCGATCGGGATACATGACGGCCCATTCGAGCGACTGCATGCCTCCCATCGAGCCGCCGACAACAGACAACCAACGGGCAATGCCGAGGCGGTCCGCCAACAGTGCCTGGGTGCGCACGATGTCACGAGTCGAAATCACGGGAAAGCGAGCACCGTAGGGCTTGCCGTCTGCCGGATGTGGGGACCAGGGGCCCGTCGATCCTTGACATCCGCCAAGCGAATTCACGCAGACGACAAAGTAGCGATCGGTATCGAGAGGCTTACCAGGACCGATGATGGGCTCCCACCAGCCTTCGGTCGGTTGCCCTGCACCGCTCGGGCCAGCAGCGTGTGCGTCCCCCGTCAGGGCATGGCAAACGAGCACTGCGTTGGAGCCTGACGCGTCGAGTGTTCCCCACGTCTCATAAGCGAGGGTGATCTCGTCGAGTGTTCCACCACCTTCGAGAGCGAAACACCGCTCGGAGCAGACCGTTGCAAACTTGCGCCACCCCACCGGATCGCCGTGACGCCACGCACCAGAGGCCGGAATCGGTGCTCCGGCGGCGGGGCCGCGACGGAGCGGGTGCGAGTCGTCCATTAGCAAAGCCTACCCACAAGGTCGGGATTGGTGCGAGGCAGTTCTCCCCAGATCGCAATCCAGCAGCTCAACATGTCAAGCCGGCACGGTCTCGCCACCAGGCGAGCAAGTCGGCCTCGTCGGCCCGGTGCCAGTACGCCGAGTTCATCAACTCGCCGACATTGCCGACGAGTTCTGACGTTTGCTCAGCAGTCAAGCCTGCCGATTCCTTGGGCTGTGCTGCATCTGCGAGCATGGCCGCTGCCTGGTCCCACACGCTCCTGTCGTCCGGCATCGGCAACTCCGAAATTCCGGCGGCGGGGACTTTGATGGCAGAGTTCGACATCGCAGCCCCAAACCAGTTCCGGCGAGCCCATGCCACCAGCGGAGGAGCCAACAACATCGCTGCGAGGTGATCGAGAGACGGCGAATGGTTGTCTGTTGGCCACATCGCAACTACCGGGGTCACGGGAACGAGAGATCCGTTCCGGTCTATGACCGGCTCAAAGATCTTCGACTGCGTTGGCAAGAGCAGCTTTGGCCGACGTTGTTGTTGAGCCCACCGAGCAACCCGTCCGTCGAGCGCGTCGGGGTCAACAACGGGCCGATCCCATCGTTGCTTGGCGAAGGTCGTCTCCCGCCTCCCCCACCACGACCAGAGCGGGTCGAGCGAGCCAACGGTCGCAATCCGCAACAGGTCATGGCGACCGTCGTCTTGCTCCAGATCCTCACAAGCAGCTGCGAGTCCGTAGTACTCGTCACGAAAACCTGCCGTGGCGACCACGTGATGCCCGAGCGGCTCACCTTCGAGTCGCACGACAGGACCACCGAGAGCATCGGCCACCAAGAGTCGCCATGGCGCAGATTCGGTTCGTCGCTCCAGACCCGACTCGTGGTGCACGATCGAGAGGGCGTCAGGGTCCGAACCAACCTCGAGCACCGGTGCCCAGACGCGCACGTTCGCATCGAACACCAACGAGTCGGCTGCCCACGCTCCAACAACCGGAGCTTGCTCGTCGAGGTGAGAGCGAAGCCCACCGAGATCTCGACTGGAGATCACCGACTGCGGCAGCACCATCGCCAGCCGATCACCGGAGCGTCGCTGTTCAAGTGCCGCTCCCAGGTGCAGGGCAGCAAGATCTGCGTAGGGACCAAACCACTCCCGGCGGGCTTCTCGATACGCCACAGCGCTTGAAGGAAGCGTTCGCCCTCGAAGGGGTGTTGCGAACGGTGGGTTTCCAATCACCAGGGCCGGTCCGGCAGCGCTGCCCGTCCCGCCGAACGTTCGCCGCTCCGATACATCGCGATCCAAGGCGTCGGCGACCGACACTCTTGCGCGTGCTTCATCGATTGATGTCTCTGGCACACCGTGGGCCTGCCCCCAGCTCGACAGCACCGCCCGACAGGCATCCACCGCTCCCGCGTCGATGTCGGTGCCGCAGACTCGCGACAACGCGTCGATCGGCTCACAACCGAGCTCAACCAGTCGATCGAGGGCGCCCAGGAGGAAGGCGCCAGCCCCGCAGGTCGGATCGTCCACTAGCGACGGCTGCCACGTCGCATCGATGGCAAGCGCCGTCACCCCAGCGACAACCGCCCGAGGCGTGTACCAGGCTCCCCGGGCTGTTCGTTGCTCAGAACTCGCCGAACGCTCATGCGCCTCGACGAGCTCCCAGGCCTCAGAAGAGGTCACACTCAGGCAGTCGGATCCCAGTTGAAGAGGTCCTCGAGGCGAGCATCGTTGGAGAACATCTCGACGATGGGAATGTCGAGGGCAAGTCGCTTCTGGATCCGCTTGACTTCAAGCTCCTGGTTCCAAAGAACCAGCGTGACCGCGACACCAATGCCACCCGCTCGAGCGGTACGGCCTGAGCGGTGAAGGTAGGTCTTGTGATCGTCTGGTGGATCAAAGTGGACCACCACGTCGACGTCATCAACATGAATACCACGGGCGGCGACATCGGTTGCGACCAACGCTTGAATGTCGCCATCGGAGAATGCGCCGAGTGCCTTCTCACGCTGCCGCTGTCGAAGGTCACCGTGGATTGGCTCGGATGCAATGCCCAGACCATCGAGATCATCAGCCAATCGATCGCAGGCCCGTTTGGTGTTACAGAACACCATGGTCTTGCTCGAGTGGCCGATGATGGCCGCAACGATCTTTGCCCGGTCCATGTTGTGGACCTGCAGGAATCGGTGAGCCATCTGCTCCACCGTCACTTCGTCCTGCTCCACCTCGTGGCGGACCGGATCACGTTGGTAGCGAGTCACCAACGTGTCGATGGCGCCATCGAGCGTTGCCGAGAACAGCAGCGTTTGATGCTCGCCCTCGATCCGGCGGAGGACCCACTCGACCTGGGGCAGAAACCCCATGTCGGCCATACGGTCGGCTTCGTCAAGCGTGACGAACTCGACGTCGGAAACCGAGAGCTCTTTGCGCTCGAGCAGATCGATCAATCGGCCGGGTGTGGCCACGATCAACTCGACGCCTTGGTTGAGACGCTTGATCTGCTTCTCGATGTCAGCACCGCCATAGATGGCGAGAATCGAGATGTCGACCGCGGCGCATAACGGTTCGAGCTCCTCGACCACCTGGGTTGCCAACTCGCGAGTTGGAACCAGGATCAGACCCCGAACGGTGCCACGGGCACCTTCGGAAAGGGTCTGCACCACGGGGATGCCGAAGGCAAGCGTTTTGCCGGAGCCCGTTTGGGCCTTGCCGCACACATCGCGGCCAGCAAGGGCGTCTTCAATAGCGAGGTCCTGGATCGCGAACGCATCGACGTATCCACGGGACGAGAGTGATTCCACCAGCGGTGCAGCCACTCCGAGTTCCTGAAACGAGCGGCTCATAGCTGTGGGGTTCGATTTCGGTAGGAGGTTTTGATGGCCCAAGAGTACCCATCTACGGCTCCGACGCCGCGAACACCCTCGTGAGGACCTCGCGACAGCGATCGGAGGCCGCGACGACCGACGATCAGCTCGGTCGCGTACCTCAGAGGTCGGCCGACTCGACCAGCTCTGGGACGAGGGCCAAATCCGCCACCATGAGCCCCCCATCGAACCCAGGCAGATCGATCTCACCCAACACCGCTTTGCTGCGGGCTACCCCAGGGAGAATGTCAACGGGGGCCAGCAGCTGTCCGGGCAATGCCGCATCGGACAGCCTCGCAGCCAAATTCACCGTCACCCCCACGTGATCATCGCCCTCGAACAAGATGACGTCGCCCACCGCCACGCCCGCGTGCACGGGGAGAGCAAGACCAGCTCGCTCGGATTCCCTCATGATTCGCAGAATGGCACTGATAGAGGCCACGGGTTCCAACCCAACAAGCATCGCTCCATCGCCCAACCACTTGGCGATGCGAATGCCTGTTGCCGATCCGACTGAACGCATGACGGCTCGAAACTTGGAGAGTTCTGCGACAGCGGCGTCATCGCCCTCGACGTAGCTGAAGTTCGTGAACCCGGACAGATCGAGGAAACTGAACGTGCGTTTCACCCGATGGCTTGCTGCAGTTCGATAGATCTCGTTCCCCGCCGTCACGCAGCGATCATACGCGGCTGCCACACTTGCTTCGATGCATATTGATCACTGGCCTGTCACCACCGCCGCCGCCGCGTTCAGGTCTGTTGACGGAACTGTCGACTCCGCCGGCCACACCGACCACGTCTTCGAGCTCGCGTCGCTCACCAAACCGTTGTTCAGCTTCGCCCTCTTGGTCGCTATTGAAGAAGGCTCGATCGGGCTCGACGACACGCCCATCGAGGCGGGCCTGCCACCTGGAGTGACTGTTCGACACCTGCTGGCTCATGCCAGCGGCCTGGGCCCAGAGGTAAGCGACCCAGCAATCGCCGCGGCATCGAAGAGGATCTACTCCAATCACGGATTTGAGGTTCTGGGTCGACATCTCCAAGCCGCAACGGGGATGACCGCCGGCGACTACCTGCTGGCTGGGGTATGTGAGCCACTCGGCCTGAGCGACACGCGCCTCGTGGGCTCACCCGCTCATGGCGCGGTGGCTTCGACAAACGATCTCGTGAGGTTCGTCGGCGAGTTGCAAGCTCCAACTCTCATTGATCCTTCAACTTTGACCGAGGCGACGTCCCCGCAATTTCCCGAGCTCGTCGGCGTGTTGCCGGGCTATGGACGACAGGATCCAAACCCGTGGGGACTCGGTTTCGAACTCAAAGGAACGAAGACTCCCCACTGGACATCAGCGCACAACAGTCCGGAGACCTTCGGACACTTCGGGCGAGCAGGGACGATGTTCTGGGTTGACCCCATCGCCGGTCGAGCATGCGTCGCTCTCGCTGATCGACCGTTCGGCCCATGGGCCAGCGCGGCGTGGCCGATCTTGAGCGAGGAGGCACTGCTCACCTAGCTCCAGGAAAGGGGGCTGAACGAGCCTTCCGTATAGGCCACAAGACCCCCCACCATAAAGAACGTCGACCTAGCGCCGATGGCTCAAGTGAGACCATCAACATGCAGGACCAGTCACCTCACTTCGCTGAAGCTCGTGCCCGTCATGCCCTCAGGGCAGCCGGCCTTCCGTTTGACGGATCGCTTGACCGCGCCTCCAGCACGCGCAACGAGGTCTACCTGAGCGACGAAGTCGTCGTTCGGATCAATCGTCAGCCGAACCAACGTCTTCGCCGGGAAGCCATGCTCTACGGCTTTCTCCCCGACAAACCTTGGGCCCCCACCGGTGTGCACTGGGGTGGCGAACTCGGAGCCGACTATCTCATCGTTGAACGCAAGCCTGGCGGTCCGCTGGCCCACGCCTGGCCCAACATGAGCAAGGCCCAACGCCGAACGGCCATTCGCGATCTCGCCGACGCGCTCATCGCCCTGCATCGAACGTCGACTCCGACCTCGGTCCCTCGCCTCGAAGTTGCGACGCACTTCATCGATCCCCGGTGCGTGACGCCACTCGCTCCCCTCTTCGTCGAGATCGAGCGTCTCCGAGCCAATCCGAGTGTCGACCGCGGACTCATGGACGACGTCGACGACATCGTGACCTCAACAGCTGAAGTTCTCAACGACTTCGACCAGCGCACCCTCATTCACGGCGACCTCA
>CALHCB010000189.1 GCA_937930695.1 uncultured Acidimicrobiales bacterium | reverse complement strand
ACCAACCAAGCAGCAGCTCCCATCGACACCGCTCCAGCAACCACGGTGCTCACCTCCGAAGCTCCGGAGATCGCGATCAGCACGCCAACCACCGAGACACCGACCAACGTGCTCGGTTCGCAGAAAAACAACGATGCACCGATCGCTGCTCCTGCACCGAAGCCAGCGACACCCGCATTCACCATTGGCAGCTGCGCAAACTCCGCCTACCCGGCCGGCTTTGAGTACGAGGTCTCCGGCATCAAGGCCGACGACAAAGATGGTGGCCTCGTCCTGCGAACCAACCCCAACTACAACCAGCCGGCAATCGTCACGATCCTCGAGGGCGAAGCGGTCTTCACCTACGAGAGCATCGACACCTGCGCCACCGACAACAAGGGACGCACGTGGTGGCTCGTCGACTCACTCGGCTTCACCGGCTGGGTCAACGCCAGCTATCTCGACCTCTTCGACTTTGCTGACGACTTCCACGGTGATGAGGGTGCCCCCGACGAGGACGGTGACGGCCTCCACGACTTCCCCGAGGACGAAGCAGATGTGCACGGCGACTGTCACATCATCGCTCACACTGGCGACTGCGTCATCGTGTATCGATCCGGCGCCGACATTGTTTCCCACGACGGCTTCTCCGATGCACAGGCGTCTGAGCTCTACCTCGAGTGCAACTACCAATTTGACGGTGACGCCTGCACGATTCTTGCCCTCAGCGGTCAGTCCGATCTCTACGGCAACAGCCTCGGCCAGACTCCTGACTCTTTCATCGTCGAAGACTGCAACAATCTCTCCGGCATCGAGGGTCGGCTGGCCTGCGCCGAAGCCTGGAACCGAGGTCTGCTCGGAGAATGACCAGCCAAGGCCCAACCCACACATGGATCCCGCAGAGAAGGGAGCCAAATGAACGAAGCTGACGAAGATCCCGGGCCATCGGCCCGGGATCTTCCTTTCGGTCAGCCGAGTCAGCCCGCAGCCAATTCCAAGGTTGCCAGCAGCCGTTCTGCGGTCGCATTCGGGGCCGCCAGAAATTCACGCCCCTCGAAGGTCTCAGATGTCACGACGAGCGGCGACGATTCGCCGATGTCGATGAACCAAACCGTCCCGAAGACCGGAGGGAACCAGATGTTCTGTTCATCGAACGGGTCCGACCAGCTCAACACTGGCGAACTACGACCCTCGATCTCAACCTTCTTGGCTGGCCACCGCTCGCCAACCATCACGTCCTCCACCCCGATCACCTCAATGCTGGAATGCTCTTCGAGCCGCTCAACACCACTTTGGATCGAGTCGATTGGACCTGCCTGGGTGGACCGAGCGATAAAGATGTCGTTCTGTGCTGGAGCATCCGGGTAGATGGCCGCGTAACCCTCGACCTGGAAGATGAATCGTTCCTCGTCCAGCTCGAAGGTGAGGCCACCGGCAACCGGAATCGTCACCACTCCGGCGGGCACGTCCGATGGCAGGCCCTCCTCCCACAACACGACGTCCGCCGCGATCGGATGCGGCGCGGCCGGCCCAAACGCGAGGCCCGTTCGGAGTCGATCCACGGTTTCGAACCAAGAGTCATCAGGGCCACTACTACCGACAACCACAAAAATCGGCGACTGGTTTCCTTGCGGCACGTACCAAACCCGATAGAAACGACCCTTCTCGAACCAAACAGCATCGAGTTGGCTCTTTAGGAAGAAGGCGCACGCGTCAGGACCACAGCGATGATCCTCAGCAAGCTGCAGATCGAAGCTGATCGCCGCTACGCCGCCGAGCTCCTCGCTTCTTCGATCGGTCACCACCACGGTAGATGGCAGGTCATCAAGCCAGCCATCGATGTCGGTCAACGCCCAGCTCTCTGTTTCCTGGCTTCCCAGATCTTCAGGGGACGAGAGCCAGTTCGGTCGAAACAGAATGAAGTCATCGTCGCCGGGCCCTCGAGACGATTGGCTGGAGAAGACCACTCGGGTCTTCTCATTCGGTTGCACCACAACCGGGTCAGCGATCTGGATGGTGAATTCGGTCCCGAGACGGTTGAATCGGTAGGTCCCCGCCCCGATGTCGGTGAACTGTTCTTCGAATAGTTGCTCCTGCGCATCGAACACGCCAGCCACGACTGGTTCCGGCGCCGGTTCATCCGCCGAGGCGGCCACTTCATCGGTGCCCTCTTGTTCTAAATCATTGCTCTGTTCTGACTCAGCAGCTACTTCCGTCGCTGACTCGTTCGACGAGTCGGCCGCTGCTGCGGATTGTTCTTCAGGGTCTGCCCCTGAGCTCCCGCAGCTGCCAAGCACGATGGCCAACGAACTCGCGGCCAAAAGCCTGAAACAACGTGGTCGAGTCCAATGCTTCTTCATCAACTTCGCTCCCCTCTTGCGCTCGCACCCTCAGCGGGTGGCAGAGCGAGTTTCCGTTCCTTCATCGCAAACCTTCATCGCATTCGAAGACCACGATCTGTCACTCGTCAAGAGATCGAGCATCGATCGGCGTCACCACCAAGGACAATCAGTTCCGACTCGAGACGCGTCACGAGATCCTCAAACAACACCTGACCTCCGACAGTCGACGTAATACTTTCCGCCCGAACCGCCGCCGCTTCGATCTCAAGCTGCTCTCGAAGCTCGGCGCGTCGGACGGGCGTTGATGCTGGAATCGTCTCGAAATCGGCAATGAGGGCTTCGAGATCCTGAAGGGCGAGGTTGCTCGCATCGTTGGAGGGCCCGTCTCGATCAAGCCGATCGATGGATTCTCTGAGATTCACCAGGTTCGTATCACACCAGAAATCGATCGACGGCTCGATTGCGCTGGTCGTTTCCGGCGGGACAACCGCAATGTCTGTCGTCGGCGGTTCGTCGCTCAGCAACAACACCCCAAGTCCAACGACCAGGACGATGATTGCGGCAGCCGAAAGCACAAGGCGGCCTATTGGCAAGCCTGGTGCGGGGGCGTGGCGACTCAGATCGAAATCGAGCAATTGACCGTTCGCCGGCTCGTGTGCATCAGGGTCGGTGCTGAACGCTTCTGTGTCATCGCGCTCAGAAGCGAATGCGGCAAGCATTCGGTCCTCGAGGCGAACCTTGGTCGACTCGTCCGGATCACGCGGTCCATCCAGCTGCCGAAGGATCTCTCTCAGCTCTTCCTCGTCAGCCGTCATCTCTCACCACCGTAGGCTCGCCGAAATGATCGTCTCGCTCGAGCCAGAAGTGACTCGGTGGCCTGGTAGCTCAGCTCCAGAGCATCAGCTACTTCGCTGACCGAGAACTCATCGAGGTATCGCAACGACAGAGCTGCTCGTTGTCGGTCCGGTAGGGACGACATGGCAACCAACAGTCGACTGTCCTCCGGAGCCATTGCTTCTTCCGGCTGACGTTCGAGCCGAAGGAGTTCGGTCCGGCGCCGTTGGCTTTCTGACCGGCGCCACCAATCAATCAGCCGTCGTCTGGCCACGGTGATCAGCCAGCCTCCTGTGACTTCGTCGCCCCGACCTTCCCGGAACCGTCTGGCCGCTTCGACGAAAACGTCTCCGGTCACGTCTTCAGCGATGGTGGTTGAACCAGTTCGAGCAAGAACGAATCCATGCACGTTGGCCACCTCGGCGTGAAAGAGCCCTTGCAGGATCTCGAGATCCGATGCTCCCCCGACTCGCGGCGACGTCATGTTCATGTCATCGCACGATCGGGCACGATTCTGTCGCTCATCAGTCAAAACTCAGTCGCGAACCAACGTCCACGAGCCTGGAGATCGCCTCCGGATCGGAAGGATCTCGATCCGCGGCGAACGTCCCGAACGCATACACGCGAGCTGAGCCACCGTGTTCGACCGCCGTGACCAGGTACAACGTCGAATCTGCAACCTCTGGCCAAGCCGGCAACCGAGGATCGTCACCCTCTTCGAGCATCGCCAGCAACACCGGGGGCGTCGGGTCGTCCTCGACGAGATCGGTGCCGACCAACATCACCCGACCGGATCGCTCAATCCCGTCGGCGTCGAACCAGTCGATCTCATCTCCGACTTCGACGTTCCATTGTTCATCGGCCCCCAGTGCGTCGAGAACGTCTTCGGCTGAAACCAGTCGTTCTTCCGCACCGTTCATGAGAAGCCGAGAAACCGAAGCACCGAAGCCGGAGACTGGATGGCCGAATCCGACGAGACCCGGGCGCTGAGCGATCGATGCATAGAACTCAAACCGAATCCGCACATCCGGAATGGCCGAGACCTGCCATTCTCCTGCTTTCACAGTCGAGAAATTCGCGATGCGAGTATCTTCCGGAATCGGATGTGGGGCCGAGGGTCCGAAACGAGCCGACCGAATCAGCCGATCGGCTCGCTCACCAAAGAGTGAATCGCCCTCCTCGTACGCCACGATCACCACGATTGGCCCCTTGGGGTCAGCGATCTCGTAGTACGACACAGCCTCTTCATCGCGCAGATTGAAGTAGTTGCTGGCGCCATTCCAGGCGAAGTCGATGCAGTTTCCCGGACTGCATTGATCAGAAGTCGGTCCGAGCGCAGGGTCAAGATCGACGTCATAGCGAGTAACGACTCGGCCGTCGATCATCATCTCCTCGCTGTCCAGCAGCACGACTTGGCCAAGGGCCGAAATCCAGTTCCCGAGTTGGTCTCGTTCAATCGACTGATCGCCAGGAAGAAATTGCCCGGACGGCGCCAGAACCGGATCGACGAAGCCCAGTGGGCGAAAGAAGACAACGTTGGGCCTCAACCTCCCGAGAGGATTCTCGGGTGGGGCGAGGGCGATCCCTGCGGGGCCTGCGGATTCCAACCGCCACCACCGCTCAAACGTGAGCGTCATTTCAATTCCAAGATCAGTTGTGGTCACCTCGCCCAGAGGCAACATGACTGGCGCAATCCCAAACTGCTCCTGGAGATCGCCCATTGGGTCCGGAACGACGTGCCGACGCCGCTGCCGTTCGACAAGTGCAGACGCAAGATTGGGGATCTCGGGTTGAAGGCCAAGGGCAGCCTCCGTCGTGACAGTCGCATCGGGGGTCCTCGAGTCGACCTCACCAGGTACGACACTTTCTGGCCGTGGCGAGCTACACGACCCTGCCAACACCGCCGCGACGATCAGGACAGTTCTCGATCTGCGTTGTCGCCCCATTCCGGTCCCCCTCCGGCTGGCCCGACCTGATCTTGGGCGAGAATCACACGGCGCGCAACCCGTTCACTCACCATCCGCGCTCACCAGCGCTGATGAATGCGATGGTGAGTGCGTGCCAGATGCAGCGACCTCCTCCCGCCTGATGCGCCACGGCGACGTCCGGGACGCGTCGGTCGCATTGACCGCCACATTTCACGACGATCCGCTCATGCAATGGTTCTTTCCCGACGACGCGACGCGGCCAATTCTTCTCAACGCCTACATGCGTGCATCCATCGCATTATCGATGCAACGTGGCCACGCGTTTGCCGCGCTCGATCCAGAACGCCGGGTCGTCGGCGCGGCTCTCTGGGGACCCCCAGATATCGATCTCTTCGGACCCGAGGGCTTTCGAACTCACTGGATGGTGATCCTGGGCGCCAATCCCCACCGCACAGACGAACTCCGCGACGGCATCGCCATGTTGGGCGCCGCTCATCCTGTCGATGTGGGTCACTTCTATCTGAACATCATCGGCATCGAACCGAGTTGTCGAGGCACGGGGCTCGGCTCCAAGGTCATGAATCGGGTACTCGACACTGCCGATGCTGAGCAGGTCCCCTGCTACCTCGAAAGCTCGAATATCCGCAACGTGTCGCTCTACGAGCGGTACGGATTCGAAGTCACGAGCGAAATCGAGCTCCCGAATGGGCCGGTCTTCCGACCGATGTGGCGGGATCCGAAGTGACGATCCTCAGTTGAACCACGCTTCGGCGATGAGCTCCAGCGACCGAATTCGATCCTCCACCGCATAGGCCGCGGTGTAGAGCATCAGCTCGTTCGCATCGGTCTCGGCCACCAGCTTTTCCAGGCCCTCGACGACCATCTCGGCAGTTCCGATGAGTGCGTTGCTCGGCATCTGTTGAGCCGAAGAGAATTGAGGATGGGCGGCAGCTTCGGTTGGGTCCAATAGAGGAAGCATCTGCCCGGTCCGCATTCCGTATTTACGGAGTCGGCTGGGCCCTGAAAGCCATTCGGCTTCCTCTTGTGTCGTTGCCGCAATCGTTGCCGCCGACACGATGGCATAGGGAGCGTCGAGGGCGGCCGACGGCTCGAAATGGTCATGGTAAATTTGCACGGCGTGCAGTGTTCCGCCCATGTCGAAGTGATTGGCGAAGACGAACGGGATCCCCAACATGCCAGCGAGCTGTGGGCTGAACGAGGACGAGCCGAGCAGAAAGACCGAGGGATACGACGTCGCCGCGGGAGTCGCATTGAACTGGCGCCACAAACCGTTCTCGGTACGGACATCGCCCAACAGCGCCATGACATCCAGAAGGTGCCGGGGGAAATCCTCGGCGTCACGATTGTCTGCGGTGCGGCGCAATGCGACCGCGGTCGCCTGATCCGAACCAGGGGCGCGACCGACACCAAGATCGATCCGACCCGGGTGAAGGGCTTCGAGCAGGGCGAACTGCTCGGCGATCGCCAGCGGTGCGTGGTTCGGCAGCATGACGCCACCAGAACCAACATTGATTCGCACGGTGGCACTCGCCAAGTGCGCCATCAGCACGGACGGGGTGGTGCTGGCAACGGTTGCCATGTTGTGATGCTCAGCCACCCAGATTCTGGTGAAACCCAGATCGTCTGCTCGCTTGGCCACCGCTGTGGTGTCGGCGAGCGCCTGTGCGCTCGACATTCCATCGGGAACCATCGCCAGGTCCAAGACCGACAACGGCAACACAGGATCGCTCATCGGGTTGGGGCATCCACGGCAACGGTTCCCATATCAGCGGGCGCAGCAACTTCGAGCGCCTCGAAATCCGACGAAGCAGCCGTTTCGTTGTGGATCATTCCTCCAGGAATGGCAAACGATGCACCCTCCTCGAGCCGCTCGACTCGACCATCCTCGAATTCGAGCTCGACCCATCCCTTGAGCACGTAGACAAACTGAAGCTCGCACTGGTGATAGTGCCACCCGGTGGTCTCCATCACGTCGGTGGCCCGCATGACCTGCGCCCGAAACTTGCCATCGGTGGCATCTCCAAGACCCGTATCGCGGTACTCGAAGAACGAACGCCGCCCGGTGTGGGCAAATTCGGCGTCGGCCAGGTGCTGGCAGAGCAACTCGTCGGTCGTCGTCTCAGGGCTGTCGATCGTCATCCCACGACGCTACACCCGTGCAACCCGGCGCTCACAAGCGTCGTGGTCAGTGCCCAACAGACGTCGATGTTGCACAACTTCATGGTCCTTCAAAGATTCTTCCTCTTGTGTGAGGTGGTTCACAGAAGCGTTGGGGGTCGATCCCTCATTGTTGGTTCCAGAGAGGCACGGCGCCTCCGCAGTCCG
This sequence comes from uncultured Acidimicrobiales bacterium, assembly GCA_937930695.1. Lineage (GTDB taxonomy): Bacteria > Actinomycetota > Acidimicrobiia > Acidimicrobiales > SZUA-35 > CALEWY01. The sequence goes on along the minus strand of CALHCB010000189.1, from coordinate 42 downwards.
CCTTCAGGACACCGAAACAAAAGGAACCGACATGAGCAACGC
>CALHCB010000188.1 GCA_937930695.1 uncultured Acidimicrobiales bacterium | reverse complement strand
GTTGGAATCACCGAACCAGAAGCCACGTTCAGTGCATGTTTCGGCGGCCCGTTCATGGCCCAGAAGCCCTCGGTCTATGCCGAGTTGCTTGCCGCACGCATGCAAGAACACGACACCCGCTGCATTCTGCTCAACACCGGTTGGTCTGGCGGGCCATACGGCAAGGGCGATCGCATGTCGCTGAAGGCAACCCGGGCACTGCTCGACGCTGCCCTCGCCGGCGACCTCGACGATGTTGCAACCGAGACCGAGCCAACGCTCGGACTCAAGATGCCAACCTCCTGCCCGAACGTCGACGACGCCATCCTCAACCCTCGCAACACCTGGGATGACCCCGAGGCCTACGACGTCGCAGCCGCCAAGCTCCGGGACATGTTCCGCAACAACTACGAGACCAAGGGATTTGCTGACCTCGGCATCGCTCCGGCGATGTAGTCACCATCTCGATCTCTGCTCTTCCAACTCTGGAGGCGTCCACCGTCGCAACGACGGAGCGGCCGCCTCCAGAGTCCGTTTTAGGAGACGACGATCGTGCGTACCCTTCCAGCGTGGAGCCGCAACGCAGCCAGCCCGATGAAGGGCCGTTCGATCTGCGTGCGCTCAGTGACGCGGTGGATGAAGCCCGTACCGGTCAGAGCCTGACCTGGGCAGCGCTCTGCCGTGACGTTGGTGTCGCGACGTCAACGATTCGTCGATTCGCTACCGCGTCTGACGCCGAGGCTGACGGCGTCCTTGCACTCGTTGGTTGGCTTGGTGTTCCACCCGAGGATTTCGTCATCAACTCCAGGGTTATCGGGGCGCTGCTCCCAGCCGCTGGAGACGGCGTCATTCGCGTGGACATGGCACTGGTCGTCGCCCTTCCCTCATTCCCTCCCCGAGCGCGAGTCGGGACTCGTACGACAATCCAACAACTCGTGGCGGCCGCCCAAGAATCACGAACTGCGGTTGCCTCGTTGATCCGATGGAGCCCAACCTGAGATCACCCAAGAGATCGGGCTGTGGCCGAGAGTGGCACGTCGCCTTTTGCGGGAAGCGTGCCGAGAAGCCGGTCTCCACTGTTCGACGTCACCCCAAGCCAGTAGCCCTCGTTGCGAAAGTGGTGCAACCGGTGATGACGAGCAAGCGATGCATAGAAGGCCAGTCGGGGGCGATAGCGAGCGTGGACCATGAGATGCGTCCATTCGTAGTGGGCCAGGCCAAGGCACGCGAGCGTCAGCGCACTCAGGTACGACGGCCCGATGTTGGCATCAAGGGCTACAAAGAGCGGCAAACCCCAAAGAGCAGAGAAGGCGGCGAGCGCCACGAGAAACGTGATCGCATCGACTCGAGAAAGCAAGATCCAGTCGATGTCATTCGGGTCAAGGTGATGTTGCCGATGGCCGGTCCCCGTCTTCAGCTTTCTCATTCGCAACGAGTCGGCTGGTGCATGCAGCAAGAACTTGTGAATGACCCACTCGACCGTGCCGGTGAGACCCAACGTGACCGCGAGCGCCGCAAGATCGCCCCGACCAACGTCTCCAACAACAAGCCGCGCGATGAGGAGCAGCAGTGCGGCGACCATCAGCACGCGAGGAGAGCTTCGTCGAATGAACACGCTCCAGATCTCGCCCAGCGTCGACAGTTCGGTTGCCGAGGCGGGGACGGACTCAGCTGTTGTTTGGTCGCGGGCCACGAAGCTGAGCTACTGCTTCGTCAGGCTCGACACGAAGGCGATTGACTCTTCGATGTAGGCCTCCCAAGTCGAGGGCTCGAAGACGGGAATGGCCACCCACTCACGAAAAACCTTTCCCGCTGGGGCAAAGGACAAACCTTCTCCCGACTCCACGAGGGCTGTGACTCGAGGCTTCGGCAGCTTGACCACGAGGTTGCCGGACGACCGCTCAACGGTCGCCACAAACCCCCCACCGGGGTTGGCCCGCAAACAGTGGTGCCCCATCATGGAACCTTCGTCGACTCGACCCGAAGCAATGAAGTCATCGGCGATGTCCCAGAAATTTCGATGCTCGGGATCGCGCTCCATCCTTCCATGGTGCCAAAGAACAGCGGCAGTTGCCGGTCACGGCATCGATGCCTCCCGCTCGCTCGGATCCGTCAGATCGGCCCAACGAGAAAGAAGGACCGAATGGACAGGCCCATCAGGAACAGGCTTCCGAAGCCGTAAAGCAGGAATCGCCACTCTTCGAGCTGAGGCCGATATGCCGCAATGATCGCTGTTGAGGCAAAAGCGACGAATCCATAGAACTGATGGATCGACGGAGCGACCACGTCACCGGACTGCTGTCCGATCACGCCGATCGTTACCTGAACGGCAATCGTCAAGTGCGCGGCGTAGCAGAACCACCAAAAAGCTCGGCGCCGTACGGCCTCGACTCGGTGCGCGGTCAGAGACCAAACGCCTGCCAACCCATTGGCAACCATCACCACCCACGCGAAGGATTCGTGGAACTCCAGGATCGACACGATGGCGAGGCTAGCGGTGTGACCCGCTTCCGCTGAGGTCAACTGCCGGTCGGTAGTCTCGGGGTGGTGAGACATCGCCGGTTCTACGTCACCAGCCTCGCGCTCGACGGTCGACGCTTGCCCTCCCGTGGCGGAGATCTCATCGTCGCCCAACGAGACGGCGCGCTCGTGCTCGACTGGGAACTCGTTCATCAAACGTCGGAGCCCGTACGGATCGATCCCGCGGCCTATGAGATCCACATGTCGAGCCCCGAGGGCAACTTCGCTGGCAGCGCGCTTCTGGTTCGCTCAGACGGCAGCGCCCACGTCTTTCGCGGAGCCGGCGAACTCGACGGTTTCACCGATGAGCTGTTTCCGGTTGTCGAAGCGCTCCAGGGCGACGGACCCGAGGACATTGATGATCTTCGGGAAGACGACGGCACCGGCCTCGATTCCGCAAGCGAGGGCTGACGTTGTCGACACCACTGGAGATCGCAACCGACCGACTGGTGATGCGCCGATGGAAATCTGCTGACCGCGCCCCGTTTGCCGAGCTCAACGCCGACCCAGAGGTTCGAGAGTATTTTCCTGATCTGCTGACCCCGGAACGTTCCGACGCGTCAATTGATGCCTTCGAAGCTGCCTTTGACGAACATCGCTATGGACTCTGGGCCTTGGAGCGTCGGGACACACACGAGTTCATCGGCTTCACTGGGTTGGCCTACGCCGACTTCGACGCATCGTTTCTTCCCGGCGTGGAAATCGGGTGGCGGCTCGCGCGATCGGCGTGGGGCCAAGGGTTCGCCACCGAAGCTGCCGCCGCTGCGCTGTGGTTTGGCTTCGAGCAATGCAGGCTCGACGAGATTCTGTCGTTCACTGCCGTGACCAACCGTCCCAGCCAGCGAGTCATGCAACGCATCGGCATGCAACGCGATCGCGGCAACGACTTCGAGCATCCCAATGTGGCCGAGGGTCACCCGTTACGACGTCACGTGCTCTTTCGATTGAAGAAGCGCGACTGGACCGGCTAGCGAGTCGAGCGTCGCCAGTAGTCGATCGGATCGGCCTGACGATGAAATCCTGCTGCTTCTGCCATCGCAGCGGCTTCCGCAAAGCCCGATCCGACAAGCGCCCCCTCGTGGGCATCTGAACCAAATGACACGGCGGCTCCACCTGCTTCGTGCCACCAACGGACGATCATCGGATCCAGACCCAGCCGAGTGTTCAATTCGAGCACACGACCCGAAGACGCAAGGGCACGAAGCGTCGCTCGATACTCCTCCTCGAACTGTCGGGGATCGTGCGCTCGACCGGCTCGATTGATCTGCCGGGTCAGGTAATCGATGTGAGCGAACACCTCGAAGTCAGCAGAAGATTCGACCAGTTCGATCGATTCCGCGAGATAGGCCCGCACCGCGTTCATTTCTTCCTCGCCTCGCACACGGTCGGTATAAAACCACTCGTCGAGAAGTCGAGGAGCATCGCCGATCTGGAGCGAGTGCAACGACCCCAGCACGCGTTCGAACGGCCCCGATGCCAGGAGTTCGGCCGTCTTTTCGGGGAACCAATGGGGTTCGCCGATCTCGAGCCCACTGAAAATGCGAAGGTCGGGGAACAGCGATCGACATCGCTCGATCTCGTCGAAATAGGCATCAACGTCGATCTCGGGAACGTGCATCACTCCGTCGTGCACGTGGCGAGCGAAGCGGCCAAAGCTTGCTTCCGGATCACCTGGCACTGCCCACGGCGTCAGATCAACATGTTCGGTGAATGCAATCGACGGCAACCCGATCTCGATCGCCCGGACGCACGAGGCTTCCATCGAACCGTTCTCGGCATCCCAGGAGTGTTCGGTGTGCGTGTGGTTGTCGGGCGGGAGTCGTACGGACACCATGGGCCCGTCCGCAGCGTCGTTACTCGACGACATGACCTGTTAGAGCCCGGGCAGGATGTCGACCGACGAAGGGCCGCCAGTGTCCTTCACACCTGGCAGGTTGAACGATTCCTGGCCGAATGCTCCCGCAAAGAGCTCATCTGGCATCTGCAAGAAGAAGCTGTCCGGTCCAATCTGGCTTCGGTGGACAATCATCGAGGCTCGCTTGACATCGACATGCTCAGTCACGTCCACGATGAAGCTGATGTCTTTCTGTTCTGTCCCGAAGCTTTCAACTTCTTCCAAGGATGGGCCATCGGCAGTTGGGTCATCGGCAGTCGCAGCGATCATTTGCTTGACTGCATCACGATTGATCGTGGACTCGTACACATACTCGGTGCCCGCCAACTCCGCGGCTCGGAGTCCGACTCGGTGCACTTGAAGATGGTCGGGGTGGCCGTATCCGCCGTGGTCGTCGTAGACCGTCAGGACCGTGGCCTGGACCTCGTTGAGAATCTCAACAAGACGCTCGGCCGCCTCCTCGACATCGGCCTGCCAGAAGCACGCCGGGTTGTCGTTGGTCGGCTCGCCCATCATTCCTGAATCCTCGTAGCCGAGCAGCCGAGGTGGCTCCGCCCCCAGAATCTCGGCTGCCTCTGCCAATTCAACGACGCGTCGCTCCCAAAGCTGTTCGCCCTCGGCCAGCACGCCCTCTTGTGGCTCGCCAACTTCACCACGAGTGGCGGTTACCAAGATCACGCGGTGGCCGCGGGCGGCGGCTTTCGCCATCAGTCCGCCGGTTGCGATCGCCTCATCGTCAGGATGGGCATGGAAGCACACGAGAGTTGCCATCTCTCAAGTGTGCCGTGACGAGATCAGGCGACAGCGCCAACGTCGCGAAGCTTTGCGATTCCATCAGGGTCGAACCCAAATCGGGCCAACACATCATCGGTGTCCTGCCCCGGATGTTTCGCCGGGCCCTGCACCTCGACCGTCGTGCGACTGAATCGGGGGGCGGGTGCTGCCTGGGTCATCCCGCCAACCTCAACAAAGGTATTCCTGGCAACATTGTGTGGATGCTGGGCGGCATCTTCAGGCGCCAACACGGGAGCGAAACACACATCGGTGTGCTCCATGATTTCGCACCACTCCGCCCTCGTCTTCTGCTTGAAGATCTCGGCAACCCGAACCTTCATCGCTGGCCACTCATCGCGATCCATCTGCCGGGGCAGATCCGGCTGCTCGCCAAGGCCAGAGAGACGAAGTAGTTCTGCGTAGAACTGCGGCTCGATCGAACCGATGGAGATATAGGTTCCGTCCGAGCACTCATACACGTCATAAAAGTGTGAGCCGGTGTCGAGCATGTTGGTGCCCCGCTCCGGGTTCCACAGTCCCATGGACTTCATCCCCCAGAACATGTTGAAGAGAATGGCCGAGCCATCGACCATCGCTGCGTCGATCACCTGGCCCTCGCCGGATTTCTGTGCTTCGAGCAATCCGCAGGCAACTCCGAAGGCGAGCAGCATCCCGCCGCCCCCGAAATCGCCGACCAAGTTGAGAGGCGGAACCGGAGCTTGTCCGGCGCGGCCGATCGGCTCGAGTGCGCCCGCGAGCGCGATGTAGTTGATGTCGTGTCCTGCAGCGAGCGCATAGGGCCCGTCCTGGCCCCAGCCCGTCATCCGGCCGTACACCAGCTTGGGATTGCGGGCGAGACAATCATCGGGCCCCAAGCCCATCCGCTCGGTGACGCCCGGACGGAAGCCTTCGATGATGGCGTCGGCGCTCTCAATCATCTTGAGAACCGCCTCGACGCCGTCCGGGTTCTTCAAGTCGACACCGATCGACTTACGACCGCGAGTCAACGCATCTGGTGGAGGCGACGCAGGATCTCCACCCGTCACTGCTCCTGAGCGTTCGACACGGATGACTTCTGCGCCCATGTCCGAGAGCATCATGGCGCAGAACGGGCCTGGCCCGATCCCCGCCAATTCGATCACCGTTACACCTTCGAGTGGTCCCATGGCGCAAAGCTAGGCCGTCTGATCAGACGAGACCAAAGCTCGCCCCTCACGGGAATGAGCTACCAGCGCCGAGCTTCGGGTGGTGCTGCTGCGGGGTATGGCTTCATCTTGGCCAACTCGACGCAAAAGAGAGGTGAATCGGTCGGGGCACGGTCGCCGTCGTGAAGCTCGATCGCCCCGAGGTCAGTTGCCACGATGAGCTGGCCTGTTGGGCTCCAATCGGCCCACTGCACGCCCGGCAAGAGCGTCGACTTGCCATCGACGACGAGCTCGTAATCCGCCTCATGCTGCTCCGTCGGCAGGGAACGAAAGGCGGCGAACGAGCCAGCTGCCCGTAGAGCGATGGTGTTTTCTGAGCCCGGTCTGGCCTTCTCGATCGAGGCTGCACGCTTCTCGTCCCACGGGCCGCCCTTGGAACGCGGCGGCGATGTGGGAGATTCCTTCCATCCCCGACGTTGCTCCACCGCAAACTGCAGGGGCTCGGTGAGCGCGAGGCGTCCCTTCAGAAACGGCGAAAGATCACCGATCACGGGGTGTTCGAGCTGGAAAGAACCTCCGCGTTCAACGAAATGGATGCCCCGGGTATTCGTCGTGCCTGTTTCCCAAGCGGCGAGCGCATGGAGCCATGGCAGGCGAGAGACCGCGTTGTAGGTCTCCCCCGCCGCCCACTCCGCGCCGATCTTCTCAGCGGAGTAAGCCAACCAACGACCATCAGGTGACAGGTCGCACTTCTGAGGGAAGAGCCGTCCTCGGAACCAGGCCCCTGATTCGAAACTCTGGGTATCGAGATGCAATCTGGCGACCTGACACCAATCGCTCGGACCGCGCCGAATAATGGCAACCACGGGCGCACCCGTGGCCACGATCCCGAACACTCGTGGCCCCTGAGGCGGGACAGCCGCCGCTTTCGTTGCGGCCCTTTTGATCGTCGACTTCTTTGAGGTTGATTTCTTGGTCGTTGTCTTCTTCGCGACGGACGTATTCGTGGCTCTCTTGGCCGCTGTCTTCTTGACTACTGGCTTCTTCTTGGCCGCTGTCTTCTTCTTCGTCACATCAGTACGCTTCGTTGTCACCACGGGCTCAGTTGATGGCATCGACGAATTGCCGCTGTTCGTTTGCGAGCCGATCCCAGAACATAGGGGGCAGATCGTGGCCCATGTCTTGGATCTCGACGTAATCGGCGCCAGGAACAACTGATGCAGTGTGTCGACCGCCATCCGGATTGATCAGCGTGTCGGCAGATCCGTGCATGACGAGGAACGGAAGATTGACCTGGGCAAGGCCGGCGTCGCGGACATCGCCCGCGAGCGCCTTGTATTGCCGTGCCGTCCCATCCGCGTCGATCCCATACTCGAAGAGCTCCTCCGCTTTTTGTTTGGACCAAGCCGGATCCAGCTCGACATTCGATGCCCAGATCTTCTCGGTCCTCAAGCGATGCTCGATCCACGCATCTCGATCGTCGGGCGCTCGTTCCATCAGCGCAGACATTGCTTCCGCTGTCGGCTTGCCGACGCCGCGTTGCCCCGTACTGGACATCAGCGACGTCACCGAACGCAGTCGCTCGGGTACATCGATCGCCATTTGCTGCACGATCATGCCCCCCATTGACTGACCGAAGACATGGCTGGTTTCCCAGCCCAAGTCGTCGAGAACTGCGGTCGCATCCCGTGCCATGTCCGCGACGGCGTACGTCGCCTCGGTTGGATACGCACCAGGGCAGCGCGAAGACTCACCGACATCACGGTTATCGAAGCGAGCTACGGCAAACCCGCGTTCAGCCAGAGCTTCGAGAAAGCCGATCTGATAGGCCACACAAGGGGACCCCAAACCGTTCACGAGAAGCAAAGGATCGCCCTGCTCGTTCCACTGCTCCCACGCGAGCTCGACGTCCCCGTTTTTGGCACGGCCTGATCGGATCATGGTGTCGTTGCTACACCAACCGACACGTTTGTGCCAGGTTCGATCAAGATGAACGACCTCGGAACTCTCCGGAGGTGGCCCTGATCGGACCCAAAACCGGTTGTACCGTCGTCTTGTGACCGACGTCGAACACAACGCCAACGATCCTGAGTTTCAGGTTCTGGCCGGCACACAGCTCACCGCAGCGCAACTACACGAACTCCTCCGTCTTCGGATCGACGTGTTTGTCGTCGAGCAGGAGTGTCCGTATCCCGAGCTCGACGGGAGAGATCTCCGAGAAGACACCACTCATCTGTGGCGTCGAGGTCCCGACGATGAGGTGCCGGTCGAGGGATATCTGCGAATCCTCACCGACCCGTCGGCGAAGCGAATCGGTCGTGTGGTCACCCATCCAGCGGCTCGAGGCCGCGGCCTGGCCAGCCAGATGATGGAAGCAGCGTTGCGGTTGACGGGTTCTGAACCTGTGGTCCTTGATGCGCAATCGCACCTAACCGAGTTCTACGCAACGTTCGCTTTTGTCCCTGACGGACCCGAGTACGTCGAGGATGGGATCCCTCACGTTCCCATGAAGCGAGCCGGGATCCCTTGCGTTTCGCCGGATGACAAACTACCTGGAGCATCATCATGAACCGAGGTCAATTGATCGCCGTGTTGGTTGGCGTCGTTGCCGCGGCGGGGCTCCTCGCTACAGCCTTGAGCGGTCGCGCTGGCGAGCCCACGGCGGTCACAGCGGGTGCGGACACCGCAGAGGAATCTGGCAACACATCGTCGGAACCTGTCGAGACGGATTCGGTCGCCTCGCCGGAACCCGCTGACGATCAAATCGAAGAGTCCGCGGCGATCGACGTGCCTCCGAATCTCGGCCCCGCAGGAACGTTGACCGATCTGGATGGATGGCTCCAGACTGACGCCGCAACGTTCGAGGACTTTGCTGGACAGGTCAAGATCGTCCAGTTCTGGACATTCGGATGTTTCAACTGCAAGAACACGCTCGACAATCTGGCCGACATCTACGCCACCTATGGAGATCAGAACTTCGAGATCATCGGCGTTCATGCACCGGAGTTCGACTTCGAGAAAGACCCGAACTCGATCGCCAACGCCGCAGTGGACCTCAACGTGACCTGGCCGATCGCACTGGACACTCGCAAGACCAACTTCCGCAGCTGGCAGGAGGGTCGTCGATTCTGGCCCAGGACGTTCGTCGTCGATGCCAACGGAGACATCCGCTTCGACCACATCGGCGAAGGCGCCTACGACGAACTCGAGTCGACGGTTGCCTATTTGCTGAGCAACGGCGGGGCCTGAAACTGAGATGTTGACGCAGGCCATCGACCTGGTGATCGAGGGTTTCGAAACGGCGTTCTTTCCCTGCTCGCTCGTGCTTCTCATCCCCGGCCTCGCCGCCGCCATCACAGCCCGTCAGGAATCCTCAGCGGCGCTTGTCGGATTTTCGACCGCGGTCGTCGCCGTGGGATGGCTCCGGTTCAGCGCACGGATTGGCGATACCCCGATCACGATCGTGGCCATGTCGTTCGCGGCCGCTGCTGCCCTGCTGATTGTCCCGCTGATTCGGCGAATCAACCTGGTATCAGGTGCAGGTGGCGCAGTTGCTGGTCTGGCTGCTGCTTCGTTGTGGGAGCCCTGTGTCGGTGCTGCGTTCGGATCTCTTCTCGTTGACCTACCTGACGGCGGTGCCGGAAGCCTGATCCTCATGGCGTGCTACCTCATCGGAATTTTGGCGCCGCTCGGCGTACTCGGCGCAGTTCTGCACCTGATTCCCAATCCACTCCTGCTCCCGGTCCGCCCATTCATGATGTTTGCGGGAGGCGCGGTCTTTGTTGTGCTCGCTGTTGCGACAGCTGTCGGTCTCGTTGATTCGATCATCGGTCAACTCGTGGAATGGTCGCTCTAACCCCATATTGGGCCCAGCGCGGCACAGAATCGGGGCAAACCCACCTATGAAGGGGTAGATCGGTGGCCCCACCTGCCCAACCCTGACTATCGTGTCCGGCGGGATGCGCTGTACCGATTTGGGCAGCGTTGTTGGAGACAAGTAAGGGCGGTAAGGCTCATGCGGATCGGTGTATACGGTCTTGGTTATGTTGGCGCGGTCACAGTTGGCTGTTTGGCCGAACTTGGCCACAAGGTCATCGGCGTCGACGTCGCTGACCACAAGGTTGCTTCGGTATTGGCGGGTGAAGCTCCGGTTGTCGAACCTGGGTTGAACGAATTCTTGGCCCGTCACGTCGCTGACGGCAAGATCACGGCAACCACCGACGGCAAGGGCACGGCGACCGACGTCGATGTGATCATGCTCGCGGTTGGAACCCCGTCGACTCCTTCGGGTGGAATTGATCCTCAATACCTGATGGCAGTCGCTCGCCAGACCGGCGAAGGACTTCGAGACAACCCTCGACCGTTCGTCACGGTGATGAGCCGCTCGACGTCGCTGCCTGAGGTTCACGAAGCATTGATCGCCGAACTCGAGGCCGCTTCGGGTCGTGTGCTCGGCGAGTCGCTCGGCTACGCCTGCCATCCCGAATTCCTTCGGGAGACCACGGCGATCTCTGACTTCTTCGATCCGCCGGTCATCGTCTTCGGTGCCGACGATCCTCAAACCTTCCAGCAATGTCGGGACCTCTATCCCGGTATCGATGCGCCCGTCGTCGAGGTTGGTGTCGGCGAAGCTGCGATGGTCAAGTACGCGGCCAACTGTTTCCACGCCGCGAAAGTGACGTTCGCGAACGAGATGGGCGAGTTGTGCCGCACGTTTGGCATCGACTCCCGAACCGTCATGGAGATCTTCTGCCAGGACGACAAGCTCAACATCTCGGCCAAGTACCTTCGTCCCGGCAATCCTTTCGGCGGCTCCTGCCTACCGAAAGATCTCCGGGCCATTTTGGACGTTGCCCGGGACAAGGCAGTGAACGTTCCGATGCTCTCGGGGGCTCTGCTTTCCAACCAGAACCAGATCGATTCGCTCGCCGAGCGCGTGCTCGTCGATCGTCCGACCCGCGTTGCCGTCATCGGCCTGTCCTTCAAGGAGGGCACCGATGACCTTCGTGAGGCACCCATGGTCGCAGTCGTCGAGCGCCTGCTCGGCAAGGGCGTGGATGTGTCGATTTTCGATGCTGAGCTCGCAGTCGAAGACCTCACCGGAGCGAACGCCACGTTCGCTCTGACATCGGTCCCCCACCTCGCCGACCTGGTTTCGCGAGAGCTTGCTGATGTTCTGGACAACGCCGACGTTGTGATCATCAACCATCGGCTCGCTGCCATCACCGACTGGACCGACGTCACCCTTGATTCGGGCACCAAGATCATGGATCTTTGCTCGACCCCCGGATTGGCAAGCCACCCGGGATATGAGGGCATCTATTGGAACCGCACCGATGGTGCGGATCACATCGCACTCGCCTAGCCGCCAGTCAGTCCAAAGAAGTCGGCACCTCAGCGGCCACCTCGATAGCGCTGTTCTTTGTCCCGATGACGCATTGAGCGAGCCGTCCGTACTGTTCGGCAACGCTCGGCTCGGTGTGCCCTCTGCCGTTACTCGGTAGAGGGCCACTGTCGCGATCCGCGCCGCGCCCACTCCGATCCCGCCGAAGGTACGTGAGGGCTCCAGAGCGAGACGAACCGATCATCTGCAGTGCACAAGGTCACAGAACTTTGCCCGCGAGGCCCTTCACCGCATATCTTCCATCGGTGCGTAGCGCCAAAGACTTCTTCAAGCCCCTAGCGGTCGGTGCCCCCGACCCAGTGCGGGACATCCCCTTCCCTCCGTCACGGATGATTCATTTCTTCCCGCCGTCGAACGAGAAGATGCGGGCCAAGGTGCCCGACATTGCACCCACGGTCGACATCCTGCTCGGCAACCTGGAAGACGGGGTTCCCGCTGATCAGAAGGAAGCAGCACGCGCCGGCTTGCTCGAAGTCGCGTCCACCGTCGACATGGGCGACACCCAACTGTGGACTCGAATCAACTCACTCGATTCACCGTGGGCGTTCGACGACCTGCACGAAATCGTCACCAAGGTCGGCGACAAGATCGACGTCATCATGGTTCCGAAGGTCGAAGGGCCCGAGGACATCCACTACGTCGATCGTTTGGTCGCACAGTTGGAAGCCAAGGCCGGTGTCACTCGACCAATTTTGCTTCACGCCATCCTCGAGACTGCCCGTGGCGTTGCGAACGTGGAAGAGATCTGCGGAGCGTCGCCCCGCATGCAGGGTCTTTCCTTGGGCCCGGCTGACCTCGCGGCCAACCGCCGGATGAAGACAACTCGAGTTGGCGGCGGCCACCCCGGCTACCTCGTCCGGGCCGATCCTGACATGGACGCAGAAGGAGTCAGCGACATCAACTCGGCCCGAGACACCTACCAGCAGGATCTCTGGCACTACACCATCGCCCGCATGGTCGACGCGTGTGTGATGCACGGAATCCTCCCGTTCTACGGCCCCTTCGGCGATATCAAGGACACGGTGGCCTGCGAAGATCAGTTCCGCAACGCCTACCTTCTGGGGTGCGTTGGCGCCTGGAGCCTCCACCCGGTCCAGATCGATGTTGCCAAGAAGGTCTTCAGCCCTGACCCCGGTGAGGTCGCCCACGCCCAGCGAGTGATCGAAGCCATGGGAGACGGAACCGGAGCGATCATGCTCGACGGGAAGATGGAAGACGACGCGTCGGTCAAGCAATGCCGAGTCGTTGTTGCTCTCGCCCGCCAACTCGCCGCAAACGACCCTGAATTGGAGAAGCTCTATGCCTTCTGAGTCGAGCACACGTGCCCCAGCCCCTCGCCGGTCGGTTCTCTACATGCCTGCCGCAAACGAGCGGGCTCTCGAGAAGGCCAAAACCATTCCGGCGGACGCGATCATCTTTGACCTCGAAGATGCGGTTGCCCCAGACACAAAGGACACTGCCCGCGGACAAGCTGTTGCTGCGGCCGCTTCTGGAGAGTACGGAAATCGAGAACTCACGATTCGGTGCAATGGCCTCGACACGCCCTGGGGCGCTGACGACATTGCTGCGGCCGCGACCTCTGGTGCATCCGCAGTCGTCATCCCCAAGGTGGGATCGGTCGACTACGTCGATCAGATCTCCGCTGGGCTGAATGCAGCTGGTGCCCCGGCCGAGATGACGATCTGGGCGATGATCGAAACACCGACGGCGATTCTCGATGTGCGCCAAATCGCGGCCCACGAGCGCGTTGAGGTTCTGGTGATGGGCACCAACGACCTCTACCGCGAACTCCAGGCCACGATGGTGGCGGGGCGACACCCGTTGCTTCCCCACCTCGCAACTGCATTACTCGCAGCACGAGAAGCAGACGTCATGATTCTCGACGGCGTCTACAACGACGTCCGTGACCCCGAAGGATTCCTCGTCGAGGCGACGCAAGGATTCGAGATGGGCTTTGACGGCAAGACCCTCGTCCACCCGAGTCAAGTTGATCCAACGAACGATCTTTGGACCCCCAGCGATGATGAAATCGAACACGCTCGGGCCGTGATTGCCGCGTTCAATGAAGCCCAGGCCGATGGCCGAGGCGTGGTCACTGTCGACGGCAAGATGATCGAGAACCTGCACGTGGCCATGGCCGAGCGGGCCATCGCCATTGCCGATGCCGTCGCCAATCAGAACTAGAAGGCGGTCACCGGCGCCGTCCCCTC
>CALHCB010000187.1 GCA_937930695.1 uncultured Acidimicrobiales bacterium | reverse complement strand
CATGGAGCAACAGCTGCTTGACGGTGGCCTCGACGATCCCAGCGAGAGCTCGGCCAATGGCCCGTCTGTAGCGGTGCTGCCGTCCGGCTTGATCACCTTTTTGGCCACCGATCTCTCGGGCATCGCCGCTCTTTGGGAGGTCTCAGCCGACGCCGGCGCAGAACTACTCGACCGACATGACGAAGTTCTCGCTGCCGCCGTGACGGATCACGACGGCACGCTTCTGACAGGACAAGGTGCCGAGTCCACGTTGAGCGTGTTCGCCCGAGCAAGTGACGCCGCTCGTGCAGCGATGCAGACGCGGTCGGCCCTCGACGCTCTCTTCGTCGAAGCTGAGATTGACCTCCAAGTGCGTATGGCCGCTCACACCGGTGAGGCGGCAGAACGAAACGGCACGTTCTTCGGTCGTACGGTCAATCGGGTGACGCGGCTGCGTGAGGTTGCGGACGCAGGTGACATTCTCATCAGCCGGGCGACCGCCGATCTCATCACCGATGCTGTTCCCGAGGCTCAACTCGTTCACCTGGGCCAGCGAGAGCTGCGAGATCTCGATCGACCCGAAACGGTGTATCTCCTTGCCGATGCGACAGATGCGGCGCCCGAACGCGATGAAGCGCGACAGACTCCGCTTGCGTCGCTCCCTCTCCCAGGGCGACTGCGCTCAGCAGGTTCGAAGCCGATGGTTGGTCGCGCCACTGAGCTCGCAGTCTTGGATGGACTGTGTGCTGAGTCAGCCAATGAGGCGGCTCGGTTCGTCGTGCTCCATGGCGATGCCGGGATTGGTAAGTCTCGACTCGCAGCGGAGGCGGCCGTCCACGCGAAGGAAGAGGGAGCGCTTGTGCTCTTCGGTCGGTGCGATGAGTTCAGCACCTCGCCGTTCGGACCCTTCGTTGAAGCCCTTCGGTTCGTGACCGATCGCCTTCCAACGGAACAGATCTCCCGGCTCTTCGACGAACACGTTGCCGTCCTTGCCCGACTTCTTCCTGAGCTTGATGTGGCATCAGACGAGACCGGCCACAATGCTGAATCGGAGAGAGAACGACTCTTTGGTGCGGTCGCTGCCTCGCTTGAATCCTTGAGTACGGACACGCCCATCGTTCTGGTTGTCGAGGATCTCCACTGGGCTGACCATGCGACGCTCAGCATGCTGCGCCATGTGCTCCTCTGTCCGATGGAACGAGTATTGATTCTGGCGACAACGCGGCCATCCGACGATGGTCGGCCCGCGCTTTCGCACATTGACGTTGATGCACATCAGCTGGCGTTCGAATTCCATCAAGTCGACCTCCACGGCCTCGACATCGATGCCACGGCATCGCTGATTGAGGGTGTGGACGCCATCATCGGTGGGGATGGAGCGAGCCGAGTGTTTGCGCTGACGGCGGGGAATCCATTGCTGACGCTGGGCATCGCCTCAGCTGTTCTGGATGACGACCGGCGGGGTATTGCATCTGATCTCCCGGTCTCGATTCAGGCGATTCTCGATCGCCAACTCGATCAAATCGGGGACGAACACCTCCCGTTCTTCGAAGCCGCAGCCATCTTGGGACCCACGTTTGAAGTAGACCTTGCGGCTCAGCTCTGCGGTATGGCGTTCGCAGATGTCGAACTTGCGCTCGACACTGCGGAGCGTCGACACATCGTGCATGAGGAAGCTGCGGGAACGCTTCATCTGTACGCCTTCAACCACGGACTTTTCCAGGCTCGACTGGCCGCACGCTCGAGCAGTATTCGGCGTCGTGGACTTCATGCCCGAACCGCGCGGCTTGTCCGCGACACACCGTCAGTCGACGGTGATCGTCATGCTCGGGTGGCATCGCACGCTCTGGCAGCAGGTGGCGTGCTCGATCCGATCGAGGCAATCGACGCCTTTCGTACCGCAGCTCGGGAAGCCGGTCAGCGGACGGCACTCGACGCTGCGATCGAGTGGCTTCGCCATGCGAATGACCTCGCGGCATCGATCGACCCGGACGGGTTGGGCTTTGATGTGACGATCGAACTCGGCACGGCGATGTCTCGTGCGGCACAGGCGGGTAGCCGCAAACTTCTTGATGGCGCGGCGGAACAAGCCATTGCTGCGGGCGACGCGAATCGAGCGGTGCGCGCACTCTTCGCCGCCGACATCGGTTCGCACGGGCTGTACGCCTTTGTCGACGATCGTCGAGTTGCCCAGATCCGTTGGGCGCTCGAGGCTCGGCCCTCCAGCGACGATCCAGAGCGCGCCCTCTTGCTCGCCGCGCTCGCAACAGAGTTGACCCACGACCTCGAAGACGACGAGCGGTTCGATCTCGTTGATGAGGCGCTCGAGATGGCGGAGCGGATGGAAGACCCCGACGTCCTTGTGGCCATCTACGAAATTCGTATTCGTTTGCTGAGCGGGCCCAAGCACGCTCGCCTTCAGCTTGCCGACTCCACCCGGTTGCTTGCCCTGCTGAAATCACAAGAAGCGCCCGCGTATCGACGATTGGTGTGGCTCGGGTACCAGTCCCAAGCCTTTCAGAGGCTGGGCGACGCATCGACTGGCCTCAAGTGCTTGGCAGAAATGGATGACATTGCAGCGACCGAATCGCTGCTGCCTCGTCAGCACGTGTTTCACGAGATGATTCGCGGCGGCTGGCATATCATGACGGGTTCTCTCAGTAGTGCAGAAGCGAGCATTCGCAGTGCGTTCCGTCAGACACGAAAATCGGACGCGAACGACCCAGATGTGCCGATGAGCGGCGCGGCGACGGCGAGACAGATGCTCGCCGTGCGCTTCTGGCAGGGGCGAGCAGAAGGGATGCTCGA
Source organism: uncultured Acidimicrobiales bacterium (assembly GCA_937930695.1). Classification (GTDB taxonomy): domain Bacteria; phylum Actinomycetota; class Acidimicrobiia; order Acidimicrobiales; family SZUA-35; genus CALEWY01. The sequence continues at coordinate 1,072 of CALHCB010000187.1, read as the reverse complement.
CCTGATCTCCGCCGGGGCCAAGGTCTCACCGATGATGCGCCCCCACTATGCCTACTGGCTGCTTCAGACAGGGCGCCGAGATGAAGCCGCAGCAGTGTGGGCTGATTGTGCGGACGAACCGACACCGAAGCATTGGGAGTCAACCAACTGGGTTGCCCCAGTCTTTCTCGAAACGGCAGCAGTCGCGGCGTCGTTTGAAACCTCCGATCGGTGCCGATACTTCTATGACAAGCTCGAACCCTTCGCTGACGTGTTGATCAATCCATACTCGGCCGATATGCCGACCCATCACTATCTCGGCTTGCTTGCCCGTTCGATCGGCGATGTGGATCGAGAACTTCATCATCACGAGGCCTCGGCAAAGTTCGCTCGGCGTGCAGGTGCTCCCCTCATGGAGGGCCGTTCGTGCCTCGAACTTGCTCGTTGGCACAACGAGCATGGTGATCCGAGAGCAGCGACGAGACGAAACGCAACCGCGCTGCGCATGGGGCGCGAGTTTGAGGCTCCCTGGCTGGTGCAACACGCCGAGGAAATGAGCGAACAGATCGCGAGGACATGACGGTGCTCTTTCGAGCATTTCACGTCAGTTCTTCGAGGAGGGAAATCAAATGTCAGAGGATCGAAAGCGCATTGCTGTTCTCGGTGGAGGCATCGGAGGCCTCACAACTGCATTGGAATTGACAGCCACCCCCGAGCTGCGGGCTCGGCACGAGGTCACCCTTTACCAACTTGGATGGCGGGCGGGCGGCAAGTGCGCAACCGGGCGTGAGTCCGACTATGGCGACAGAATTCTTGAACACGGATTGCACTTGTGGTTCAACGGGTACGACAACGCATTCCGGCTTTTGGGTGACTGCTACGACGAGCTCGATCGTCCTCCTGAACATCCGCTACGGGACATGGACACGGCATGGCGCCCGCAACCAACCGCGATTCTCTATGACAAGTTTGAGGATCGTTGGTCGGCAGCGAAACGGACCTATCCGATCGAGTCCGGTCGTCCGTGGGATGAGGTCGAGGTGCCGAGATTCTGGGACCTGGTCGTCGGTTCGTTTCGGTTCGTCACCGGCGA
>CALHCB010000186.1 GCA_937930695.1 uncultured Acidimicrobiales bacterium | reverse complement strand
GTCCTGGTGTGACTACGATTTGCCGCTGTGTTACTGATCCTCCGGCTGGTCAAGCGCCTCGCCTCTCTCGGTTTGGTCCTCATTGCTGTTGCCGCAGTTGCGGCGAGCGCTGCGATCACCACGATTCCTCAGGTCGCCGACGCCATTACGGCAAATCAGGGTGAGGCGGACGACCTCGCGCTCATCGAGTTGGGCCAACGTTCGTCGATGCTTGCGTCCGACGGAACGTTCCTGACGTTCCTCGTCGAAGAACAGAACCGTGAGATCGTCACGCTGGACGAGATTCCGCAGCCCGTGATCGACTCGATCCTCGCGATCGAAGATGCGGAGTTCTACTCCCACAACGGCGTCAACTTCCGAGCGGTGTTCCGCGCCCTGGTCGAGAACATCAACGCGGGCGGAATCGAACAGGGTGGTTCGACGATCACCCAGCAGTTGGTGAAGAACGCAGTGCTTGCCGACTCCTCCCAGAACCTCGACCGTAAGAGCACTGAGGCGTTCTACGCACTCCGGCTCGAGCGCCAGCTCTCCAAGGACGACATCCTCGAGCGCTATCTCAACACCGTGTACTTCGGGGCAGGCGCCTACGGCGTGCAGGCTGCGGCGGAGACCTACTTCGGCTACGAGGATGTTGGTGAGATGGACTGGGCCGAGGCGGCTCTGTTGGCCGGACTCATTCGCTTGCCCTCTCGCTATGACCCCACGATCAATGCAGTTGAAGCTCGGAACCGCCGAGAGACGGTGGCTGATGTGTTGGTGGCAAACGGCCACATCACTGAAGAAGAGGGCGAGGAGATCAAGCGGGCTCCGCTTCCTGCCGAACGACAAGAGCCTTTCGACACTCAGCCCACCGACTACTACATCGAAGAGGCTTTGGTTGAGCTTTTGACCAATCCCAACATCCCGATCGGCGAGACCTCAGAAGAGCGCTTCCGCACCGTGTACTTCGGGGGCCTCGAAGTCACCACGAGTTTCGACCTTCGTGCCCAAGAGATGGCGCTCGCCGCCCGAGAAGAACTTCTTCCCGACGATGATCGTGGCTTCACGATCGCCATTGCCGCAGTCGACACGCACACATCTGCGGTTCGAGCAATGGTGGGCGGACCCGAATTTGCTCGTGAACAATTCAACCTGACGACCGACGGGCTCCGTCAGCCGGGTTCGTCGATGAAGACCTTCGTGCTCGCCGCCTTGTTCGAAGCGGGCTACACCCCTCGCGACACGATCCGTGGTGATAGCCCATGCTCGTTCGACAATCCTGGTGGCTTTCCGAACCCGTATGAAGTGAAGGGTGGCGGGGGCGGCGTTCAGTCGTCGGCTTCGGTCACCCGCTCCTCGAACAACTGTGCATTTGTTCGCCTGGGACAGGTTGTTGGCAACGAGCAGGTCATTGAAACCTCCGAGCGTCTTGGACTCTCCACGTTCGCTGGTCCGACCGATGCGGTGCTATCGCTTCCGCTAGGAGCCAAAGAAGTTCATCCGCTCGAGATGGCTGTCGCGTATGCCGCCATGGGGAACGACGGCATCTACAACGATGCCTGGTACATCGAGAAAATCGTGGATCGCAACGGTGAGGTGATCTACGAACATCGATCGAACGGCCGTCGAGCGATTTCGACACAGAGTTCGCGGATGATCAGCGAGACACTCGCAAGCAACGTGCGCTCAGGCACGGGTCGGAGCGCCAGCCTCGCCTCGATCGGTCATGAGGCCGGTGGTAAGACGGGAACAACGCAGAACTACGAAGATGCGTGGTTCGTTGGTTACACCGACTACCTGGCCACCGCAGTGTGGATGGGGCACCCCGATGAGAAGATCTCGATGCGCAACGTTCCCGGATGGGGCAATATGTTTGGCGGCAAGGTGCCTGCAGCTGTCTGGGGAAATTTCAACTTGGCCTATCACGAAGATCTGGAACCGCGAGACTTTCCTGAGCCGGAGGCGTACGGCGGCGGCCGGTATCTGAAGGTTCCCGGTGAGATCGACTTCTGCAACGCGGGCGATCGTGGCGGATCGACGAAGTCGACCGAACTTGTCGACTCTGACGGCGATGGCACAAAGGATTGCTTCCGTCCCATCACGACGACCACACAGTTGCTCGACGCCGATGGCAACCCTGTTCCTGTTGATGCCGACGGCAACCCGATCACGACGCTTGTGCCACCGGTCACGGTGCCGCCCGCCACGGTTGCTCCGCCGACGACAGCGGCTCCTGTGACCACGGCTCCTCCTGCGACAACCGCACCCCCGGCGACAACAGCTCCTCCCGCTACAACCGCACCCCCGGCGACCACTGCGCCGCCGGCAACCGCCCCGCCGTCCAGCTGATGGCAACCGAGGCCTACGAACAACTTCTCTCGGTGCAGGACCTTGACGTCCAGATCATCCAGCTCACCCACCGCCAAAGCCACAACCCAGAACTTGATGCGGTGGCCGAGACGAAGGCCGCTATCGAGTCGCTCGACGTCAAGCTCGGCGAGATCATTGGCCGTCAGAAGGTGCTCGACGATCGCCAAGCCGTGCTCGACGCAGAGGTGGCAACGATCGAAGGTCGCCGATCTGAGATCGACGGCAAGCTCTACGATGGCTCGGTAACGGCGACCAAAGATCTGCTGGCACTGCAAGAAGAGGCTGCGAAGCTCCTGGAACGCCAGCGCGGGGTCGAGGACTCCGAGATCGAGATCATGGAGTTGCTCGAACCCATCCTGGCGGAGCTCGACACCGCGATCAACGAACGCGCTGCTCTGCTCGCTCAGCTCGAAGAACGCGAGCTGTCGCTGGCTGAGACGCTCGAAGGCCTCGCTGCCGATCTCCTCTCGGCTACCGAAGAACGTGAGGTCGCGGCTCAGCCCGTTCCCGACCAGTTGCTCTCGGTGTACGACAATCTTCGTCATGACTTCGGCGGAATCGCTGTCGCGAGATTGATTGCAGACACCTGCGATGGCTGCCACATGTCGATGTCTGCTGTCGCGGTGGATCGGCTGAAGAAGGAACCTGACGACGCGGTTGTGACGTGCGACCAATGCGGTCGAATCCTGATTCGCTAACCCATGGTTCTTTGGTTCGTGATCGTTGCTCCGGTCCTTGTCGCGGAAGTCTTCAGAAGTCCGATGGTCGACTACCGAGTAGTTGCACTTGGAGCGGCGCTGCCTCTAGCGGAGGCCGTCGTTGGCTCTGCCTTCGTTCTGCACACCATGGCGGCGGCCATCGGAGCGCTTGTCGTCGTGATGGCGGCGACCGTCAAGCGTCGACTGCAACGTCGACGATGGCTCGGCATCCCGATCGGCCTGATGTTGCACCTCATCCTGGGTGCGGTGTGGGCGACGGACCAGCTTTTTCTTTGGCCCGCTTTCGGATTCTCGTTCAGCGATGTTGCAGTGCCAGATCGGAGCCGACCGTTGGTCGTGTGGATCACGCTCGAGCTCATCGCTGTCGGAGTCGGATGGTGGGCATGGCGCCGCTACGAACTCGACCAGGTGGCCAACCGACAACTGCTCCTTCGAAGCGGGCAACTAAGTCGCTCCGTGCTGAGCACATGAAGCTCCAGCGCATGAAGCGCCAGACACCTGACGCCCGCCGATGACAAGTTCGTTTGCCTCACCCCCGCTGCTTTGGAGAACAAGATCATGATCTGGGTTGCACGACATGGCCGAACTGAGGCCAACGCAGGCGGACTGTTGCTGGGGCGCGCCGACCCTGTGCTGGACGAAGTCGGCCAACGTCAGGCCGCGCAAATCGCACAGGCGCTTCCTGCTGGAGCGAGGGTGATCTCGAGTCCACTGCAGAGAACTCGTCAAACAGCGCAAGCCATTCGCTCCGATGTCGAGATCGATGAGCGTCTCATCGAGCTGGACTACGGCGAATTCGACCTGCAGCCGGCAAAGGACATCCCAGCGGAAACCTGGGCCGCCTGGCGAACTGACCCCGGCTTCCGTCCCCCTGGAGGCGAGACGTTCCTCGAGCTAGGGGAGCGGGTTGCTTCGTTGCTCGACGATGTCGCGTCAGACGCGATCGATCGTGACGTGGTGTTGGTCTCTCATGTATCGCCGATCAAAGCCGCCATGGCGTGGGCACTCGGCGTCGGAATTGAAGTGTCATGGCGCAGCTTCGTGGGCCAGGCCTCCATCACGTCGATTGCGATGTCTGACCGTGGCCCGTCGCTGCATAGCTTCAACGATCGAAGTCATCTCGACGATTGAGGTCGAGATGGTCGTCTTCAGCCGTTTTGGACGAACTCGACCCAGTTCCCATCTGGATCTTCGACCATCAAAATCGTGACGCCGGGACGCACCTCGGTCACCGGGACGGCGATCTTCACGCCTGCGTCAGCGCACGCGGTCGCCATTTCTTCGATGTTGTCGATGATCATGGTGAAGTAGCGCAAGCCCAACGAGCCGGCGATACCGCCTGGAACAGCTGCCGCTGGGTTGGTGTCGAGGCTGACCAGCTTGATCAGGGTGTCGCCGCAGTTGAGGCGGTGCATCGTGCCGCCACCGCCAATGGGCATGGGAATGTCCCCTTCGTGCTCGAACCCAAGCAGGTCGCGATAGAAGGCCAGAGCCTTGTCGCTGTCAGCGACGACGATGCCGAGATCGATGGCGGATTTGGTCAGATGTACACCCATGAATGCACGCTAACCGACCCATTCTGGTGGGCAAGCATTCATAGGCGACGAGGGGGATGCCCGTTGTGCTCCTATCATGGAAAATCGTATTGATCCTCTCTTCCCCCAGGGAGGAAGCCAGTCGGCGACATGTACGGCCCGCATCGGGCTGAGGCGTGTCCCTCTTGCAGAAGAGGTTCGACTGCGAAAGCACAGGAGCAAGCCATGGGTAAGCAACGATCAAGTTTTGCCAAGTTGCAACGTGACCGGGCCAAGGCGGCGAAGAAGGCACAGAAGCAGGCGCAAAAGCACAATAAGGGTGTTGACCCGTTTGGTCCGCTCGAGTCGAGCGACGTCGACGTTGAAACCGAAGTTGAAGATGGCGAAGAATTGTCTGAGTCAGTCGCCGAGATGTTTGCCGGAAAAGGCGAGCTCTCTGCGTCGGAATTGCTTCAGATGATCGAAGACATCCACAAGAAGCGCGAATCCGGCGCCATGTCTGAAGAAGACTTCGAGGACGCAAAGGTCGAGCTCTTCGCCCGGCTTCCGATGGACTAGCCGTTCGCTACCAAGCGAACGTGTGCGAGCTGCCGGGACCGGTCTGCGGTAACTCGCGCAGGTTCTGAGGCGCGGGCAACGTGTGCGAGTTGCCGGCACCGTTCTGCGGTTACTCGCGCGGGTTGGCGGTGCGGTTGTGTCAGCCTGGGCAGATGGCTGCTCGGTATCCGGATGTGCTCGATCCTCGATTAATTGACGAACTCACGTCCATGCTCGGCACGATTGTCGACCGATCCCCGCTCGACACGTTGGTCACGTCGTGCGCACCCTGGACACTCGCCGACCTGACTTGGCACGTCGTAGAAGTGCAGAACTTCTGGAACTACATCATCGATCATCGCCCGGCTGGCCCTGAGGAGTACCAGGTGCCAGAACGTCCGGCAGACAGCGGTTTGCTGCCGATGCTGCACTTGGGCAGCTCCCGCTTGGTCCAGCTGCTTGATGCTGCCAACCCGGCAGATACGGCATGGAGCTGGGCAACCGAGCAGCGTGTTGGGTTCACGATTCGGCGACAGATTCACGAAATCGCGGTGCATTGTGTCGACGGAGCCCTTGCGGCTGGCGACGATCTTCCGGTGCTCGATCCTCGTTTGTGGGCTGATGGCGTCGATGAGCTTGTGGGCGTGATGCTGACCGACACACCGAAGTGGGCCACCTTTGTCGGCG
>CALHCB010000185.1 GCA_937930695.1 uncultured Acidimicrobiales bacterium | reverse complement strand
TCGAACCCGTCGTCAACGGACGGAGCGCTTCGGCAGCCTTGGGAATGTTCTCGGCCCGAGCGATCGACACTCGGATTCGATCACCACCGATCTCATCTTTCAGCTCGTCCGCGGTTCCCTCCGCAATCTTCGCCCCTTTGTCGATGACAACAATGGAATCGGCAAGCCGGTCTGCCTCCTCCAAGTACTGCGTGGTGAGCAGCACCGTCGTGCCTTCACCACCGAGTTCCTCGATGAGATCCCACATGGCCAACCGGCTCCGTGGATCAAGACCGGTCGTTGGCTCATCGAGAAACAACACCGATGGTCGAGCCACCAGACTCATGCCGATATCGAGCCGACGTCGCATGCCGCCGGAGTAGGTCTTGGCGACGCGGTCTGCTGCTTCGACGAGATCGAATCGCTCGAGGAGTTCGATCGATCGCGCCTTGGCCGCGGGCTTGGACATGTGAAAGTAGCGGCAGACGAGTTCGAGATTTTCCCGCCCCGTCAACCGCTCTTCAACTGCGGCGTATTGGCCGGTGAGCCCGATCCGGCTCCGAACCTTGCCCGGATCTGCGACGACGTCAATGCCATCGACATGGGCGGATCCCGATGTCGGCCGGGTCAGGGTGGTGAGAATCTTGACCGCGGTGGTCTTGCCTGCCCCGTTCGGTCCGAGAAGGCCCAGCACCGATCCCTCGGGGACGGCGAGATCCAGCCCCTGAAGGGCTCGCACCTCTCCGTATTCTTTGACGAGCTGGTTGGCTTCAACGGCGTACACGGCAGTCCTCAGTCCAGAACTTCATCGAACACGTCGGCCAACCGCTCACCGAAGCTCTTCTTGCGTTTACGGCGACGTCGACGCCGTTCCTCATCCTCGTCATCGCGATCGCGATCACGACTTCGTTCCCGATCCTTCTCTCGATCCTTCTCTCGATCTCGGTCGCGATCCCGATTGTTGTCTGCATCCCGATCTTTGTCAGTCGAATTCCGGCGCGCCTCTGGACCGGGAGGCGGTGGCGCAACTGCGAGCTCTTCGAGCTCTCCTCGATCGAGCCACACGCCGCGACACTGCGGGCAAACGTCGACTTCGGTCCCGTTTCGGTTGTAGGGCTGGAGTGTTTGAGACACACAGAGCGGGCAATTCACGGGCGTTCTCCGTTCAAAGGTGTTCGATCTCTTCGTGTGCTGCAGCCAGCGCTGCAGCGTCATCGGTCACCCGTTGGATTTGTGCGGCAAGCTCAGCTTCGCTACCTCCAGCGGCAACTGCTGTGGCCACCAGCTGGGCCACCATCGTGTCGAGATCGACCAGCATGCGTTCCACATGCCGCCGCAACTCATCGAGCCTGTTGCGAACCGATGCAATGGCTTCGTGCCGTTGACGCATCGCCAGAATCGTGGGGGTGTCAGCACTCATCGGGTCAGGTCGTCGGCGCAACGCCGCCTTCAACTCTGCCGTCGATCGAGCAGCGTCAAGATCGGCCAGCGCAACCTGCATCCGGCCGTCGTCGATCACGGCCTGGGCCAATGCCCGGTCAACGTCGTCGACAACCCGCCGTGCATCTGGCTGACCGCCATGACGCAAGATCACCTCACGAGCTGCTGCGGTCCGCTCGGACCAAGGATGAGCGAGGGCGTTCACCTCAAGAGCGTAGGCGTCCGCCTTCGCCATGGGTCGCCATTTCCCCCATGGATCGGTCAGCTCTAGTGTCCTGCCGATGCCCAGCACCGCCCCAACAACCGAGTCGTCCGCCGACGCCGGTCGAGGAGACGATGCGTTTCATGGCTGGTACGTGGTCGGCGCGGCGTTCACCGTGCTGTTCGTCGTTTACAGCATTCAATTCAGCTTCGGAACACTTGTCGACGACATCGTGGCCGACACCGGCTGGTCAGAGAGCCGGCTGCAGCTGATCTATGCGCTCTACATCCTGACCTACAGCGCTTTGTCCGCGGCGAGCGGCATCTTCACTGACCGATTTGGTCCCCGCCGTGTCATCGGCATCGGGGCGCTGATCTTGTCCGCCGGATATCTGACATGGGCGGCGGCCCCAAACATGTGGTTCGTGCTCCTGGGGCTTGGCGTCATCGCTCCCATCGGGATGAGTGCCTCATGGGTTCCTTGCAGCGCAACGGTCGTTCGATGGTTCATCGCCCGGCGCGGACTTGCGGTTGCCCTGGCGACAACTGGCGGCAGTCTGGCCAACGTCATCGTGCCGCCAATTTCCGCCGCAATCGTCCAGGCTCGAGGCTGGAGAACAGCCCTGGCCACGATGACGATTATCGGCGGCATCGCCATGTTCGCCAGTGCCCTGGTGATGCGCCGCGATCCCGAGTCCATGGGCCAACACCCCGACGGCATCGAACGAACCGAACTCGAGATAGCGGCCGAGCCAGGCATCACCCTGGCTGTCGCATTCCGCACCCGGCCGTACTGGTTGATCTTCGCCATGTACGCACTCTCGTTCATCGCGATCTTCGTTCCCTTTGCCCACATCAGCCAGTTCTCGACGGACCTCGGTATCGAACCGGTCCGAGCCGCGACGGTCATCTCTGCCATCGGCGTTGGCGGGCTCGTCGGACGGTTGAGCGCTGGTCCACTCTCGGACCGATTTAATCGACGCACCGTTGCCGCGATCGCTTTCGGTATCCAAGCTGCAGGGTTCGCGGGGTTGGCACTGGCTCAGGGACTCGCCTTGCTCTACCCCTCAGCGGCAGCCTTCGGCTTCGCCTACGGATCGGCCGTTGCTGTCTTTCCTGCACTCGTTGGCGACTACTTCGGTCGAGCGCACGCCGGAGCGATTGTGGGTCGACTCTTTGCCACGGCCGGCGCCATGGCCGCGGTCGGACCGTTCGTTGCCCAGCTACTCGTTGACTCGTCGGGCAGCTATCGGTTCGCCTTCACGCTGTGCGCCGTCGCAAACGGCGCAGCACTTCTCATGGCGACCCGACTGCCGAGACCGGGCATCACCCAGACATGATCGTGATCGACTGGATCACCGTCTCCTCGACGGGTTGACCACTGTCGGTCCCTGTCGACTCGATGTCGAGCACGACGTCGAGTCCGGAAGAGATCTGTCCGAAGAGCGGCCAACTCGGCGGGAGCGCCGCACCGTTCTCTCCGGTGACGAGAAAGAACTGGCTTCCGTTGGTGTTGGGTCCCGCATTTGCCATGGCGACAGAACCAATTTGGTACGCACCCTCAGCCGGCAGTTCGTCGGCAATCGAATAGCCGGGACCGCCCGTTCCGATGGGATTCCCAACCGGATCTCCTCCCTGGACAACGAAGCCCGGGATGATGCGATGAAAGGCAACACCGTCGTAGTAGTGATAGAGGGCGAGCACCACAAAGTTGTTGACGGTGGCCGGAGCGGCGGCCGGATCCAGAGCGATCGTGAAGCTGCCACGATTTGTCTCGACGACAGCCTCAATCGAGACGGTCGGGTCGATACACATCGGCGGGGCCTGCGAAAACGCGGTGACCCGCTGCGAAGAGCCATCGAATGCTGGGCACGGTGTCTCACCAGGGATGGTTCCCCCGGGTGGCGGGATAGTGAGGACGAGCGGACCACCGTCCGCAACGGTCGTCGCCACCGATTCCTCTTGAACGACAGCATCATCGGCGAGAAGTGACGTCGTGGGGGCATCGCTGAGGAGCGTGGTGGAACCACCCGACTCACTCTCTGCGACATCAGCCTCGCCCTCAACCGTGCACGCCGTGAGCAACAACACAGTGACACCAAGAACGGCGATCCAACTCTTTGCAGTCCGGTTCTTCATCAGGCAGCAAGTGTGTCGCCCTCACGCTGGGTCTGAAACGTCCCAAAGAACCGGAAAGAGCGGATGGTCCAGCTCCGCTCCGGCCTCGAGTTCGTCGATGAGTCCAGGAAACGGTGGTGAGGTTGTCCACCGTCGAGGTGCATGCCGCATGTCGTCACCCAGAAAGCGAACGGAAAGGACGCGGCGCCGGTTCGAACCGGACACACCACCTGCACCATGAACCGTCGCCATATTGAAGAAGACGGCATCGCCTGGTTCGAGGTCCCACCCGATCACCTTCCATCTCGAGCGATCGGCATCAAAGTCGGGGGGCTCCGCCAGGCTTCCCTCGGGGAACCACTTCGCTTGCGCATCGAGAAAGGTACGCGGCATGAACCAGGGGCCCCGATGACTTCCGGCAATGAACTCAATCGAGGAACTCCGCTCAACCGGGTCAACGGGAAACCACATGCTCGCGTTCATGTCTCCCGCCACGTTGTAGTACGGCTGGTCCTGATGCCACGGGGTGATCTGGCGAGTCCCTGGTTCCTTGACCAGAACGTGATCGTGATAGAGCCGAATCTGGGTCGATCCCGTCAACTCGGCCGCAATCGCGGCAGCAGGAGACTCCCGGATGAAGCGCTCCATCGAGGGGATCCGATTCCAGTTGCAGAAGTCCTCGACGAATGGTGCGTCATCGCCAGCCGAGGCCCGTTTGGCTCGCGGAGAGAGATCGGCCAAGTTCGCTTCGATCGCCTCAGTCGCCCGGTGCACCTCTTCAGCAGAAAAGGCGTTCCGGACACACACCGCCCCGTCTTCGAGAAAATCGCCCTCGAATCTGAACTGATGGGTGCTCGCCACGTTGCACAGTGTGCCGTGTCCTACGCTGGCAGGGTGACGCGGATGGTTCGGCACCGATGAATCGAAACGTTGTCGGCTGGATCTTTGTCGCAGTTCAGGCGGTCATTCTCGGCGCCCTGATCCTTCTCCCTCGACGAAGCGACTGGGCGACCCCTTCGGCTCTCACCGGCCTCGGCTTCGCACTTATTGCGATGGGACTCATCCTCGTCGGCGTTGCGTCGCTTGGACTCGGACGGGCCCTCACGCCAACTCCGGTTCCCACGATGAGCGGAGAACTCACTACAACGGGGCTCTACAAGTCCGTACGTCACCCGATCTACACCGGCGTCCTCGCCATCGTCGTGGGCTTGACGTTGCGCTCAGGGAGCTTCATCAGCCTTGCCGTCGCCGTCGCCGCGGTGTTCTTCTTCGATCGCAAAGCCCGGTGGGAAGAGGCTCGTTTGACAGAGACCTACTCGGGTTACTCGACCTACGCAGCGCAGACTCCGCGCTTTGTTCCTCGACCTTGGAAAACGAAATGACCGTCTATGACATCCGCCCCGCCAACGAGGCCGATGCGCCTGCAATAGGCGCGATTTGGCGCAGCGGGTGGATCGACGGACACCTTGGGTTCGTGCCTGAGGAGCTTGTTGCAGAGCGGACCGAAGCTTCCTTTCATCGGCGAGCACCTCAGCGCACCGGTGACACGTCCGTCGCAGTGACTCAAGAGGGCAACATCGCAGGCTTTGTCATGGTCGTCGAGGACGAGGTCGAACAGGTCTACGTCTCGGCCGATCATCGAGGCGGAGGCGTCGCCGATCTCTTGATGAGCGCAGCGGAGCAGCGTGTCCGTAGCGCAGGCCACACTGCAACGTGGCTCGCCGTTGTCGCCGGCAACGCTCGAGCTCGTAGCTTCTACACCCGATGCGGGTGGACCGATGCAGGACTGTTCGATTACCGAGCAGCAGGCGAAGCGGAAACGATCGCCGTTCCCTGCCACCGCTACATCAAGCAGTTGCCCCCGACGACGTGAGTCGAACCTGACCGAGCAGCGCTTCGGGCGTTCGTTCAGTCAAGCGACAACACAAAAGCATCGCTGGGGTCAATGTCTCCGCCCAGTACGTCCAGGTAGGTCGCGATCACATCGTCGACACCGTGTCGCTCCACCATCGTGATCGAATCGGCGACGACATCGAGGTAGTCGCTCCACGCACGCACGAACCGCTCGTCGAAACCTGTTGAGCCCCACTCCCCCTGCCGTTTCACGATCTGATCCGGAGCAAAGAAGAGCGCGGGGGTCGGACCGGGGCGGGTCTCATTGCTACCGACCTCAGTCCAATGGGTTGCCCCAACAACCACGCTTGCCGTCATTTCGGTGAGCTGGGTATGTACGGCCATACCAACAGCTCCGTCGCCGGACATGTCGACATACACGGACGGCCGATCTGCATCCAGACTCGCGATGTCGTCATAGCTCACGACTCGGTCATAGGTCCCGAGGCCTTCGACGAATTCCATCCGGCTTGCCGAGGTCAGCCCAACCACGTCGCACCCCTCTCGCTTGGAAAGCAGATGGGCAAGACCGAATGCTGTCTTCGAGGACGCGCTCGAAAGCACGATCATCTCGGCGCCCATCATGTCGTTGTCGCCGAGCCAGTCGTCCAGGACGAAGTCGGTCATGAACAGTGGCCGAAACAACAACTGGGCCGCCTCGGTCTCTTCGGAGTACACCGTGTCGACCGAGCAGCGGGTGTAGCCGTTGTACACGGGAGGCAGCTGCGAGCGATGCATTGCACCGTCGACGAATCCGCGCTCGCTCACCCGGGTGGGGGCAACAACCAACTCGACACCCATCGGGAAGTAGCCGTAGATCAGCTCTCCTTCGGAGAGCCCGGTGCCGTTCGCCTCAACGACCTCGGCGAAACCCCAGACGGGAACCTGACCCCATCCTTGCTCCGCAGGGAAGAACGACCAGTAGGACATGGCCTCGCCAAAGACGGCGTAGGTGATGTTGTTCGCACTCATTCCAAATCGTTTGATGGCGAGTCGCGCCTGCCCGTCTTCGAGGGCGACCGGTGCGTCATCGACCACTCGTGTGACGTGAAGGTCGGACTTGCTGATCTCGATGTGCATCTGGATCCCCTGCTAGGTGCCTGCGTCAATGGAGTATGACCCTAGAGGGACGATCTCTTGGGAAGGATTGGACCTGCCGAGAGACCTTCAGCCTGGCGACTGCTCCGGCAGCGAGTAGCGATCGAGGTCCAGCCGCGATCTCAACTCGGCGAGGCTCTGGACTCCAACCTACGATCGTGGATCCGACCCGGGCAGGAGCGAATCACATGCTGAACAAACTCGACGACTACCCGGTGCATCAGACACCCGAACCGCTCGCCGTGCCGGCCACGTCGGATCGCAACGTCTATGACCGAACATGGTTCAACGGGTACTCGCCCGATGGCTCGCAGTACTTCGCCCTCGGCATGGCCATCTATCCCCACCGTGGGGTCCTCGATTGTGCGTTCAGCACTGTGGTCGACGGCGGCCGTCAACATGCCTTCTTCGCGTCCCGACGGGCACCGCTCGAACGAACGGACATGGCGGTCGGGCCATTCCGGATCGAGATCGAAGAACCGCTTCGGCGGACTCGCGTCGTGCTCGACGACAACAGCACCGGACTCGGGTGCGATCTCACCTTCTCGGCTCGCACCGCCCCAATAGAGGAAGCTCGACAAACCCTGTGGCGCGGATCGCGGCGAATGATGGACGCAACCCGATTCGACCAGTTCGGCCGTTGGTCAGGCACGGTGCAGACCCCCGACGGCGAGTTTGCTGTCGACGACTGGCACGCCACCAAAGATCGGTCGTGGGGTATCCGTGGCGTGGGCGAACGAGAGACCGGAGGAGCGCCGGGCGGGCCCCCATCCGCCTTCTTCCTCTGGGCACCTCTCATCTGGGATGACCATGTTTCGCACGCCATCTTCTTCGATGGGAAGAGCGGCGAGGCATTGGTTCGAGAGGGTCTCGAAGCACCACTGTTCGAAAGCGAAGCAGCCATCCCAGCAGCACTCGAGGGCACCGATACCCGAATGGCTACCGCCGCTCACCGAGTGAGGTATCACCCCGGCACCCGGCTCGCCGCGTCCGCTGAAATCGATCTCGTCCGGCTTGGCGGCGAGGTACGGACGATTTCGCTCGAACCCGTACTGCGGTTCCACATGAAGGGCTTGGGATACGGACACCCGACGTGGCGGCAAGGGACCTACCTCGGTGAACTCGAGATCGGCAGCGAGACGTACGAGCTCGACGATCTCGACCTGCTCCAACCCGAGAACCTTCACGTTCAACAGATCGTCAAGGCCAACGACGGCAAGCGCAGTGGCATTGGAGTTCTCGAACAAATCGTGATCGGGCCCTATGCCCCAGCAGGGTTGCGGGACGTTCTCGATGGAGCACCCTCGACGGGTACCAACTAACGGCCTTCTCAGCCCGGGCCGTACTCTTGGAGCTTCATCTCTCTACATCAGGAGCCGGTCATGTCCGACGCACTCATCATCGACGCCTGTCGCACCCCTCGGGGCGTTGGCAAGCAAGGCAAGGGTGGCCTGTCTCACCTTCATCCCCAGCACCTCGGATCAACCGTTCTCAAAGCACTCGCGGAGCGCAACGACATCGACACCTCTGAGGTCGACGACATCGTGTGGGGAACCAGCTCCCAGGTCAGCGAGCAATCCGGCGACCTGGGCCGCATGTCCGCGCTCGATGCTGGCTATGACGTGAAGGCCAGCGGCGTGACCCTGGATCGCTTCTGCGGTTCGGGCATCACGGCAACGAACTTCGCCGCCAATGCCGTTATGGCAGGCATGGAAGACCTCGTCATCGCCGGCGGCACCGAGATGATGTCGCTTCCCAAGAAGGGCATGCTTCCGATGGGAGCGGGCAATCTCCATCTCCAAGAGCTTCACCCCCAGCCTCACCAGGGCGTCTGCGCTGATGCGATCGCCACCCTCGAGGGCATTCCTCGAACGGCTCTCGACGAGCACGCGGCTGAGTCACAGGCTCGCGCCGACCGCGCGATCAAAGAGGGTCGATTCGACAAGAGCCTGATCCCAGTGATGAACCTCGACGGCACCGTGGCGCTCGATCGCGAAGAATTTCCTCGCCCAGGCACAACCGCTGAATCGCTCTCCGCACTCGCACCGAGCTTCCCTGCCGTGGCCGACTACCGCCACGAAGACACGCCGACCTTCCGCGAACTGATGGCGATGAAATACCCAGACCTTGAAATCGAGCATGTGCACCACGCTGGCAATAGCTCCGGTGTCGTCGATGGCGCCGCTGCCATTCTCATGGCGAGTGAAGAGTATGCAAAAGCCAACGGCCTGAAGGCCCGAGCGCGTATCGTCGCCACCGCCAACATGGGCGATGACCCAACGTTGATGCTGAACGCCCCCGTTCCCGCAGCGAAGAAGGTCCTGGCCCGTGCTGGCCTGACCCTCGCCGACATCGACATCTTCGAGGTCAACGAAGCCTTCGCCGTCGTTTCTGAGAAGTTCCAGCGCGATCTCGACCTCGACCGCTCCAAGGTCAACGTCAATGGTGGCGCCATGGCCCTTGGGCACCCCATCGGGGCAACCGGCGCCATCCTCATCGGCACCGTCCTCGACGAGCTCGAGCGCACCGACGGCCAGTTCGGACTCATCACCATGTGTGCTGGTGGCGGTATGGCTCCTGCGATCATCATCGAGCGGGTCTGACATGGCCGATCAACTTGGATTCGACGGCAAAGTTGCCGTGATCACGGGTGCCGGCGGCGGCCTCGGTCGTGAACATGCCCTCATGCTCGCCTCTCGTGGCGCACTCGTTGTTGTCAACGATCTCGGTGGAGCCGTCGACGGCTCCGGCAGCGACAAGGGCGCCGCTGAACGCGTCGTCGAGGAGATCAAGGCCGCAGGCGGAGAGGCAGTCGGCAACACCGACTCCGTCGCTACCTCCGACGGCGGAACGTCGATCATCCAGACAGCGCTCGATGCCTACGAGCGGGTCGACATCGTCATCAACAACGCAGGCATTCTGCGGGACAAGTCATTCCACAACATGACGCCTGATCTCTGGCAAAGCGTCATCGACGTCCACCTCACCGGCGCATACAACGTGACCCAGGCAGCCTGGCCCCACATGCGCGAGCAGTCCTACGGACGCGTTGTCTCGACCGCATCGGCCGCTGGCGTGTTCGGAAACTTCGGACAGGTGAACTACGGAGCGGCCAAGATGGGCCTCGTCGGCTTCACCAACGTGCTCGCCGTCGAGGGCGCCAAGCACAACATCGCGGCAAACACGATTGCTCCTCTCGCCAAGACGCGAATGACCGAGGACCTCATGGGTGCTGGGTTCGGAGAGAAACTCGGGCCAGAATTCGTGGCGCCGCTTGTCACCTACCTGTGCCACGAAAGCTGCGAGTCGACCGGACGTCTCTATTCCGTTGGCGGCGGCCGAGTTGCCGAGATATTCATCGCCGAGGCTCCCGGTTTCCAGTCGGCTGAACTCACACCAGAGCTCCTTGCGGAGAACTGGGACACCGTCACCAACCAAGAGGACTACGTCGTTCCGCGGAACGCGACGGACGAAATCAAGTTGTACATGAAAAAGCTCGGCTAGCGCACTGCTCCGGATCCGGCATGTGTCGGGTTCGGAGCATCGCATTGCGATGAGACTCGTCTCTTGGAATATCGAACTCGGCAAAAACGTCGAACTTGCCGCTGAGGAACTCGCCGCGACCAGGATCTCGAACCGCCCATTGGCCGAGGCCGACATCATCCTGGTGCAGGAGTTGGACGATGTCGGGGCCAACACGTTGGCCACCAAACTCGGGATGGATCTCCGGTACGAAGCGCCAGCGTCGCACCCTGACACCGGTCGACCGTTCGGCAACGCGATCTTGTCTCGGTGGCCGATGGGTGAGTCGGAAATGGTGACCCTCCCCCACACCGCCTTCGTCCAAGGTCAGCCTCGGGCGGCGACGACAACGACTATTGAAGTCGCCGGTTCGACCGTTCGGGCCTACAGCGTGCATCTCGAAACGGTGCTGCTCGATGTCCCCCGAAGAGTTCGCCAGGTCAGAACCGTGGCCGACGACACCCGAAAGCGTTCGGCTCCCATTGTCGTCATCGGAGGCGATTTCAACACTGCCTCCCGTCGGAGCAGCCGGGCCTTCAACCGCCCACTTTCCCGTGCCGGATTCTCTCGAGTCTCAGCTCCGAACGCGAAGACCTTTGAACGCTTCGGTCGACCTTTCACGCTCGATCATCTGTATGCCAAAGGCCATCTGGCAATCGACGATTGCGGAGTCATCGCCGAAGCTCGGGCCAGTGACCATCAGCCCGTATGGGCCGACCTCCACGTCCCTAGAGCAGATGCGTGAGCGCTTGTTAGCGAGCGAACATGCGCTTCAACCAACCAGCCTCGGGCTTGATTGCACTGCCTTCACAGCTACATCGGTCTTCCGGTGCGACATCGCCCAGAACCTGCTCGACGTGGGCGCCACAGCCCGCCCATGATGGCTTTTGACAGGTTGAGCACGTTGTTCGTCGGCACATGCCCGCCAGGATACCGACTGCGGTCAGATCGTCACGGCAGACGGCGCTGGAGGCTCACGCGGCGCGAAGCGCGACCCCACCCACTGTGATCCGGTGCATCAAACGGCGGTGTCCGTCATAGTCGTTGAGCGCCCAGTGCCAGGTGCTGCGGTTGTCCCACATCGCGACCGATCCCGGTTCCCAGTGGAACTGGGTTGAGAACTTCGGTTGCGCCATGTGCTGGTACAGAAACGACAACAGCGGAGCAGACTCTTCAGCGGTCCATCCAACGAAGTTGGTCGTGAACGCACCGTTGACGTAGAGCAACGGTCGCCCCGTCACTGGGTGTGCAATCACGACGGGATGGTCTGCTCCACCAACCGCTTCCGGGTTGCTGAGGCGATCGCCCATCTTGTCCGCGTGTTCGGTGCGCTTCCCAAAGACGTGCTCGTTGGTGTGGTGTGCAGACATGGTGAGGAGCGTCGCCTTCAACCCGTCCGACAAGGCGTCGTATGCCGCCCCGACATCCATGAAACGGGTATCGCCGCCGTACTCCGGCACTTCGCGAGCAACCAGAATCGAACCTCGAGCCGGTGCCTGGTCATAGGAGTGGTCGGTATGCCATCCACCGCCAATATTGAGGGTTTGATCGGCCTCCTTCAGCACCTGGGCAATGCGGGGATACCCCTCGACCTTCTGGAAGAACTGATTCACGTCGATCGGCCCAAATCGTTCAGCCAACGCAATGTGGTCTTCGGGTTCCAGTTCTTGGTTTCGGAAGAAGAGCACGCCGTACTTCGCCCACGCCGCATCAAGGTCTGCGACCTCAGCATCGCTCAAGGTTCGGAGGTCGATATCAGCGACGACTGCACCAACATGGGTCGAGACTGGAGTGATCAGCATGAGCGAGACTCTAGATGCTCAGATTCCCGCTACCCAGCCCAACACAGAAGGGGTTGCGGCCTCACAGTCTCTTCACAGGAACCAGTGGTTCACTTCTCTCATGTCCTCACTTCGAGTCCTTTTCCGCGTGCTCCTGCTGTGCCTTCTCGCAGCAAGCTGTGGCGACGCGACCGATGATGCAGAAACCGGCGAGGTCGCCGAAACCACGATCGCCGACAATGCCGATGACGCTGCCGATGCCGATGACGCTGCCGATGCCGATGACGCTGCCGATGACGCTGCCGATGACGCTGCCGATGCCGATGCCGATGCCGATGCCGATGCCGATGCCGATGCCGAAGACATCATCCCCGTCACAGGTCAGTCATGCGAGGAGATTGCCGCCCTGTTCGTCACGAAGGGGTCGGTGAACCCTGACCTCGCCGATCCTGTTTCGAACGCAGTGTGCGACGGCGACAGCATCACGGTCACCTCAAACGGCATCCCGGACTACACCTACATCGGGACATCGCCTGGCGATCCAAACGCCCAGGATTACGGCTTCAACTTCCCCGCCAGCCCGGCCATCGCAGCAGAGACATCGGCCATTCCGCGGCTCGGGACCATGGCCGTCGCCCTGAACGGGGTGCCGATCTATGGACCGACAGAGGGAACCGGCGGCGACGTCCTGTCCCTCCCCGGCGCACTATCAGAGTGCGGGAGCCACAACGGCCCGACCGGATTCCATCTGCATCTGCTCGGCACCAGCGCGACCACCGATTGTCTTCTGACCCCAGAAGACGCGGCGGCAGCACCCCAACTCATCGGCTACGCCTTCGACGGCTACCCGATCTACTCAGGCAACGACCAGTACACCTCATCGTGGGAGCTGACGGATGAGAGCCTCTTCGCCACCGACACGTGGTCTGCCCACAGCTATGTCCCAGGCTCGGGCGATCTCGATGAATGCAACGGGCTCACCGACACAGATGGCAACTACGCCTACTACTCAACCGACACGTTCCCGTACATCATGGGCTGCTACTCCGGCACCCCAGCCGAAAACGGCGGCCCCGGCCGCTGACCACCAGACCTTGTGACTGCGACTACCAATCGGTCGGGACGTAGTCCTTCAGGAACTGGCCCCATACGTGGGTACCGGTATTGAGGCCGTCGATGATCGGGTCAACGATGCGGGCGGCTCCATCGACGATGTCGAGCGGAGGATGGAACCGGTGTTCCTCTTCCTTTTGTTTGGCAATAGCAACCGGGTCTTCGTCGCTCACCCAGCCGGTATCGACGGCGTTCATGTGAATGCCCGCCGTCAGATAGTCGGCCGCGGAGGTTCTCGTCATCATGTTGAGGGCGGCCTTGGCCATGTTGGTGTGCGGGTGGCGAGTCGTTTTGAACCGCCGATAGAACTGGCCCTCGACCGCAGACACGTTGACGATGTGCTTGTGATGGCCGGACGTGCGTTCCATCAACGGCTTCAGTCGGGCGTTGATCACAAAGGGCGCGACCGCGTTGACGAGCTGGGTCTCGAGCAGCTCAACCGACGACACCTCGTGCAAGAGAAGACGCCAGGAATTGCGATCTCGCAGGTCGACTTGTTGCATGTCTTGGTCGAGCTGGCCCTCGGGGAAGAGGGTCGACAGTTCCCCATGTTCATCTGGCAAGAGGGGCGCCTGGGAGAGCTCGGCCGCATGCGTGAGTCCTGCGGTCGCGGAATCGACCAGATTGTCGATCCTCGCCTCGCTGATCGCTCCGTCGGCAGAGGTCGGGCCACCGTCAGCCAACTGGTCGGTGGCCTCATGACGGATGAGTTCGTACTCGCCGACCAATTTGAGAACGCTCGGGTGGAGCTGATCGAGAGCCGCTCGTTCGCCGTCCATCATGTGGCGGTAAAAGTCGGGCGGACGTCGAACGGTCTGACACGCGTTGTTGATGATGAAGTCGAGCCGCGCTCTCGTCTGAAGGATCTGTGAACAGAAGGCCTCGACGCTCGGCGTGTGCCGGAGGTCGAGTCCGAACACTTCAAGACGATCACCCCATTCGGAGAAGTCGGGCTCGGCTGCATAGCGGGCGGCAGCATCGCGGGGAAAACGCGTGGCGACAATGAGCTCGGCCCCGCAACGCAGCAGCTTGATCCCTGCCTGGTACCCGATCTTGACTCGGCCCCCGGTCAGCAGCGCGACCTTTCCAGATAGGTCAGCCAACTCACCGCGCTTGAAGTAATTCAGCTCTGCACACGACGGGCAAAGCTGATCGTAAAAGTGGTGCACCTCTCGGTACTTCGCCTTGCAGACATAGCAATGCTGCAGCTCAACGGTCTCCCGGAACGGCGGCTGACCAGCGCGCTCTTCCAACGTCTGCTGTTCGAAGTTCTCGGGAGGAAACACATTCGGAGTCGTGAAGATCGGCTTGTCTCGTAAGGTGCGAATCCCAGTCTCGTTCAGCACCGCCTCGTCACGAGCCAGTTTCTCGGCCCGGCGCTTGTTCCGACGGGCCTTCACACGAAGCCGACGCTCGTCAGGGTCCGCACAGAAGACGTCGCCCGCCGCGGTCAGCAATTCGACGCGCTCCTCGACACTCAAGGATCCAAGGACGTCCTTGGATGCCGCGATCTCTCGCAACGTCGCGGTCGCTTCGAGGAGGCGATCGCGCAGTTCCGGATCACTGGCCTCGGCATCGCCGCGCTCTGCATCGCCATCAGAAGATCCCACCGCCCGAATCTATCGACGCTGCCCGCGGACGGTTCTTTCGCTCAGATCCAAGCCATCGTCTAGAACTGTGCGGTGGCAGTCATCCAATCGACGATCGACACCCGAGATCCCGACTTCGAGAAGAACCGCGACGACATGCTCGAGCAGCTGTCGATCATCGAGGAACTTCACGCAGAAGCGGCGGCAGGCGGCGGCCCGAAGGCCATGGAGCGGCTCCGAAGCCGCGGCAAGATGCCCGTTCGCGAACGGATCCAGAATCTGCTCGACCCAGACTCGCCCTTCTATGAGATCAGCAGCCTCGCGGCCTACACCTCCGACTACGCAGTAGGCGGCGGACTGGTGATGGGCATCGGTGTCGTCTCTGGCATCGAGTGCATGATCATGGGCAACGATCCGACTGTGCTGGGTGGCGCGCTCACCTCGTTCGCAGGCAAGAAGATCATGCGAGCCATTCAGATCTGCCGGGAGAACCGGCTGCCGTACATCCAGTTCGTTGAATCGGCAGGCGGCGACTTGCGGGGTGACGACGATCCCGAACGTCAAATGCGTGAACAGCTCGACCACTTCGGTGAGTCTGGTCGTCTCTTCTACGACGTCACCGAATTGTCGAAGATGGGCATCCCGTCCATCGCCGTGGTGTTTGGGTCCTCAACTGCTGGCGGCGCCTACCAGCCCGGAATGAGCGACTACAACATCTTCATTAAGGAACAGTCGAAAGTGTTCCTCGGCGGACCACCACTCGTGCAAATGGCAACGGGTGAGATCTCCGACGACGAGACGCTCGGTGGCGCACAGATGCATGCCGAGGTCTCGGGCCTCGCTGACTATCTCGCAGAAGATGAACTCGATGCCCTGCGGATCTGCCGAGAAGTGGTGGCTCACCTCAACCACCGCAAACAGGGATACGGCCCCAAAGAGATCTACGAGGAACCGAAGTTCGACGCTGAAGAACTGTTGGGACTCATCCCCCGCGATCTCTACGCCTTCGTCGATGTGCGTGAGGTGATCGCTCGCATCGTGGACGGGTCAGACTTCGAAGAGTTCAAGGCAAGGTACGGACCAACCGTGATCTGTGGGTGGGCGACCGTGCACGGCTATCCGATCGGCATCATCGGAAACAATGGACCCTTGTTCTCCGAAAGTTCGAACAAGGCCGCACAGTTCATCCAGCTCTGTAACCAGCAGGACATCCCTCTGCTCTTTCTGCACAACATCACCGGCTACATGGTGGGCAAGGACTTCGAGCACGGTGGCATCGTGAAGAACGGCTCACGGATGATCAATGCCGTGTCCAACTCAATGGTCCCGCACATTTCGGTGATCATCGGATCGAGCTACGGCGCCGGCAACTACGGAATGTCTGGCCGCGGATTCAACACTCGATTCACGTACCTGTGGCCAACCGCCAAAATCGCCATCATGGGTCCGAAGCAGATCGCGGGCGTGATGTCGCTCGTCCGGCGGGCGCAAGCAGCCCGCAAGGGCATCGAGTTCGACGAAGCTGCGGACGCTGAGACCACCGCCACCGTCGAGCACTATCACGAGCTCAAATCGTTGGCGCTCTACGCAACAGGTCGCGTGGGCGACGACGGAATCATCGACCCACGGGACACAAGAGACATCGTGGCGATGTCGCTTTCGGCGTGCCATACCAATGAGATCAAAGGGGCGGAGGGCTTCGGTGTCTTCAGGTAACCGCAAGATCAAACGACTGCTGGTCGCCAATCGGGGCGAGATCGCTCGGCGTGTCTTTCGCACCGCTGGGGCCATGGGCATCGAGACAGTCGCCATCTTCTCTGAAGGTGATGCGAGTGCCCCGTTCGTCGCCGAAGCCGACCGGGCCGTCGCTCTCGGCGGACGAACCGCAGCCGAGTCATATCTCGATGCAGACAAGGTGCTGGCCGCAGCAGCGCGAGCTGGTGCCGATGCGATTCACCCCGGCTACGGGTTTCTGTCGGAGAACGCCGACTTTGCCCGAGCCGTGATGGCAGCCGGGATGGCGTGGGTCGGACCTCCGCCAGAGGCCATCGCCTCCATGGGCGACAAGCTCGAAGCCAAAAAATTGATGGTGGCGGCCGGAGTCCCGACACTCCCGTCTGTCGAGATCGGCGATGGCACAGACATCGAAGCCGAGGCCAACACGATCGGCTATCCCGTTCTTATCAAGGCGGCTGCGGGTGGTGGAGGAAAGGGCATGCGCGTCGTGGAATCAGCCGCCGCGTTGACCGAAGCCATCGAAGGAGCCAAGCGCGAGGCGCTCAACTCCTTCGGCAACGACACGGTCTTCATCGAGAAGTATCTGCCCGCTCCACGCCACGTCGAGATCCAGGTGTTGGGTGATCAGCACGGCACGCTCGTGCACTGTTTCGAGCGCGAATGTTCGATCCAGCGCCGCCATCAAAAGGTGATCGAAGAAGCCCCGAGCCCTGCCCTCGACACAGAGCTTCGCTCTCGCATGGGATCCGCAGGCGTCGAAGCGGTCAAGGCAATCGGGTATCACTCGGCCGGAACCGTCGAGTTTCTGCTCGATGACCAGACGGGCGACTTCTACTTCCTCGAAGTCAATACCCGACTCCAGGTCGAACACCCCGTCACTGAAGAGATCACCGGGCTGGACCTGGTCCGTCAGATGATTCGCGTCGCTGAAGGCCTGCCGCTCGACTTCGCCCAAGATGATCTGGCAATCGACGGACACGCGATCGAAGTTCGGCTCTATGCCGAAGATCCAGCCAACGACTTCCTTCCTGCCATAGGCGAGATCATTGCGTGGGAGTCGCCGACCGAACCAACTGCTCGCGTTGATTCGGGTGTCGAGAGCGGATCGGAGGTCAGCGTCGAATTCGACCCGATGCTGGCCAAAGTCGTTGTTCACGCCCCGACCCGGACCGAGGCCGCGCAACGGTTGGCTCTCGTTCTGGAGCGCATGGTGATCGCCGGCATCACCACCAATCGAGACTTTCTCGTTGCGACACTACGAACCGAAGAGTTCTTGGCCGGAGAGACCAGAACCGACTTCATCACAAAGGTCGCTCCGTCCGCTCGATTCGCTCCGACTGCCGAGCAACGCGACGAAGGTCTGGCGGCCGCCGTGCTCTGCCTCCAGGCCCACAACCGGGAGCGAGCGTCGCAGCTGCGTTTCATGTCCTCGGGGTATCGAAACTCTTCGATGCCACCACAGACCGTGCGCTTCACGCTCGCTGGCGAATCCCTTGAGGTTTCCTATCGACCGGTTCGCGGGGGCGACTTTGACGTCTGGGTCGGCGATGGTGAACCCATGCGTTCTCACGTGATCGAGCACACAAACGACCGTCTCGTGGCCGAAGTCGATGGCATGCGTTCGTCGTTCTCGATCGTTCGATCGGGCGCCAACTGGTTCGTCCAGGGCCCTTCAGGGTCGATCGAGTTCGTCGAGGAGCCGCGTTTTCCCGAGGTCGGTTCCGAAGGAGTTGCAGGCGGGCAAATCGCTCCGATGCCGGGCGCCATTCGAGTTGTGTCGGTCGCGGTCGGCGACACCGTCGAGTCTGGTCAGACGCTTGTCGTCATGGAAGCGATGAAGATGGAACACACCATTGCGGCCCCTGGCCCTTCGGTGGTTACCGAGGTTCGCTGCGAGGTTGGTGACCAGGTCGACAACGGTCAAGTTCTCGTTGTGCTCGAAGAAGTCTGACGCTTGGACAACAGAGCTCTGAGAGACTCGGGCCGTGGACCGGCACCGGGTAGTTCGACTGATCGTCATCACAAGCAGCGGTGAGGTTCGCGGCATCACCGAACCCTTGCCATGTGCGCTTCCTTGGTGGCAGGAAACCGAACCCATTGCTGAACTGATCCCAGGCTCGAGAGTCCTTCGCCTTGTTGATGGGACCCCGGATGGACAGTCGCCACGAGGTGGTGGCGAGGTTACCTATCTCACCGAACACGACGGACCAGTACGCCTCTCCCTGCAGCCCACCGACTTCTCCGTCGTTCCTCATCCGCTGAGGCACTCGTGGGCCAATCCGGGTGGGCCGACCGCCGATCTGGAGTGGGTTGCAGAACACGTCGAGGTGACCGGCTCAGCCACCCAGCATCGGAGCTGGAATCTCTCCGCGATCTGGTCGATTCCCACGACGTCGGGGACCGTGTGGCTCAAGTGCGTGCCGTCCTTCTTCGCTCACGAGTCGGCGGTCTTGGAACGCCTCCCCGTTGGAGCCGGACCACGCCTGATCGCGGCCGAGGGTCACCGTCTTCTACTTGCAGAGATGCCCGGTGAGGACGGTTACGAGGGCACCGAACCTGAACGCATGACAATGATCGAAGAGCTCGTCGGGATCCAGGCAGCCCTGACAGACGACGTCGACCATCTCGTCGCGGCGGGAGTCCCCGATCACCGATCAGGGCGGTTGGCCGCAGCGCTGGCCGACCTGGTCAACCGGCAGGCACCAAACAGTGCACCCCTGCGTCGCTTCGTCGACCAACTTCCAGATCGGCTCGCACAACTCGATGGGTGTGGCATCCCAGACACACTGGTTCATGGCGATGCTCATGCCGGCAACTGTCGACGAGGGACCACTCCCCCGGTCTGGTTCGATTGGGGAGACAGTTTCATCGGCAATCCGATCCTAGATCTCGCGGCTCACCAGTCAATGTCGCTCACCGTCGTGCGCCGCTGGCTCGATATCTGGGCGAACGCCATTCCCGGAAGCGATCCCGTCCGAGCCTGGGCGCTCGCGGAGGATGTCGCCCGACTTCGATTGGCATGGGTCTATGACCGGTTTTGTCGGAACATCGAGCCGACCGAGCGCGTGTACCACCAGGGAGACATCGGTGACGCTCTCGCCACGCTGGAGGCGAAACTCGCCACCAACCCTTGACTTCAACATTACTTGAAGTATTAGAACTACCTCATGGCAAGTTCGACTACTCCTCCCGAGACGACCTCGGCACCACACCCGACTGGCACAGATCTCTTTGACCGCTCGCTCCAACGATTCGCTCACACCGCAGCGTCCTACGGACCTGGGTTCGCCAATCACGGACCTATGGCCATCGAAGCGCTCGAACACATGGGCCAGGCTGCGTTGATTCCTCAGTTCGAAGCCGACTACTTCCCTCGGCTGACCGAGACTGAACCTGACGGTCGAGTTGTCACCGACTGGGAACCGGTCGCAGCCGCGGCGGCGAATCGCCTCGCCCCCAACGTGGCGGCGCTCGCTGGACATGGCCTCTTGCGCCTCGCCCACTCCATACGGGCAGTGCGCCGCAAACCTACCGATGCACGAAGGAACGATATCTCGGCTGCTGTCGCCTATTGGGAGACCGGCACCGGCGCTCCGAGTCCAACGGAACTGACCGGTTCGCTCGAGCTCGAGGCCGTCGTTCGCTCGATTCCCCGAATTCCGCTGGACGATCGATTCGGGATGCTCACCGTGCCCATTCTCCGGGCAGCAACTGACCCGCGCGTGCGTGCAGCCATCGAGTCACTGCGACCAGCGACCGACATCGCAGGCAGATTCGATGATCTCGCCATGCTCGCGATCGATCGCTTTCTGGCTGGGCCGGATGAGTCGGCGTTCATGTTCATCCACGGAGTAACGGTCCCAACGATGGCTCGAGAACTCCTCCCACTGCTCGATCCTTCGGGTGCCCGCCAGCTGGAAGCGGCCGTCGCGGTGTTTTCGCTCTGCGCCCTTGCCACCTTCGACCTTGGGCAAGCAGCACCGGCAATTGATGACGAACAGCGAGACCCTGATCGCCTCGCAGTAGTGGCGGCCGCGTCGCTCGACGATCACACCATCAAATTCACCGACGCCTGCATCAGGCTCGCCGCACGGACCGGCTCAGCCCTCCCCCTGATGGCAGTCGACACCCGAATCGGGACGACGCACGGTTAGAGGGACGCGACCCAAAGCACGGCAGTGCGGTTCAAAGCGAGAGCTGACCGTCTGCCAACAACCGCTCGAAGTCATGGATCGTTCGGGCAACGCCATCATCCAGGGCCGTGAAGCTCACCTCTCCGATGGCTGCGGACAGCCCAAGATCACTCGCATCGGGGGGAAATGGAAGTGGGTCACCTGCGATGGTCACTCGACCAGCCAATGCTGGGACGGCTCGGTCGATTGCCGCCACGACCTCGATCATGTCTGATGAAGGACCACCGACGTTGAAGACATGGGCGCCGGGCACCTCGGAACGAGCGGAGGCGATGAAGACGCGGGCGACGTCGGGGGCGAACTGCATCTGACTTCCACCTGAGTACGAGATGGCGGTCCCCTCGCCGGCAGCCGCCCGCAACATCGCGACAGTTGGGCTGGACGTCATGCCTTGGTCTCGCCCAACGCCATACACAACGTGCGGGCGCAGGCCAATGCTCGCCAGACCATGATCATCCGCATATACGGCCGCCGCATGCTCGTTGGCGACCTTGTAGACGCCGTAGAGCGTTCTCGGTCTCCCTTCTGGCGCCGCATCTCCCGCATCGAGCGGTGCATACGCGGCGATCGAACTGGCGTAGACGAAGGGGCCCCGCAAGCTTGCGCTCGCATGGAACGACTCCATCAGATTCGCCGTTCCAACGACGTTGACGAGTGCTCCCTGGATGGGATCGGCTTTACAAAAGGGCACCTGCAACGCTGCAAGGTGGATCAGATTCGTGAAGCCACCATCGCCAACTGCATGCGCAACACCCTCGCGATCGGTGATGTCGAGACGAAGTTGACGAAGGTCCGCCATTTCGCCCTCATCGAGGAGG
>CALHCB010000184.1 GCA_937930695.1 uncultured Acidimicrobiales bacterium | reverse complement strand
CCTCGGTCGAGATCTTGTCGGGACAGAGGATCTCGCGGATCTCATCGTCGAGAATCTCCGCTGCGGTTCCTGGGAGTGACTTGAGCCCGGCTGCCATGGCACGACGGAGATAGCTGTCGAGTGGTTCGTCAAGGCGCTTGGCCCCTTCGGTGACCTCGAGAGCCGTAAACCCATGGATATGGATGTCTGGCGCCGCCTCTTTCACCGCTTGGGCGACATCGATGTAGTAGTCGCCGTCGAAGTCTGGATGAATGCCACCCTGAAGGCAGACCTCGGTCGCACCCTTCTCGCTGGCTTCGATCACTCGCTCTTGCATCTCTTCGAGCGTGAGCAAGTAGGGCTTGCCCCGAAGGTTCAAACTCAATGGTCCCTTGGAGAACCCACAGAATCGGCACTTGAACGTGCAGACGTTCGTGTAGTTGATGTTGCGATTGACGACATAGGTCACGTCGTCACCGACGATCTCTTTTCGGAGATCATCTGCGAGCTTTGCAACCGCTCGAACCTCAGGACCGCGAGCTTCGAGCAGGGTGACGATCTCGTCAAACCCCGCCTCTTCACCGGAACGGACGCCCTCGATGACATCGTGAACCGGACCTGACGTGGCCAGTGGACCCTCGAGAAGATCAACAGGGTTGACCGCAGCGCCGGAGTACCACTGCGTCGAACGATCACCGATGAGCACAACGTCTGCACCCGAATCACCCTGTTTTACGAACTCGGCCTTCTCCGGGAACATCGCGCCTGGATCGTCACGACCAAGACTCGAAGAATCTGATCGGTCCATCACCGGGAAGCGCATCGCTTCATCGAGCCACGTCTGAGGCTCTTGCGCGTACTCCGGGTAGATCGTCAATCGCGGTGCGAGCGTGAAGCCACGAGCTTCGCTGACGTCGCGGAGGCGATCGAGAGCAGGCCATGGGCGTTCGGGGTTCACGTGGTCGGCGGTAATGGGTGAGACGCCGCCCCAATCATCGATGCCGGCATCGAGAAGGCCGCCGAAGTCATCGCTCAGGTTCGGTGGCGCTTGCAGATGCACGGTGTCGGGAAGGAGCAGCCGAGCAAGTGCGATGGCACGCATGTAGTCATCAGGTGGACACGACTCGTGCTTCCACATCGAGGTGCCTTCCTTCGGCAGGAAGTTCTGCACGATCACCTCTTGCACATGACCATGAAGGAGATGGCTAGCGCCGATTGCTTCGAGCGCCTCCACTCGATCGATTTCGTCCTCACCAATCCCGACAAGAATTCCTGTCGTGAACGGGATACCAAGGCGACCGGCGTGATCGAGCGTCGCCAGCCGGCGGGCAGGATCCTTGTCCGGAGCATTGCGATGACAGTCGAGATCGTCGCGCAACGTCTCGATCATCATGCCCTGACTTGGAGAAACCGTTCGAAGAAGTGCGAGCTCGTCTTCGTGCAGGGCTCCAGCGTTGGCGTGGGGGAGCAGACCGGTCTCCTCGGCAACGATTTTGCACATGGCGGCGAGGTAGTCGACGGTCGAGGCATAGCCATTCTCCGTCAGCCACTCCTGGGCAGCCGGATACCGCAACTCCGGGCGCTCACCGAGGGTGAACAGCGCCTCATGACAGCCGGCGCGGGCGCCCTTGCGAGCGATCTTGCGAACCTCGGTGGCGGAGAGGTACGGATTCTCCAGCCGCGCAGGCGGTTGCGCAAAAGTGCAGTAGCCACACTGATCTCGACACAACATCGTCAGAGGAATGAAGACCTTGGGGGAGTAGGTCACTCGATTGCCGAACAATGCGTCGCGTTTCGCGGCTGCTCGCTCTAACAGCTCGGAGGTCGGAAGAGCCATCAGCTCTGCTGCCATCTTCGAGACGGTGGGGGTGGTCACGTCAGTGCTCATTTCTCTGATTCAGCCAAGCCGGATCCGGCTCGACTGCGAATTTGTCCCGGCGTCACGCCGACATCACAGGTAGGACATCGAACCTGCTGGTCAAGCGCAGAACCACACGCTTCGTGCACAAGGACGGTTGGAGGTCCGCCATCGGCGTACCAGCGATCGCCCCATCCCATGAGGGCGATCAGGGAAGCTGACAGGTCAGCCCCTTTTGCGGTGAGCCGGTACTCATACCGGATCGGGCGTTCTTGGTAGGGAACCTTTTCAAGCACCTCGTGGCCGACCAGCTTTCCCAGCCGATCCGACAACAGGTTCTTGGCGATACCGAGCTCGCTCTGAAGCTCAGAAAAACGATGAACGCCACGGAACACGTCACGCAAGATAAGCATCGTCCATCGGTCACTGATGACCGAGAGGGTTGCTGCAATAGAGCATTCGCTTGCCATGACGAGGCAAACAATAGATGGGTCGGTTTATATTTGCAACTTACCCAACGAGCCAGAGCTCGGACCAGAGCGAAAGGGGACCGCCCTTACGGAAGAGGTTCGATGAACCGAGTCGACGCCCAGACGACGCCGCCACCGAAGTTGACGCCCCACCACGCGCGACCTCTGGCATCCAGTTCACAGTGCTGATAGGTCAGGTCAAGTTCGGAAAATTCGGGAAAAACCGTCAACGGTTCGGATGCCACACCATTGACCTCGGTCAAGCTCGGCACGTTGCGACCGTTCAATCCCTGCTCCTCGTCGTTGTCCGGTACATCGCTGACGCGGTACACCACACTTGGGTCGGGAAGGCTGCTCGCATCACATGACGTTGCGAACTCTTGAGATTCTGACTCGCCGTCGCCCACGGAAGCACCCTCGCCCTGCCCAGCTTCTAGGTCCCCGCCCTCTGACGTACCCGCTTGCGATTCAACGCCGTCGATGTCGTCCGCTGCCGTTGCAGCTGTCTCGCTCTCCACTGATTCGCTGGCCGGCCGCAGCGCAACGTATGTGATCGCGCCGGCAAACGCGGCGATCACAAAGACGGCGCCCCAGAACCAGCCGGCGCCGCGCCGTGTCTGCACGCGTTCCTCCGAAACCGGTGCCGATTCCGAACGAGTCGGGGCAGATTGGGCAAGAACTCGGGTGGGATTCGAAGGCTGGCTTTGAGAAGCATGCTCCACGAGTCGAGGGGGAGGAGCCGCAGGCGAAGGCGGTGTGACAAGCGGCGGAGGCGCCGCTGATGGTGACGTAGGCATCGGTGGCGAGACCTTCGGCCCCCCTGGTGACGAAGATGATGGGAGTCCTGGCTCTACGGGAGGAGCAGTGTCGGCTCGCCGGGCCAAGAAGTCCGGCAACGGTCCGTCGGAGATGTGGGGCAGTTGATACATGTCCGCAATCGTGACGCGATCGGATTCAGGAGCGGCCTGAGCTGCATTCGCACTCTTGCTCGACGTCGCGTCCGTGGGCGTCGCAAGGTCCGGCGACGGCATTGGGGGAGCGGGTGGGAGTTCCGGTTCGTCGATGACCTTGAGGGGCTCGGTCCACCGGGTTGTTGGCCCCGCGAGGCTGGCCGCTGCTCCGAGCGCGATCGCATGCTTTGGATGCCGATCGGTCGCAATCGGTCGATGCGTGTGCATGGCGACTCGTTGTGCGACAAGCGGAATTCGGCTCGAACCGCCGACGAGCAACACCCGATCGATGTCAGCCATCGAGATCGGCGACGCTTCAACCATTGCGTCGAAGACTTCAAAGGTGCGGGCCAGCGTTGGAGCGATCAGCTGCTCGAGTTCACCGCGAGTCATTCGCACCGAGTCACTCACACCTGGGAGGAGAACGGGGATGGCGGTCGAAGTGTCTGCCGAGAGCGCGTGCTTTGCCGACTGACACTCCTCTCGCAGCCGAATCATCGCGGTTCGCGCTGCAGCGTCGTCGGCGTCGAAGGTCGACAGATCGATTCCCAGCGTCGAAACGACATGGTGCAGAACCGCGGTGTCGAAATCGATGCCGCCCAGCCGTTCGATGCCACTCGGTCGCCCAACGATCTCCCAGCCGGCATCAAGCTTGCGGAGCAAGGCAACATCAAAGGTCCCGCCTCCGAGGTCGTAGACCGCGATCGTCGTGCCTGGTTCGATGCGGAGCTGACTGGCGTCGTGAATCGCCGCTGCTTCCGGTTCGGTGATGAGACGATGCGGGGGCAGCGACGAATTCGCCAGAGTGTCGGCAAGCAGCGCAACTTTGTAGTCGCCCCAATTGGCAGGGTGCGACACCACGATCTGTTGTGGCGACTCACCGAGGTCGGCAGCAACCGTCTCGACAAGATGGGTGGCCAGTCTCAACATCAGGTCATTGGCTGCGACTGGTGAGCCGTTGAGGATGAGGGGTTGTGGATCCCCGAAGCGACGCTTGAACTCACGGGCAATGCCGGCTGGGTCATCGGTGGCTCGGCGAACTGCCGCTTCGCCGATGCGGAAGTCACCGTCACGACTCAGATGGACCACCGATGGGATCACGAGGTCTTGGTGGCCGCGCAAAAACATCGACACGTCGCCAGCTCGATTGATCGCCACGGCGGACGCCGTGGTTCCCAGGTCAAGTCCGAGTGAATACGACACTGATCCCTCTCACGGGGGCGATGGTAGAACGACTGGGCCTCAGGTCGTGAGACCCTGACCCCACGCATTCATGAACACCACTTCTTCAACTGGCTTCCTCGTCAGCTTGGTGTATTGCTTTCCAGGAACAGGCCAACCGATCGCGAGCAACGCACCGAGCGCAAAGCCGTCGGGGACATCGAAAAGCGCATCGACATCTGGCTGTTCGGCAGCAAGCAGCGTCGTCAGGGCCGTGCCCAATCCTTCAGCGGTGCAGCCGAGCATGACGTTCTGCACCATCGTGTACAGCGATCCGCCACCGACCACGCTCAAGCGATCGAGGTGCTGATCGGTCACGGCCAGCGTTGCGAGTTCGACATAGGCGACGACGAGCACCGGAACCTCATGGAGCACCTGCGCAAAGTCGTCGGTCCGGCGGAGGCGCTTTTCGGCGTACGCCGTGCCGTGCTCCATCTTTGCTCCGGACCCATCGCCCTGGAAGCCAACCGTGCCTTCAAGTGCATGAAGGAAGTACGGATCCCACTGTTTGCGGTGCAAGTCGGCCACCGCTCGACGAAGCTCAGGGTCGGTCACCACGAGGAATCGCCATCCCTGTCGATTTCCACCGCTCGATGCGAACCGAGCGTGATCAAACACTCGATGAAGAACAGCTTTCGGGACCGCCTCGTCGGTGAAATACCGACAAGACGGGGTGTGGGTCATCGCCTCATAGAGCTCCATCAAAGGAGGCTCCCACGATCGTTGCTAGGAAGTGAATTCCGATGCCCGCGTCGTGAGGGTTTCGAGCACGTCGACGAATGCCTTGGCGAAACTCGCGACGCCCTCTGACTCCAACTTGATCGCGACCTCTTCGAGATCAATGCCGAGCTCGTTGAGGCGATCGATCACGTCGTGTGCTTCGGCGAAGCCAACGTCGACAGTGCGAGCCACGGTTCCCCGCTCCTCGAACGCAAGGAGCGTCTTGTCGGGAAGCGTGTTGACGGTGTTCGGGCCGATCAGTGTGTCGACATACAGCGTGTCGGGATAGGCAGGATTCTTCGTGGACGTTGAGGCCCAGAGTGGACGTTGGTAGCGAGCGCCCTTTGCGGCCAGTGCATCCCATCGTGGGCCGGAGAAGACTTCGAGAAACGCCTCGTATGCAAGTTGCCCCTGGGCCACGGCGGCCTTGCCTCGAAGAGCGAGCGCTTCGTCTGTGCCGATCTCGTCGAGCCGGCGATCGACCTCGACATCGACTCGGCTGATGAAGAAGGACGCAACCGAGGAGATCGAGGAAAGATCGGTGTCGTCGCTTCCGGCGGCAACCTGGGCTTCGAGGCCCGCGATGTACGCTTCCATCACATCGCGGTATCGGTTGAGGCTGAAAATCAACGTGACGTTGATCGAGCGACCCTCACCAACCAACGTGCGGATTGCGGGAACACCCTCAGCAGTTGCGGGCACCTTGATGTAGAGATTCGGCGCCTCGATGCGATCATCGAGTTCACGAGCGGCAACAACCGTCGCAGCCTCATCGTGCGCCAGCTCTGGGGAGACCTCAACTGAAACGTAGCCGTCCTCGCCGCCTGAGGATTCATGAACCGGCGTCAGCAGCGCCAACGCCTGGCGGATGTCGCCGACCACGAGTTCCCAATATGCATCTTCGATGCTTGTTCCGGCTCGCGCCAGGGTCTCGAGTTCGGCGTCGTAGTCGTCGGTCGTCATCATGGCGCTGGCGAAGATCGAAGGGTTCGAGGTAAGACCGCGAACTCCCTTGTCGAGCCAAGCCTGTAGCTCGCCGCTCGCCATCCATCCGCGACGAAGGTTGTCGAGCCAAGGGCTTTGGCCCTCGCTGTCATAGAGGTCGTGCAGTCGTCCCACGAAAGTTCTCCTGGTTTGAGTGTGCGTGTGGTCGTGAACAAGGTGTCACGACAGGTTGTTCAACCGTCGACGACGGCCAGAATTTCATTTACTGCGCTCACGACGTTGTCGACGCTTATGCCGAGCTCTTCGAGAACTCGTGCGCCCGGAGCACTCGCCCCGAAGCGATCGATACCAACGGGCAGGTCCGCGTAGCGGTCCCAGCCAAGTGTGATGCCGGCCTCGACCGAAACCGTTGGCAACTCGGGCGGCAGAACGTTGTCCTGCTCTTCCAATGACAGTTCCTCGAAGGCTTCCCAGCACGGCATCGAAACGACGCGAGCCAAGACACCTTCTTCGGCGAGCTTCTTTGCACTGTCCAGGCACAAGCTGAGCTCGCTGCCCGTTCCGATGAGAGCGACGTCGGGATCGGCCACGTCGGAAACGACGTACGCCCCCTTCAGCACCGCTTCGGCATCGGTTGTTTCCAGAACGGGGAGGTTCTGTCGACTCAGAATGAGAGCGGTCGGCCCTTCGGCCTCGATCGCTAGGCGCCATGCTCCGGCGGTCTCGGTTGCGTCGCCAGGGCGAATAACACGCAGACCTGGGATTGCTCGCAGACTCATGATGTGTTCGACCGGCTGGTGAGTCGGCCCATCCTCTCCAACTCCGACCGAGTCGTGACTCCAAACAAACACACACTTGGCTCCGGACAGTGCTGCAAGCCGAACAGCGGGCCGCATGTAGTCGCTGAAGACGAGGAAGGTCCCACCGAGGGGAATCGTCCCCCCATGCAGCGCCATGCCAACCAGCGCCGAGCCCATCGCGTGCTCGCGCACGCCAAAGAAGATCTGGCGTCCTGCAGGATCAGCGACC
>CALHCB010000183.1 GCA_937930695.1 uncultured Acidimicrobiales bacterium | reverse complement strand
GCGACCTGCGGAAGGGATAACCGCTGAAAGCATCTAAGTGGGAAACCCGTTCCAAGATGAGATTACCCACCGGGTTAACCGGGTAAGGCCCGTGGTATGTCACCACGTTGATAGGCCGGACGTGTAAGCACAGCAATGTGTTTAGCTGACCGGTACTAATCGGCCGAGGGCTTGTGTTATTGCTAGCTCGTACTCGCTGTACAGTTCTTAAGAACAGTAGTTCTTTGGATCCACATATGATCTTTGTGATCACCGGCTATTCCACAAGTGGATAGCCAGCTGGAACCATAAATGGTTTCGGTGACGATTGCGGAGGGGTCACACCCGTTCCCATCCCGAACACGGAAGTTAAGCCCTCCAGCGCCGATGGTACTTGGGTGGAGACGCCCTGGGAGAGTAGGTCGTTGCCGGATTCCTTAGTCGCTATGCAAGTAGCTGACTCCGAAGCCCCTGATATTGCCTTTGGCAATGGATGGGGCTTTCGTCGTTTTCGGACCGTTTTCTGTCGCTCCAGGTGTTTGGCCCCTCGAGGTGTTTAGCGCCTCGAACCATCTGCCATCCCGTTGGGGACAACATTCGTCCGAGGTCGTCCGCACGTACGAGGAAAATCGGGGCCTGATTGCCCATGGTTGGACAATCAAGTCTGGACTCTCGGTTGACGATGTTAGCGATGTGGAAGATGGACCTACCAAGACGGGCTCAACCGACCTTGCCCGAGGTTGGGTAGCGAACCCAGCGTTGGCGAGCGTTGTTCGCTTGGGGATCTTCGTAGTGCCGATCGCGGCGTCCTTGAGTTTCGGCTTGTGGGCGTCACGTACAGTTCCTCCTGATCGGTTGGGGGTGAACCGTTGGTTCTGGTGGCTCGGTCTCCTGCTTGCGGCGACCGCCGTCGTTCGCACCTTGGATCTGCTCCTGCGACGGCTCGGACCGTTGCCGATGCTGCTTCGGCTTTCACTCGTGTTCCCAGATCAGACTCCGAGCCGATTTGGCGTCGCGTTGCGGTCAGGGTCGATCGCAGCAGAGAAGCGGCGGATCGACGAATTGAAAAGCGGATCGTCGCCGTTGAACGACACCGACTCAGTGTCCGTGCAATTGCTGGAGCTCATTGGGATGTTGTCGCGCCATGACCGATTGACGCGAGGACACGCCGAACGTGTCCGCGGCTACACCGAACTCATTGCCGTAGAGATGGGAATCAGTGGAACAGCACTCAACAAGCTGCGTTGGTCTGCGCTGCTGCACGACATGGGAAAGCTTGATGTACCAGCGGGCATCTTGAACAAGAAGGGGTCGCCGGATGCAGCGGAGTGGCAGATTCTGAAGCAGCACCCAGCGAAGGCCGCCCGCTATCTTGCCCCCGTCGCAGATTGGCTAGGTGAATGGCGACATGCTGCGGATGGTCATCATGAAAAGTGGGATGGAAGCGGCTATCCGCTCGGTCTGAAACGAAGCGAGATCCCGCTGGCCGGCCGGATTGTTGCGGTGGCGGATGCCTATGACGTGATGACGAGCGCTCGCTCCTACAAGAGACCGTTGTCTGCCGAGGTGGCTCGTCGGGAGATCGCAGCCAATGCGGGCAGTCAATTCGATCCGGCCGTGGCTCGGGCCTTCTTATCGCTGGGACTCGGTGATCTACGTCGCGTTGGAGGTCCGGTGGCATGGTTTGCCAGCTTGCCAGCTATGAACCAGATCCCGATCGGGACGGTGGCTCAGCCTGTTGCGACAGGTTTTGTCGCAATCGCCACGGTGGTCGGTGCGATCGGGGCAGATCAGCTTGGTGACGAAAGTGCGGCACCAGAGCTCGTAGCGTTCAGCGAACCAGCGACGGATCCTGGTTCGCGAGAATCGGACAGTGCAGAGGTAGTACCAACTACGCCGCCCGATGCGACATCACCCGAGATGGAGAGATCAGAACCAGAGATAGGGGAAGTAAGCGTGACAGCGAGGTCTTCGAGGGAGCCCGGAGAAGACCCAGTCTCGAATATGCCGCCGGTGATGGCGAGTCAGTCCTTTGCCATCGCGCAAGACGTCAGCCCCGGTCCGCTCGGTCTGTATGTGGTCGCCGAAGATTCTGACGGGCCGCTCGAGCTGCAGTTTGCCGTGTTGAGTAGTGACCATCCGTTTGAAATTGAGCGCGCAACGGGAGAGCTGTCGTTGCGGACATCGGAGGAGCTCGATATGTCGAGGGTCGAGAGGTTCGTCGTCCCCGTCGTCGTTGGGGATGGAGAAGCCACAACAACGGTCGAGCATGAGGTCCGCGTCGTGGGGAGGGACGAGCCAGCAACCGACGGGCTCGTGACGATGACCGTTGCTGAGGGCGGAACCGCCACGATCGATGTCGGCGACGCCCATCTTGGTCTCGAGAGCGAAACGCTGAGTGTCGAAGCGGTTATCAATGACGGAGCACACGGAACTGTTTCGGTACTCGGCCCGAGCCGTCTCTCGTATCGTCATGATGGGTCTGAAACGACGATGGACTCGATCAGCTATAGCGCAGTGGATGGCAGCGGCATCCGTGGTGCTGGTCAGATCGCTGTTGTCATTACACCCGTCAACGACCCTCCAACGATGGACATCGCCACGTTCTCGATTGACGAGGATGCGCTGGCAGGGCCCACGGGAGATGTCATCGAAGCAGTTGATGTCGATGGACCAAGCCCGCTCATCTACACGATGTCGCCGGGAACTCCCTTTGCCATCGAACCTTCGGGTGAGATCATCTTGGTGCAGCCGGCGTCGCTCGATCACGACACGAACCCTTGGTACAGCTTGTCGGTGACGGCATCAGACGGCGCCACCACCAGGACGACCGACCATGTGATGCTCGTCGTAGGGGCAAACGATCCTCCTCAAGCCGCAAATCAAGCGTGGAACGTGAGCGAGACAGCCCCGAGCGGTACCGAAGTCGGGACGATCTCGGTCGTGAATCCGGATGGTGACCCCTTCTCCGTTTCGATCGACCCCGCCACGAACCCGGATCTTGACGGTGATCAGATCCCCGCGTTTGCCGCAAGCGTCGACGCTGCTAGTTCTATGGTCGTTGTCACAATTGCCGACTCTGACGACGTTGATCACGACGTCGCCGGACAGTCGACCGCACTTGAGCTACGCCTGACCGATTCCGGAGGAGCGTTTTCTGATACAACGGTCGTCATTACGACCGACACTCGGTTTGGTCTCTCTGAGTGGCATGACCAGGTGATCTTCAGCGAGGTGGAGTGGACGACAACCAACGAGTTCGTTGAGATCTTGAACATCCATGATCAGCCGATCGATGTGTCGGGATGGGTCATTGCCGATTACGCATGGGGTGTCGATCCCCCCGATGCTGCGAGCGTCAACATTGTGCCGATTCCGAACAACCCGAGTGGCCTCGATCCTGGCCAGCGAGTTGTGTTCTGGCCTGGTTCTCAGGTTGATCCGATGCATGCCGCAGTCGAGATCTATGGCAATGGGACGAACCAGCCGTTGCGGCAATCAGATGATCTGTGGCTTTTCGACCAGAACGGTCGAGTTGTGGCCTATATGTCTTGGGGAGACGTCCTGCTACAGAACGCAGACAACGAGATTGGCGACCGTCCGCCGATCGTCGCGTGGTCCCTTTGGGACCCAGCCTGGGAGGTTGAACTCGGAGCGGGACCGCTGGTCAATTTTGGAGACTCGATCGCTCTGACGGGGCTGACAGCTCAGATGTCGCAGACCAGCGCATGTTGGGAACCGACCGGTTCTGACGCTGCGGCAGCGGAGTGCGTTGGAGCACTGCCCACCGTGAGCTCCGATCCAGGGCCGGGCCGCAACTCGAGCCCCGGTCGATCGAACTTCAACTGACACTTCATCTTGTCCTTCGGGCGGGCTCATTGTCCGCGGGACTGTGGATCGACCCCAGCGATCGTCAGCAGATCGACCATGCCGAACTCGCCAGAATCTCCACGAGAGGGCAATGTGGGGCTCCAGCCGTCTCCGCCGGCATTCAAGTATGAGGCCGGGTCGAGCCGAAGGATGCCAAGGAAGACCTCTGCCACGATTCGTCCACCGACAGGTCCGAGATGAAGTCCGTCGTTCATCACATCAGCTTCTCGCAAGATGTAGAGCCAGAGTGGTGTTGCTGCTTGCAGCGGCGGTGCCACGGTCCCGACGTCTGAGAGATCTGCGGCTGACAGTCGATCGACTCCCATTGTTTGGGCCACTTGCTGCCCCGACGGGATTCCCCATGTGATGTGGCGCAAGAGGTTGCGGGTGGCGAGTGATGTTGGGCCGATTTCCTCGCCCCGAACCGTAGAGATCGTGCCCATGGGTAGCTGAAACAGCGGGCTCGAGAGACTTGTGTCGATGCGCTTGTTCGGCTTGACCTCGCCATCGTCGAAGTCGAAGAACGTCTGCCAACCGATGAAGCGTCGAGGTGCCCGTCGCCCACCAGCGAGATCTTCTGGATCCTGGGACCCGGACTGGGTGGGATCGAATACCAGCGCGAAGAACGGGTCGCCGTTGTCACCGGCCAGGTTTGCTCGATACGAGGGGCGGATCATCGAGTGTCCGAATCGATACGCAGAGGTCTGGAACTCCACGGGGATACGAGCCTGGTTGTCTGTATAGAAGCGCGGTCCGTTGGACAGAACGTCGTCGACCATGGTTTGCCCGACGAACTGCGGCAAGATCTCGTGCACGATCAACCACTGATAGTGCCAACGCACGACTCGCTGTGCTGCGGCGAACGCCTGGTTGCCACTCAGCCCACCGGCACGCTCTCGTTCGAGAACGGCGTTGTGAAACTTCAGGAACGAGACGTGAATGCCCGAAATGATCATGTTCTCGTCGTTGCGAGGATCGCCGATGATGGCGACGCCGTCATCGCCACGGGGAAGGTCTTCGAACAGACCTCCGGATTCGATACGGAACATGAATGGATCGGACTCGGAGTAGAGCTCTGGTGACTCTTCGGGCCCACCGCCATACACGCTGTCGAGATCGAATCGAGCAGTGCGCAGGTTTGTGCTCCTGCGGAGTGAGGTGGGTCGCCCGAGCTGGGATCCAGCATCGTTGGTGATGTCGTGGTCCAGAAACTGGCCAACGAACGTCACACCGGCGGTATGGGTGGGGTTGTCGCGATTGTTCGGGCTGAGCTCCGGCTCAGTGATGAGGCGAATTGGCCCCACCTCGAGTGGATCCTTCGCATCGAGCAGGCCGCCCGGCGCACCGAGCGCAGCCAACATGATCCGAAGCTCGTCGTCGGCCTCTTGAAACGGAGGGTGATCGTCGAAAAGTCGAGTGAAGCGCTGTGGGCCATCATCGACCGCTCCCTGGGCAGCGCCGTTTCGGGTTCCCCGACGGCCATCTCGGTTGTCTCGACCTCGACGTCCAGCGGCGTCAGCGATTGCGGGAGCACCCGTCACCACGGCACCGACGC
Organism: uncultured Acidimicrobiales bacterium; assembly: GCA_937930695.1. Taxonomy (GTDB): domain Bacteria; phylum Actinomycetota; class Acidimicrobiia; order Acidimicrobiales; family SZUA-35; genus CALEWY01. The sequence continues at coordinate 34,267 of CALHCB010000183.1, read as the reverse complement.
CGAGTGCCCCAGCGCCGAGTGAGCCGAGGAGCTTTCGTCGGCTCGTACGGATCGGGCCGTTTTCACTCGGTGATTCCGGGGTTTGTTCAGGGGGTGATGTGGTCATGTGACGCTCCGTTCACTTGGGGATGATCGGATCGTCGTTCTTGATTGACAGGCAACGGACAAGCCACTGACAAGGGTTTGTAAAGACTGCTGCGCGGCGGGTGAGCGAAGAAGAGAGCTAAGTTCGTGGGATGTTCCCACTGCGCGACGAGAACCCTGTCTCGATCACTCCGTTCGTGACGTGGGCCGTGATCGCGCTTTGTGTCCTCGCCTACTTTGCCATTCCCAATCAGTTCGACTCGACGGGCGCGTTTCACCTCGAACAGGCGGCCATACCGTGTGAACTCTCAACGGGTGATGCCCTCAGCCAACAAGAAGTATCTGCTGCCCAGACGCCGAGCCCCGACGATGACGTTTGTCTCGACAACGACGATGCGGCCGCATTTGGCTCCAAGAACGTATGGGTTGCCGCCATCGCCTCGATCTTTCTCCATGGCGGGATTCTTCATCTCGGCGGCAACATGTGGTTCCTTTGGATTTTTGGCAACAATGTCGAGGACAAGCTCGGACACGTCGGATATGCGGCGTTCTACCTGGTGGGCGGTGTTGCAGCCACGGTCGGACACGTAGTTGCTCAGCCCGATTCCATCATTCCTGTCGTGGGAGCGTCCGGTGCGATCGCGGCAGTGATGGGCGCCTACTTGGCGTGGTTTCCGGATGCTCCGATTCGCACCCTGCTCTTCCTTTTCGTGTTGGACATCCGCGCTCGCTGGTATCTGGCGGGCTGGTTTGTGCTGCAATTCTTCACCGCTCCGGACAGCCAGGTCGCATGGGTAGCCCACGTCGCTGGCTTCGTGTTCGGCCTTGTCGTTGGTGCCATCGTGCGAATTGTGACGCGACCAGAGAGCGATCCGGTCGACGTAACCCAAGCCGCATGGGATCTCACCGGGGGAGCTGGGCGTGGGCCGTACCGCCACCCATCAGACTTCTTCGGACGAGACTGACGACAGCGGACTCGTACCCGGCTATTCGTTGGGATGAAGTGGCCACTTGTGTTTGGGGTATCGGCCGGCGAGATCCTTTCGCACATCGCTCCATGACCCATCCCAGAACCCTGGCAAATCGCTGGTGATTTGGATCGGACGATCGGCCGGCGAAAGAAGCTCGACCACGACGAGTGTTGTGCCATCACACACCGTCGGATGGACCGTCGTGCCGAACATTTGTTGAACCCGCGCTCGCATGACGGGCCGCTCTCCGGAATAGTCCACGGGTCGAGGTCTCCCGTTCGGAACGTCGAGGAACTCTGGTGCGAGACGCTCGACGTCCGCGGCTCGGTGATAGCCAATCTGGTTCCACAGAACCGTCGAGAGATCGATTCGCTCGAGGTCCTTGCGCCCCGTCGCACGATCAAGAAAGGGGAGCAGCCACTCCTCCAGGGATCCCAAGAGCGCTTGGTCAGAGATGTCCGGCCAGTCGTTCGGGGCAGCGTCATGGAGAAAGCGAAGCCGATCTTGGAGTGCCCGCGTTTTCTTCGTCCATCGAAGGACGTCCAGTCGTGTCTCCGCCACTCGGCGAAGAAGGGCGCGGTGCGTTCGTTCATCCGGATCAGGGCGTCGTTCAACTTTGCTGAGCTGAATCGATCCGAGCGCGTGTTCGACCCGAGCCACGAGATCATCGCGCTCCTCGTCCCAAACCAGGATCGCCGAGTTGGTGATGTCGTCGGAGAACGCGACCTCGATGTCGGCTTGGTCGACGCTTGCTGCGAGGCGGATTCTTGCATCGTTCCGCTTCCCGTCGAGGTCGGCAACGACGAGCATCGGCTGCTGAGCGAGGGGATCAGATGGGCTGAGTTGCGCGCCACCGCCTGTGCGAAGTCGATAGCGCCCGGTGGCGGTTTCTCGGTTTGAACTGGCTCGTTGTTGCGCAATGCGATCGGGATACGCCAACGACAGGGCGGCTCCCGCTAGGCCGCTCGCTGAAAGATCAAGGTCGCCTTTGACGCCGGCCCTGCGTTGCAGATCACGTGCGCGATCCCGCGCCTGCTTCACCGCTGGCCCGTGAGCCGACGGATGGTGTCGCCGGTGGTCGGCCAACAGGTCGAGACGAACCGCCAAATCTACCGGCACCTCATCCGGGCGGCCCCGCAGAATGTCACGGTCTTCGATCAGAGCAGCGATTGCGCAGGCGAGTGGTCCAAGACCCATCTCGCTACCGGTGACGACCATCCGGGCAAGGCGTGGGTGCAGGGGCAACCGGGCCATGGCATGTCCTTGGACAGTGAGGCGGTGCTGTGCGTCGATTGCGCCCAGAAGGCGAAGCAGCTCACGTCCTTCGGCGATCGCAGGTGACGGTGGTTGATCGAGGAACGGAATGGATTCAGGATCGGTGACACCCCAGGATCCGAGCTCGAGTAACAATCCGGTGAGATCGACTCTGCTGATTTCGGGCCCGGTGAACGGCGGTCGGGCACCGTGTTCGATCTTCGACCACAGCCGGATCGCGACCCCGGGAGCTGTTCGCCCGGCTCGGCCGGCTCGCTGATCAGCTGAGGCTCGGGAATTGGGAACCGTCACGAGACGAGTCATGCCAGTTCGGGGATCGAAGCGGGGCTCGCGGACTTGCCCACCGTCGACGACTGTTCGTACGCCGGCGACGGTCAAACTCGTCTCTGCGATGCCGGTCGACAACACAACACGCCGGCGACCGGACGGTGAGGGGGAGATGGCGGCATCTTGTTCTGCAGCGGCGAGCGCTCCGAACAGTCGACGTACATCTACGGGCTGGCCATCAGGCGATGCCACTCCGCCAAGTAACTTGGCGGTCCTGTTGATCGCGGCAGCTCCCGGCAAGAACGCCAGCACGTCTCCTGGCTCCCCGAGAGCCAGACGAATGGCATCGTTCATCGCAGGTTCGAGCCATTGCCTCGCCGCTCGAGGTCGCCATCGGATGTCGATGGGAAAGGTGCGTCCTGGTGACTCGATCACCGGTGCATCGTCGAGAATCCCCGCTACGGCTTCGGTGTCGAGCGTGGCAGACATGACGAGGACTGCCAGATCAGGACGAATCGACCGCCGCACATCAAGGGTGAGAGCGAGACCGAGATCGGCTTGCAGGCTCCGCTCATGAAACTCGTCGAAAATCACGAGCCCGACGCCAGACAGCTCTGGGTCGTTCTGCAGGCGTCTGGTGAGGATTCCTTCGGTCACGACCTCAATTCGGGTTGCGGCGGACGTACGTCGATCGTCTCTGGTGACATACCCCACCGTCTTCCCAACGGACTCGCCAAACATCGCCGCCATGCGATGGGCCGCCGCCCGCGCTGCCAACCTCCGGGGTTCGAGCATGAGGATCTGGTGGTTTTCCCCGTCGAGAAACGCCTCATCCATGAGACGAATCGGCACAACCGTGGTTTTCCCGGCCCCGGGCTCTGCCTGGAGTACCGCAGCTCCCGAGTTTCCGAGCGCCGCTCTCAGATCGTCGATACAGGCCTCGATCGGAAGATCAGTTGGCGCAGGTCTGGCGTCGGAGGTCACTTGACTCCCACCGTAGGGGCCGAACGCGCGGGGCGTGAGCATTGCAGCGCCCTAGGCTCGACCAATGGCAGGAAAGAAGCGGGTTCCACCGCCACCAGTTCGGCGCGAGAAGCCCGTCGTTGTCCGCGTCGACAACGACGACGAGAAACGGCCTCGCCGTTCGCGATCCTCAGCGGACACCATCGATGTCGGTGGGGTTCAGTTTGTCGGCGTGGCGTCAGATACCGATACCAAACTGCGACGCCGCCTTGCGGAGGCTGCGGTGGCCTTCGAACGGGAGCGCTACGGAGATGCCCAGAAGTTGCTGAATTCAATCGATCGATTGGCACCCGGCACTCCAGAAGTGCTGGAGCTTCGAGGCCTGGCTGCCTATCGACTCGAAAAGTGGAAGCCTGCGATCAAGGACCTCGAAAGCTTCTCGGCATCCACTGATTCGGTTGAGCAACACCCTGTCATTGCCGACTGCTACCGAGCTCTGCGCCGCTGGGACAAGGTCGAGGAGTTGTGGTTCGAACTTGGCGATGCGTCGCCATCGGCTGAGCTCATCGAAGAAGGCCGAATCGTCTATGCGGGAGCGCTTGCCGATCAGGGCAAGGCAACCGAAGGCATTCGGCTTCTCGAAAAGGCACCAAAGGCGCCGAAGAAGCCGAAGCCACATCACCTTCGTCGGTGGTACGCGCTTGCCGATCTGTACGAACGTGTTGGCGATCTCCCTCGCGCTCGTCGGCTGTTCGCCGAGGTCAGCCAGCTCGATCCGACATTCGGGGACGCGCATCAGCGCGCTCGCAACCTGCGTTGACCCACCGAGGTATCTGAACCCTCGGACCATTGAACGACTTCCCCCAAAGCAGTGCGAAACAAGGGGAGTGCGTCCAATGGCCGCTCAAACGCAAGGAAGACAACAACAATTCATGAACCTCGCGGTGCTGCGCGGCACGGTGAGAGCCGATCCATTGGTTGTTCATCTCGAGAACGGGGTGGTCCGACTCACCTTCGACGTTCGGTGCGGATCGTCGGGGCTCGACGATACGCAGAGTGCTGAACGCGTCTCGGGTGAAGCGGTGCCGGTGACGTGGATCGGTCCGGCGAATCGAGTGCCGACCTTGGCGACCGGAGGTCCAGTCGCCGTCGTTGGAGTCGTCCGCCGGCGATTTTATCGATCCGGGGGAGCGCTCATGAGCCAAACAGACGTCTTGGCTCAGCGGGTCGTGACAAGTCGATCCGCCCAACGGAAGCTGCTCGAGCGAGCGACTACGGCTGTTTTGACCACGTCGAGTCGCGCAGATCAATAGCAGCGCTGTCTCGCTCGGTGTCGAGGCCAGGGACGCGGTCTTGTGTCGCGCCCTGGCCGATCGCGCCCGTGTAGTTATCGAGATGGGCGTGGAATCGGGTCGCGGAGACCGCCCTGGCAACCTCGGAGAAGTTCGAAATGGTCTCGGTCAGATCGACAGAGAGAATCCGTTCGTGGCGAGTCATGATGTGAATCGGGGCAACGTCAAGCAATTCGAACATTCCTCGCAGATGACGCCGCATCGACTCGGGAGTCTCGAACATCTGCTCGTACGAAAGGCTGTACACCCGGTCGGGTGGGAGTTGCTCGACGAGAACCAGTTGTCGTTCCTTCTCACGCTCCATGATCTCCATCATCGAAAGCAGCTCGTCGACATCGAGAATCAACCGTTCTCGCGGCGCATCATCTCCTGTGCGGCTGAGCACTCGGCCGGTTTTGTGGAGCGATAACAACGAGATTGCTCGACGGAGCGTGTTTTCGCGATACAGGTTGATGACGGCGAGCTGATTCCGACGTAGGAGGTAGTCGTCGAGCTCATGCGCGGAGAATCGGATTCCCAGATCTTTGAATCCGAGGCTCGACACATTGGCCCACGACTTGTCGCGCACCGGCTCGCCTCTCTTGGATCGTGCTCTTCTCGAATAGCGCTGGGCAAGCTCGAAGTGCAGTCGCGACGTGCAAATGAAATCTAGGTACGACTCGACGCTCCATCCTCCATAGCGGAACCATCGATGAAGCTTCATCGATGGCATGTAGGAGCCAAGGACCTCGCCGTAGTTGCAGATATGGGGATGCTGATTCAGCGCGTCAACCAAAAAGTTGGAGCCGCTTCGCCCATTTGTGAAAACGATGTGTGATTGCACGGAGTCGCCCTTCTCGACGTACTCCGCCGTCACCCGGATCGAAATCCGAACGACCTGCCCATGGCGACACTATCGGTTCTCATGTTTGGGGTCATCCGTCTGAGAGGGGTCAACCCACCCAAGGGTTAGCTTGGCTCGATGGCTGTATGGGTGCTTGATCTTGACGGTGTGATCTGGACGGGCAAGATGCCAATTCCGGGAGCGCCGGAGTCGGTGAAGCTGCTCCGTTCGGTGGGCCACCAAGTCGTGTTTGCGACGAACAACGCCTTTGCAACCGAGGCGGAGCAGATCGAGAAGCTCGGTTCCTTTGGGATCGACGCGACCAATGCGGTGGTGTCCTCGGCGATGGCCGGTGCCTCACAGATTCAGCCCGACGAGCGTGTGCTGATTCTCGGGGGCCCCGGAACGACCGAGGCCGTGCGAAAGCGCGGCGCAACGGTCATCGAGCGTTTCGACGATGGCGACTCGGTGCCCGACGCTCTGGTGGTGGGGCTGGACTGGGATCTTAGTTACGACCGCCTGCGAGGGGCGGTGCAAGCGGTGCTTGCTGGCGCTCGATTCGTCGCGACCAACGACGACCGTACCTACCCGACCGAGCGAGGTCTGTTTCCTGGGGCCGGAGCGATCGTTGGTGCAGTCAAGGCCGCCACCGAGGTCGAGCCACTGGTGTGCGGAAAGCCGCACGAGCCCATGGCCGCACTCGTGCGCGAACGATTTGGTGCCGAGGGTGTGATGGTCGGCGATCGCCCCGAGACTGACGGCCTCTTTGCGGTGGCGATGGGATTTAGCTTCGAACTGGTGCTCAGCGGCGTGACGAAGGCGTCCGATCTTCCGGTCGTTCCGACGCCAGCATCCGTGCACGCCGATCTTCTATCGCTCGTGAGCGAGCGAGTCTGAGTTCTCGTGTTCTGAGTTTTCGGTCTTCTGGCTACTCGGCAACGGGATGACTCAGAGTTTGGTGAAGGTGGTCGACGAGGAGGTCGACGACTTGTTCTGTGACCACGTCGCCTTTTCTGGTCGCGGCGTGCCACGGAAGCGCAAGCCCCGGGGTGCCACATGACGACGCCGAGATCCTGCCGCTGGCCAGTGCTGGTTCGAGCGCCCATCGGCTGAGGATCGATACCCCCGCTCCTGCGGCGACGAGTTCGGTGATTGCACTCGTTTGGCGAACGACGCGGACCAGAAGCGGGTAGGTGCCTGCAGGTCGTATGAATCGGTCGTATTCGAAACCGGGTGTCGGCTTGGCGTTGTAGGTGAGGTAGGTCTCCGAGCCGAGATCTGAGGCTTCGACGACGTCGAGGCTGGCGAGATGGTGGTCCGGGCGCGTTACCAGGACAAGTTCGTCCAAGAAGAGCGGTCGGAGCTCATGGTCCCCCTCGGGGTGGCCGGGCACGATCACGATGTCGACGGCATGGGCGGCCAGAGCTGTCCCCGGTGTGTCCCCGACGACGACTAATTCGAGATCGAGATCCGGGAGCTGGCGCCGAACAACGCTCAGAAACGATGGGAACCAGTGATAACAGTCGTAGCTCCCGACGGCGACCCGAAGTGTTGTCGTTGTCGCCGATCTGGCCTCGACCAAGTGGTTCTCGACTCTGGCAAGATCTTCGAGCGCACGAGTTGCTGCTTGGTGCACCGCCAGACCATCTCTCGTCGGGCTCAGCCGACGTTGCTTACCCCGCAGAAACAACGGAACGCCCAGACGGCGTTCGGCTTCGGCGAGCCGATGACTCAGCGCCGATTGGGTTGTATTGAGGTGGCGAGCCGCCTCCGTCATCGTTTCGAACTCGACGATGGCGGTAATCGTCTCGTAGTGGCGGAGGTCGAGCCGAAGCGTGCGCATGGTTGGAGAGTACATGAAAACGGTTCATGTCTTAGGGGAAGAAAGATTCGTTGGACGCATGGTTGAGGTTGTGGCTTCCTAATGGCAACGCAGGATGCGTTGTTGGATACCGGAAGGACACAGAGTGAGTCTCGAACAGATGTTGGCCGATCCCGAACAGGGGTGGCTCGATGACGTGGTCGATCTGGAGCGCTATCCGATCTCCGATCGCGGCAAGGCTGGTTCGGAACTGATCGAAGCGGTTCGAAGTGATCTTGGAGAGTCAGGCGCCGCATCGTTGCCCGGATTTCTCCGTCCTGAGGCTCTGGCATCGATCGCGGCACAAATTTCTGAGGCTGCGACGCACGTTGCGATTCGTCGTCACGAGGGAACGGTGTACGCACGGGATGATCTGGAGGCCGAACTCGACCCAGGAGATCCGCGCCGGGTGACGATGGGGTGGAACGCGGGCCACGTGACCCGCGACATGATTCCCCCGTACTCTGCGGCGGCACGGCTGTATGCGTCGCCGGTGTTCAAAGAGTTCGTGGCGGCGACGGTCGGTCAGTCGAAGGTCTACGAATACGCCGATCCGCTGGCCGGTCTCGTTGCCACGATTCTTCCCCCGGAAGGTCAGTATCCCTGGCACTACGACACCAACGAGTTTGTTGTGACCTTGATGATTCGCAAGCCAGACGGCGGTGGCTTGTTCGAATACAGCAAGGATTTGCGAGCTCCAGGGCGAGAGAATCTCGAAGGATTGTCTGCGGTGCTGGATGGAAGCGATCGAACGTCGATCCGAGTCGCTGACTGCGAGAACGGCGAACTTCAATTGTTCTGTGGCCGTTATTCCCTCCATCGGGTGTCAACTGTCGAGGGCGTCAATCCACGGCATGTCTTGGTCTTGTCCTATGCGGGCCAGCCAGGGCTCATTGGCCCGCTCGATCGGACTCGACGGGTCTATGGGCGTGTGACCGAGGCCCACATCGTCGCCGCCGAGGTCAGTCGGCTCGGAACAGACGGGCTGATCTTGTGAGTCCAGCGCACGAACTCGAACTGGGCCGGCTGGGTCGACTCCGGCGCAGTCTCGAGGCCTCAGGCTGCGGTGGGGGCCTGTTCTATGACCCGATCAATATCCGCTACGCAACCGGCACTTCGAACATGCAGGTGTACTCCCTGCACAACGCATGTCGATACGTCTTTGTGCCGTTGGTGGGCGACGTGGTCTTGTTCGAGTTCAAGGGCTGCGAACACCTCTCGGTTGGTCATCCAGCGGTCGACCAAATTCGCCCTGCGGTGTCCTGGTATGACTTCATCACGGGGAGTCGAACCCCAGAGTTCGCCCGGCGTTGGGCTGAGGAAATCTCGAGCCTCCTCGATGGCCGAGACCTCGCGGTTGATCGTCTCGACCCGCTCGGTGCTGACGAGCTCAGATCGGCCAATATTCGCCTTCATGACGGCCAGCGGATCGCGAATTCGGCTCGCATGATCAAGACTCCAGCCGAGGTCGATGCAGTGCGGCGGGCGGTCGATGCATGCGATGAGGCCATTGGGGAGATGCGTGCTGGCCTTCGTCCAGGGCTGACCGAACAGCAGGTCTGGTCTGAACTCCACCGAGCGAACATCGCCAGGGGCGGCGAGTGGTTGGAGACGCGCCTGCTGACCGCGGGGAAGCGTACAAATCCCTGGTATCAGGAGTGTTCCGACAACATGATTCACGATGGTGACCTTGTGGCGTTTGATACTGACCTGATCGGTGTCGGTGGCTATTCGGTGGATATCTCTCGCACCTGGGTCGCGGGTGATAGGTGTCCAACTCCGAACCAGCAACGGCTGTACGAGGCGGCCCACGAGCAGCTCGCGCACAACGTTGACCTCTTTGTTCCCGGAGCTTCGTTTGCAGAAATCGCTCACGCCGCCCATCTTCCCGAGCCGGAAATTCACTCGGTCACGAACGCAGCGGTCGCTCATGGCATCGGGTTGTGCAACGAATACCCGCTCATCTTGAATCGGGATCACTTTGCTGAAAGCGGCTATGACGGCGAAGTTCAAGAAGGAATGGTGCTGTGTGTTGAAGCTCTGGCCGCCCCTCCTGGAGGCTCTGAATCGGTGAAGCTCGAAGAGCAGATTCTCGTGACCGCATCGGGGCCAGAATTGCTCAGTTCGCAGCCGCTCGGCTTGTCACTCGCCCAGACCGTGAGATGAGTTGCCTTTGGGGTTGAGTCGTCCGTTCGGAGTCGGAACTTTGCGTCCGTCGGGTCGATCATGGCTCCAAGGCGTCGTGCTGATTCTAGGAGGCCTTCGTTCGACATCGCTTCAGCCGCGCTCACCGCGGCAGTGCGCGATCGGCTGCCCGAGGCGGACTTCGAAGGCGGGGTGTGGGATGTGACGTTCGTCTCGAACCCCCTACTTTCGAGTGCTAACTATTGCAAGCAACTGAGAGCTGCTGTAGGGTATGGGCATGATCACCTCCGAAACCATCAACAAGTTCGCCGATGCGGCAACCGACTCGGTCGAAGAGGCCATCGGGAGCGCCCGCAGCCAATTCGCTCAGCAAATGAACAGCACCGTCTCGCTCGTCGAGAAGGCCACCGAGCCCGTTCTTTCGCTGGTCGAGAAGCAGGCCAAGCCGCTCATCGACTTGGCCGACCCGGTTGTGTCACGCGTGGAGAAGTCCATTCGTGGCACCGTCGAGTTCGCCGCCGGATTCGCCCCGGTAACCCGTCGTGAGCTCGAGACGCTTGAAGCTCGCGTTCTCAAAGCTGAGAAGGCTGCCAAGCCTGCAGCGAAGAAGGCAGCGGCCAAGAAGAAGCCAGCCGCCAAGAAGCCTGTGGCGAAGAAGGCCACCGCGAAGAAGTCTGCTGCCTGACCAGCCAGTACCGTCGCAGGTCATGGTGGCCAGGCGACGACTTGATGCGGAACTCGTTCGACGAGGACTCGCACCCAGTCGAGAAGCAGCACGACGTGAGATCGACGCCGGCTCGGTGATTGTGGGGGGTGCCCCCGCCACCAAGCCGGCTCGTCTCGTTTTGCCGTCAGATGATCTCCAGATTCTGGGCCCCCGTCCCAAGTACGTCAGCCGAGCCGGTGGAAAACTCGAGGCAGGACTCGACCACTTCGGGATCGATCCGTCGGGCATGCGCGTGCTCGATGCCGGATCCTCAACGGGAGGATTCACCGACTGCTTGATCCAGCGTGGAGCTAAGCGGGTGTACGCCGTCGATGTTGGGACCCATCAGCTTCATGAGCGCCTTCGATCGAGCAACCGAGTTGAAGTTCACGAACAAACTGACGTGCGAACTCTTCGACCAGAGGACCTGGGCGGCCCTGTGGATTTGGTGGTCGGAGATCTCTCATTCATCTCCCTGAAGCTCGTGATTCCCGCGCTTGTGACGATGGTAGTTCCGGGTGCCTCGATGCTCTTGCTCATCAAGCCTCAGTTCGAGGCGGGTCGAGAGGAAGCGTCGCGCGGTAAAGGCGTTATCACTGACCCGGCTATCCGGGAACGGGTCATTGAAGAGGTCAGAATCGTCGCATTGTCAGTGGGAGCTGTCATGCTGGATGTCATGGAGTCTCCTGTGACTGGATCTGCGGGCAACATCGAATTCGTCGCACACTTTTCACACGACCCACAGCACGAAAGTGAACGTTTCGACGCCGCCCAGGAGGCGAGCCCGTGACCGCGGTCTCCACGATCGGACTCGTGCTTCATCACTACCGTCCCGAGGCGCTCGAACTGGCGGCGCGAGCGCTCGAGTGGTGCGATGCACAAGCTGTCGCTGGATGTCTGCCGAAGGCCGATGCCGAGCTGCTCGGTCGACCAGATTTGGCAGTCCACGACGATGACTTTGGCCCAGATCTCGACCTTTGCATGTCCCTCGGCGGAGACGGAACGATGCTCCGGTCCACCAACTTGGTTGCCTGCCATGGCGTCCCGATCATGGGAGTCAATGTCGGGCAGCTTGGCTATCTGACGAGCGTCGATCCAGACGATCTTGAACAAGCCTTAGGCCAATGGCACCGGGGCGAGCTGGCTGTCGAGGAACGCATGTTGCTCGACGTGTCAGTGAAGAGCGCGGCCGCAACCGGAGCATCCGAGCAGGCCTTGGCGCTCAATGAGGTCGTCGTCGAACGGGCAGAAGCCGGTCACACGGTGTCGGTCGTTGCCAAGATCGGCGGCAACCGGTTCACTCGCTACCTCGCTGATGGACTCATCGTCGCTACACCAACGGGAAGTACGGCGTACTCGTTGTCGGCTGGTGGGCCGATCGTCGAACCAGGATTTGAGGCCCTCGTCGTCACACCCGTGGCGGCCCACATGGTCTTCGATCGGTCAATGGTGCTCGCTCCTTCCACCGAGGTCGAGCTCGTCATCGACGGCTACCGGCCCGCGATCGTGTCGATCGATGGACGGCAACTCACTCGACTCGAGCCGGGGGAGAGCATTGTCTGTCGAGCATCTGAGCAGCGGGCACAGTTCGTCGTGCATGAAGAAACCGATTTTCACACCGTGCTCAAAGAGAAGTTCGGACTCGAGGATCGCTGATGTTGAGCGAGCTGGTAGTCGCCGACCTCGGGGTCATCGATCGGGTCACCTTGGAATTGCCGTCGGGAATGATTGCGCTGACCGGCGAAACCGGCGCAGGAAAGACACTCCTGGTCGATGCGATCAACCTCTTGATGGGTGGTCGAGCCGATCCTGGCTTCGTGCGACCGGGTGCAGCGGAGGCAACGGTCGATGGCCGGTTTGTGCTCGACGACGAAGAGTTTGTTGTCACCAGGGTGATCCCCGTCGAGGGACGTTCTCGTGGCTACATCAACGGGCGTCCGGCCACTGCGTCGGCGTTGTCAGATCTTGGTGAACGGCTCGTGGACCTCCACGGTCAGCACTCGCATCAGTCGCTTCTTGGTGTTCCCGCGCAGCGGGCTGCCCTCGATCAATTCGGCCGTGTTGACTTGTCAGAGCTCGAGGCTGCCCGACAGCGGGTTGCCGAGATCGAAGCGGCCCTCGCCGAACTTGGCGGCGATGAACGGACACGCGCCCGAGAGCTCGACCTCCTCAGCTACCAAGTTCGAGAGCTCGACGACGCGGCGATCGAAAATGAGAACGAGGACGGCGAGCTCGCCGAACGAGAAGAACTCCTCGCCAACGCCGTTGAGCACCAGGAAGCATCTGGCTTGATTCTCGACGACCTTGTCGGCGACGACGGGATCCGTGATCGCGTAGCCTTGGCCCTGGGCCGGATCGAAGGGCGCCCTCCGTATGCGAGCGAGGCAACTCGGCTACGAGACTTGCTGGCTGAGCTGGATGATCTTGGAGATTCCGTCCGTGGTGTCAGCGAAGGAATCGATCCTGACCCGACTGCACTGGAAGCTGTGCAAACACGGCGTCACCTCTTGCGGCAACTCTGCAGGAAATACGGCGACGACCTCGGCGAGGTCATGGCCGAGCATCGTCGCCTCGCCGATCGACTTGCCGAGCTGGAAGAACACGACGTCCGAGCTGAGCAGCTCGATGCCGAGCGTGCGACGGCAGCGGCTGTGCTGGCCAAGGCCGCAGCTTCGGTCAAGGCCGCGCGACGGGCTGCTGCGCCGGATCTTGCCGCTGCGATTGAGGCGTGGTTGGTCGACCTCGCGATGCCGAAGGCCAAGATCGGCATCGAGGTCGACGGCGAGGACGGCGCAGAAGTGGTCTTCACCCTCGCAGCCAATCCCGGGTCGGCCCTCCAACCGCTGTCCAAGGTTGCATCGGGTGGTGAGCTGGCTCGAACGATGTTGGCGCTCCGCAGCGTGTTGTCTGAGGCGCCGCCGGTGCTTGTTTTCGACGAGGTCGACGCAGGAATCGGCGGTGAGGCCGGGCACGCGGTGGGGGCAGCGCTGGCCGCGCTTGGTGACCGTCATCAGGTCCTGGTGGTGACCCACCTGCCGCAGGTCGCAGCCTGTGCCGACAGCCATCTCATTGTTCGAAAGCGCCAGGGCGATACCGACACCGTCTCCGAAATCATGCTGCTCGACAAGAAGACGAGGGTGACCGAGCTCGCTCGGATGCTGTCTGGTAACCCTGACTCCAAGAGTGCTCGTTCACACGCCAAGGAATTGCTCGCCAGCGGAGCGGGCCCTAGCTAGCGGCGGATTTCTCGACCAGCTCGACCAGTTCGGTGATCAGGTCGTTCGTCGAGACAGAGATGCCAGCAACTTCGGTCATGAGGGCGCTTGTCGCATCCTCAATGCGGTCGATTTCGAATCGCAGCCTCGGGCGTCGACGCAGAACTCGTTCGAGTCGCGCCGCAACCGCTCGAGGGTCGTCGTAATCATCAGGCAACCCCCTGCGCTCGACCTCGATGAGATGCGTCGGCCAACCATCTTCATCCACCAGTTCCCCGAGCCGATTCTCCTCAACGATCAGCTGGCCAAAGGCAGAACGAACCGTAGCCCCCATGGCAGAGGAACGAAGAAGGACGCCGTCGATCATCATCTCGGGTCCAACGTGGGCGATCGCTCGAGCCTGGCCCCGACTGAATCCGAGTTCGTGTTCCAGAAGCAGCCGGAGCCGACCCTGCCGGCTTCGAAACCACTCACTGGCGTGAAACGCGTCGTCTGTGCGGTGATGGAGGCGCACTCCTTCAGCAATGTCGGGATGCTCAGAAGGCCGGGTGAGCCGGTAGCGGCCGAATGTGGCCAGATCGGGCAGTGCAGCGCCGAGATGAACCCGTGGGTCGCTGCTGAGTCCTTGTGCAACAGCGATGTGTCCGACGACATTCACGATCTCGGTGTAGCGCTCAGGTGAGCGCTCCGTACACCATCTGCTTCATCTCTTGGCGAATTGGATAGGCCGAGGACGGCATCAGCTGGGTGAGGCCGATCACGAAGAGCTCCTCTTCTGGATCGACCCAGAAGAGCGTCGAAGCGGCTCCGCCCCAGGCAAACTCACCAGGTGAACTGATCACTTGTGCTTGCGTCGGATCGAGCATCACGGAGAAACCAAGGCCGAATCCGACTCCCTCGTAGCTCGTCTCGCTGAAGACGGACTGACCCATCGCAGCCAGGTCACGGCCGCCAGGGAGATGGTTGGTCGTGGCAAATTCCAGCGTCTTGCGTCCGATGATGCGTTTGCCGTCGAGCTGACCCTTGTTCAGCAACATCTGACAGAAGCGGTGATAGTCCGCGAGCGTTGACACCAATCCGCCTCCTCCTGAGAGGAAAGTGGGCGGCGACCGGAAGGCTGAACTCTCCCCGCCGTCATCGATCAGCAGCGTCTCTTCGTTGACGTTCGGGTCTGGGGGAGCTCCTTCAGGGACGCCAAAGGGAGAGACGCTCGCCAGCGCGTAGTTCGGTGTCAGCCGATCTGCCTTTGCATCGTCGACGTAGAAAGCAGTGTCGGCCATCTCGAGTGGCTCGAGAATGTGTTCGGTGAGGTAGTCATCGAGCGATTGGCCGGAAATGATCTCGACTAGCCGACCGCACACATCAGTTGCCACGCTGTAACTCCACTGTGTTCCCGGAGAGAACAACAGTGGGATCTCGGCCAGCAGATCGACCATGTTCTCCAGTGTGTTGCCTGGTGCTCTCTCGACGCCTTGATGTCGGTAGATGGCATCGACGGGATGATTCGCCATGAACCCGTACGTGAGCCCCGACGTGTGTGTCAGAAGATCCTGCACGACCATTTCTCGTTCGGGAAACGTCGTCGAATAGGTCGTTGGAGATCCGTCGCTCCACACCCGGAGATCAGCCCATGACGGGATGAACCGGGAGACGGGATCGCCAAGCTTTGCCTTACCCTGCTCGATCAGCTGGAGCAGGGCAATTGACGTGATCGGTTTCGACATCGAAAAGATGCGGAACATCGCGTCGGCGTCGTATCCCTGGTGAGACACGTGCGCGATCTTGCCCTTGCGGCTGACGAGGTAGGAGTAGCCGGGGTAGCGACCCGTGTCGAGATAGGTGGTCTTGACGAACTCGTCGATTCCGCGGAGGCGTGACGCATCGAGACCGACTTCTGCGGGGTCTACTTCTGGTTCCAGCATGCGGTCATCGTCGGTCAGGAGTCAGTCCCAGCGCAAACGCTCACCGGCTGGACACAGCCGGTGAGCGGATGGTGCTCGTCAGTTCGCCGAGGTTGCGACGACGGTGCGACCCTTGACCTGGCCAGCCAAAATCTGTGGAGCGAGTGCCGACACTTCGCTGAGGTCAACCTCAGAGGTCATGGATTCGAGGTGATCGGCAACCTTGCTATCTGAGAGCGCTGCCGCGATCCGGTCCCAGACTTCGACCCGGCGCGACGTCGGGCACATCACCGAATCAATGCCAAGGAGGTTGACGCCTCGGAGCAAGAACGGGATCACGGTTGTCTCAAGACCGTTGCCGCCGGCGAGACCGCACGCTGCGATGGATGCTCCGCTGTTCATTTCGGTGAGGACGTGCGCAAGCGTGTCGCCACCAACGGCGTCGATGCAACCTCCCCACCGTTCTCCCAGGAGAGGTCGACTGGGGTTCTCTGCGAGCTCGGAGCGGTCGATGATTTCGGCTGCACCCAGAGCGGTGAGATCGCCGCTGTTCTCCGGTCGACCGGTCGAAGCGACGACGTGATGACCTGCGGTAGCGGCCCAGATGATTGCGGAGGACCCGACGCCGCCGGATGCGCCAGTGACGAGCAGGGGAGAACCAGCGACGAAGCTCGGCTGGCCGGATGACTGTTGGTCCTCGAGCGCCATGAGCGCCTGCATGGCGGTGAACCCTGCAGTGCCGACGGCCATGGCCTGGCGAGTGGTGACTCCATCGGGGATCGGGACGAGCCAGTCGCCCTTCACCCGGGCGCGGGCGGCGTAGCCACCCCACCACACTTCACCGACTCGCCATCCGGTGAGCACAACGCGGTCGCCCGGTGAGAATCGGTCATCGTCTGAATGTTCGACGACTCCCGCGAGATCGACTCCTGGAATGTGTGGATAGTCGCGAACAAGACGCCCGATTCCCTGCAGGATCATTCCGTCCTTGTAATTGAGTGTGGAATATTCCACAGCGACGGTGACGTCGCCATCCGGAAGTTGATCGTTGGTGAGTTCGGTGACTTCGCCGGAAACACGCGGTTTGCCGTCGACATCGACCTGCTCAAGGAGCAGGGCACGAAAGGTCGATGATGGCTTTGTTGACTCGGTTGCTGATTGCATAAGCCTGGAACGTAGCCGAGCGCGCTAAATTGACCCAGCGGAGCGGAAGGGGCACCACTTGACCAAGCACATCTTTGTCACTGGCGGCGTGGTTAGCTCACTCGGTAAAGGACTCACTGCGTCCTCACTGGGTCGGCTGCTGAAAGCCCGTGGCATGCGAGTCACAATGCAAAAACTCGACCCGTATCTGAATGTCGATCCCGGCACGATGAACCCGTTCGAGCACGGTGAGGTCTACATCACCGATGATGGTGGAGAAACCGATCTCGACCTTGGCCATTACGAGAGGTTCATCGACGAACCACTCACCCGTTCATCGAATGCGACCACCGGTTCGATCTATTCATCGGTGATCGCCGCAGAACGGCGAGGCGATTACTTGGGCAAAACCGTCCAAGTGATTCCGCACATCACCGATGAGATCAAGCGACGGATCAGTTCGTTGGCGTCCGATGACGTCGACGTCGTGATTACCGAAGTCGGCGGAACCGTTGGCGACATCGAGATCCTCCCATTCCTCGAGGCGATCCGTCAGTTCCGCCTCGACGTGGGACGCGACAACGTCTGCTACGTCCACGTGACGCTGGTTCCGTACATCGGCCCAGCCGGAGAACAGAAGACCAAGCCGACTCAGCACTCGGTCACCGAGTTGCGGAGCCGGGGAATCCAGCCAGACGTCATCGTGTGTCGGTCTGATCGCCGAATCTCAGACTCATTGCGGTCCAAGATCTCCAATCTCTGCGATGTGCCGCTCGATGGGATCATCAACGCTCCCGATGCCAACTCGCTGTACGAGATCCCGTTGACGATGCATGAAGGCGGGCTGGATCGCTACGTCTGCAGCATTCTCGGTATCGAATACATTGATCCTGACCTGCGAGAATGGCGTGAACTGGTTGATCGCGTCGAACGTTCGTGGAAGCCGCTCAAGATTGGCATCGTCGGGAAGTACGTCACCCTGCCCGATGCGTACCTGTCGGTGGCCGAATCGCTTCGACACGCATCGTTCCATCACGAGGTCGATCTGTCGATCGAGTGGATCATGTCCGACGACGTCGAAGGGCTCCTGGTCGGGGAACGACTTGGTCACCTTGATGGCATTGTGCTGCCAGGCGGATTTGGCGAACGAGGGGTCGAAGGCAAGATTGAGGCTGCGGGATTCGCTCGAGAGAACGATGTTCCCTGTCTTGGTCTTTGCCTTGGTATGCAGGTCATGACCATCGAGTACGCCCGAAATGTGCTGGGACTTTCCGGTGCAAACTCGAGTGAATTCGATGGTGCCGATGTCACGACGCCACACCCCGTGATCGATCTGATGGATAGTCAACGTGGTGTCACGGACATGGGTGGAACCATGCGGCTCGGCGCCTATGTGGCCATCCTCGACGAGGGTTCTCAAGTTGCTGACATCTATGGCGACACCGTGATCAGCGAACGCCATCGACATCGCTATGAGTTCAATCCGAAGTATCGCTCTCGCTTCGAGGACGGAACAGCCTTCCGCTGTTCGGGGAACTCGCCAGACGGCAAACTCGTCGAGTTCATCGAACTTGCTGACCATCCGTTCTGGGTGGGTACACAGGCCCACCCCGAGCTCAAGAGTCGGCCGGATCGGCCTGCGCCGCTGTTCGATTCATTCATCGAGGCTGCTCTCAAACTGGCGGAGAAGAACGATCCCGATCGTTTCGTCGGGCTTGCCCCTGATGACGACGTTTCGCCAGACGATGCGAATCTGACGGCATCCGCCGCCGTGATCGACGCCCGCTGAGGCGCCTGATCTCGTCCTCCTCATCTGCAGCAGGTGACCTCGAATGACTGACGAAGAGCGTTCCCCTTTCCGATTTCTCCGAGATGATGTTGTCCACGAGGGGCAAGTCGTTTCCTTTCGAAACGGCATCTTTGAGGGTCCTGAAGGTGAATTCGTGCGCGACATCGTCCGCCATCCCGGGGCAGTCTCTGCGGTCGCGGTTGATGATGGTGAGGTGTACCTCGTTCGCCAGTACCGCGCGCCGATCGATGGCGATATGTGGGAGATCCCGGCGGGCAAGAAGGACGTTGTCGGAGAGCCGGCGCTGGCCACGATCGCTCGAGAACTTGAAGAAGAGATCGGGATGCGAGCCGATCGACTCGAACCATTGATCAATCTGCATCATTCACCCGGCTTTTGTGATGAGTTCCAGGAAGTCTTTCTGGCGACTGAATTGGTTGAAGTCGGTAGGCGGGTCGACTCGCTGGAAGAGCAATACATGGTGGTCCGCCGTTTCCCGGTGGCAGAAGCGGTCACGATGGCCCTCGATGGCTCCATCACCGATGCGAAGTCGATCATCGGCCTGCTCGCCGCCGCCCGTCGCTTGGGCTGGTGAGCCTTTTCCATCTCACCCGCAGGTTCTTTGGGGCGATCAAACCGGGCGCGCCAGGGCCCGAAGACGAGGCATGGGCACTGGCCCAGCTCGGGGAGGGTGAGCAACTCCTTTGGGGGCGAATGAACAACCCCGATCGTCGTCATGCCATCGAGGTGGCTCGCCTCGTCGATGATGTACTGGATGACCCAGTTGAACCGGTGCTCCCAGCAGCGTTGCTTCACGACGTGGGCAAGGTTGTGTGCGGCTATCGAACGCCGGCTCGGGTTGTAGCAACGGTGCTTTGGGCCGTGGCGCCCGACACGCTCGCCACCGAGTGGGTCACCACATCGGGACCCCGGCGCCGCATGGCGCAATATCGCCTTCACCCCGAGCTCGGCGAGCAACTGCTCGTCGAGGCAGGTGCATCCGCGCTCACCTCGGCATGGGCGGGAGATCACCATCGACCCGTCGAGAGATGGCGAGTCGATCGCGAGATCGGCGATGTTCTGAAAGCCTGCGACGACGACTGAGCAGTTGTCCCGGAGAGTTAGCGGCGCCGCATGAGCCCGACGGCGTCGTATGCCCGGTCGAGTACGCCCTCAGCAATTGCGGATGCCTTGGCGGCTCCGACAGCGAGAGCGTCGCTCACGTCGTCGTCAGAAATTGATGCCAGCTTCTCCTGGATCGGCTCGATGATCGAGAGCACTGCCTCGGCCGTGTCGGCCTTGAGCGGCCCGTATTGCTCGTAGTTGGCTGCGAGCGTTGTGGGATCGGCATCGGTTGTCGCGGCGAGGATTTCCAACAGATTCGACACGCCAGGCTTGGCTTCTCGATCAAACCGCACCTCGCCGTCGTTGTCCGTGACGGCCTTCTTGAATTTCTTCTCGACCTCTTTGCGGGTGTCCAACATGTTGACCGTCCCAAGTGGACTATCGACAGACTTCGACATCTTGTTCTCAGGGTGCTGAAGGTCCATCACCCGCGCTCCCGCTTCAGGAATGCGGTGCTCGGGAACCACGAAGGTGTCGCCGTAGCGAGAGTTGAATCGGGTTGCGACGTCGCGGCTGAGTTCGAGGTGTTGTCGCTGGTCATCGCCAACCGGCACGACGTTGGTGTCATAGAGGAGAATGTCTGCAGCTTGGAGAGCCGGGTAGGTGAACAACGCAGCAGAGACGAATCCACTCGCACCGTCTCGGGTCGACTTGTCCTTGAACTGTGTCATGCGGCTGAGTTCGCCATACGCGGTGACCGTTTGCATCAGCCAACCGAGCTCGGCGTGTGCCGGTACGTGGGATTGCACGAAAAACACGGACCGCTCGGGGTCGATCCCAGAGGCAAGCAACATGCGGGCGATGTCCATGGTGCCGGCCAGCACCTCTCCAGCTTCCTTTGGCAACGTCAAGGCGTGGAGATCCACAACGCAATAGACCGCATCGTGGTCGTCCTGGAGCCGGTGCCAGTTCTTGATCGCGCCGAGGTAATTGCCGAGGTGGCTGGAGCCAGACGGCTGAATACCACTGAAAACACGGGGTCGGTCGCTAGGCGCCGCAGAGGATGAGTTCACGCAGATGTAGGGTAGGGGCCGCGCCGAACGGCCAGCGACCATTTAGAATCACAACAGTGTCATTTGTAGAAGCAAGCGCCCCAGACGCACCCACTCTCGAAACCGGCCCCGGCGCCGTCCTTGTTGCTGAGCCTCCAGCAGTCGAGAACGACGCCAAGGGTTACCGCGTTTCGACAGAATCCTTCGAGGGTCCTTTCGACCTACTGCTCCACCTGATTCTCAAGGATGAGGTGGATCTCTATGAGATTTCTCTGTCCGGAATCGTGGATGCCTATCTGGCCGAGATCGACCGGATGGATCTTTGTGATCTCGAAACAGCGACCGAGTTTCTGCTGATCGCTGCCACCCTGGTCGAGCTGAAATGCCGCCGCCTGCTCCCCATCGATGACGATTTCGATCTCGATGATGAGCTGGGAATCTGGGAAGAGCGAGATTTGCTGCTCTCCCGTCTTCTCGAATGTAAGACGTTCAAAGACGCGGCCAAGATTCTGGATGATCTGACGACTCGGGCAGCCCAAGTTGTTCCCCGTCGAGCCGGCCTCGAGGAAGAATTCCTTGGATTGACGCCCGACCTGCTCGCCGGCGTGACCGGCGAGCGTCTGCGCAAGTCGTTCATCAAGGCCATGACACCACCGCCTGAGCCTGTCGTGGATCTGTTCCATGTCACGAGCGTCACTGCGAGCGTCACGGACGCAATTGAAGAATTGCTCGATGAGCTTCCACGTTCGGGCCCGGTAACGTTCCGGACGTTGACCTCAGGTCTCGTCGAACGAGTCGAAGTGGTTGTTCGGTTCTTGGCGGTTCTCGAACTCTTCAAACAGGGTTTTGTCGAGATTGACCAAGCTCGTGCGTTCGGGGACCTGACGGTTGAGTGGATTGGCGGAGAAATCGAAGCGGAATCGGTCATGGCCGGTGCCGACATGTACGAAGGCTGAGAAGGCGGAACATGTACAACGAAGACCAGGATGCTGGCGTGGGCGAACACGAGGATGCGGCTCCTGCTCCAGAGGTAGCCGACGATTCTGTCGCCGAGGGTGAATTAGCGGACAGCAGCGCCGCGGACAGCAACGCCGCGGCCGACGAAATCCGGGAGGACGATGTCGCTCCTTCCGGTCCGCCATCCGAGCGTGCGCTTGCCGAGGCCTCCCGCGCAATCGAAGCGATCGTCATGTCCTCGACCGATCCTGCGCCGAGCCAGCTCTTGGCCCAAATGGTCGAGTTGCCACTCGATGCGGTCGTGTTGATCTGTCAGAACCTGGCCCAAAGCTACGAAGACGAAGGTCGCGGATTTCAGCTTGCCGAGGTCGCTGGTGGATGGCGGTATCAAACACATCCGTCGACCGCCCCGTACGTCGCTCGTTTCGCCCTTGAAGGACAAACAGCGAGGCTGTCTGGTGCCGCGCTCGAAACGCTCGCCATTGTTGCCTACAAGCAACCGATCTCGAGGGCCCAGGTCTCAGCGATCCGTGGTGTCAACGTCGACGGTGTATTGCGGACCTTGGAGCAACGGGGGTACATCGGCGAAGTTGCTCGCGATGCTGGCCCGGGCCAAGCGATCATGTTCGGGACAACGCCACTGTTCTTGGAGCGCGTTGGTCTGGCGTCCCGCAAGGATCTCCCGCCGCTCGGCGAATTCGTGCCTTCGGCTGAGGTGGTCGAAGCGCTCGAGCAGTCGCTGCGAGTCGAGAACGAAGCGGGGTATGCCGCAGACGTTGCTGCTGCTGAGGGGGCGAACGATGTTTCAGAAATCGATCTCACAGACGAGGTCTCCAACGATCTGATCGAGCCAGAGGTTGATGACCTCCCTGAGCCCGAGGTCGAACCTGCGGATGGCGGGCAGACCACGATGGACACTGAGGACGAACGCATCGATCTGGTCGAACCAAGCATCGATCTTGTGGAACCGATCGTGGACCTGGTTGAGCCCGACATCGATCTCACTGCATCGCCCGTCGAGGAATCAACACCTGAACATCCCGGGTCGTGATCGATCCCGAGCCCGATGGCGAGCGACTGCAAAAGGTGCTCGCTCGGATCGGCGTCGGCAGTCGCCGGACGAACGAGATCCTGATCGCCGAGGGCCGAGTGCGGGTCAACGGCAAGGTTGCGATTCTCGGTGCCAGAGTGGATCCAGACTCCGACGAGATCGAGGTCGACGGCGCGATTCTCACGACCTTGCCGGATGTGGTTTGTTACCTGCTCAACAAGCCAGCTGGTGTGATCACCACAGCGAGCGATCCACAAGGCCGACCCACGGTGGTAGAAATCGTGCCGGATTCGCCCCGGGTATTTCCCGTTGGTCGGCTCGATCTCGAGACCGAAGGGTTGCTGCTTTTGACCAACGATGGCGGACTGACGCATCGGCTGACCCATCCGAGCTTTGGGATTGAAAAGGAGTACTTGGCCCATGTGATCGGGAAGCCAAGCCGCTCTGCGATACGTCAGCTTCGTGAAGGCATCGAGCTCGACGACGGGCTCACCGCACCGGCGACAGTGGCAGCAGTCGGCGATGAAGGCCTCAAAATCACTATCCACGAGGGACGCAATCGCCAGGTACGCAGGATGTGCGAAGCGGTCGGTCACCCTGTCGTTCGCCTCGTTCGCACCAGGATTGGCCCGCTGGTCGATACAAGGCTTCAACCCGGAAGCTGGCGGCCGCTCACTCAAGAAGAACTCTTGTCACTCCAACGAGCTGTCTCGCGGGCCTGACCTCTATCCTCTCCCCGCATGCCTGTTCGAGCTCTCCGGGGCGCCATCACGATTGATGCCGATACGCCAGACGAAGTTCGTCGACGAACGACGGACCTGTTGACAAAGCTTTATGAGCGCAACGAGCTCAGTCACGACGATGTGGTGAGCATTCTGTTCACCGCAACAGTCGATATCCGAAGTGCGCCTCCCGCCGCAGCGGCCCGCACGTTCGGCTTGGTCGATGTCCCGCTTCTCTGCGCCCAAGAGATGGATGTCGACGGATCGCTTCAGTCCTGTATCCGGCTCATGCTGCACATCGAAACTGACGCTGAGCGCGCTGACCTGCGCCACGTCTTTCTGCGCGGCGCCACCGCTCTGCGGCCCGAGCTCGCAGAACCCGGCGACAGCGATCTCAGATGACCTCTGCCGACCGGGCGAATGTTGTCGGCACGGGTTTGATCGGTGGTTCGGTCGCGCTGGCGCTCAAGCGAGCCGGTTGGAAGATCATTGGCACCGATGCAGACCCCGACGTCGAAGCCGAAGCGCTCCGTCTCGGTGTTCTTGACGCCATTGGTACCGACCCTGACGTCGACCTGACGATCATCGCGACGACCGTTGGTCAAATCCCCGAAGCAGCGACGGCAGCCTTGGCCAAGACAGAGGGACCCGTTACCGACGTTGGCTCGACAAAGCTGGACATCTGTCGAGCAGTTGACAACTCGAGATTCGTAGGCGGCCACCCGATGGCAGGATCCGAGCTCGATGGGCTGGTTGGGGCCAAGGCCGAGATGTTCGACGGGGCGATGTGGGTCTTGACGCCCACGACCGAGACGGATGAAGGCGCCTTCGCCGCCGTGCGATCAGCGGTGCGGGCGATGGGCGCCGAGACGATCGCCCTCGATCCGCGGACGCACGATCAGCTTGTTGCTCAGGTGAGCCATGTGCCGCATCTCACCGCGGCAGCGCTGATGACGTTGGCCGACGACACGTCGGTCGAGCACCGGGCGCTTTTGCGACTGGCCGCTGGCGGATTCCGGGACATGACCAGAATC
Organism: uncultured Acidimicrobiales bacterium; assembly: GCA_937930695.1. GTDB lineage: Bacteria > Actinomycetota > Acidimicrobiia > Acidimicrobiales > SZUA-35 > CALEWY01. The sequence continues at coordinate 9,891 of CALHCB010000183.1, read as the reverse complement.
TCCGCAGGGAGACCATCGATCTGGCCAGACATTTGTTCTGCCAATCGGACCGCCATTGCCGCCGGACTCGAACGCTTGACCGAGGCATTGTCAGAGATGCGAACCAAAGTCTTGGCTGACGATCGTGACGGGATTCTCGAGGTACTCGAACGAGCTCGAGAAGCTCGATTGAACCTGCCCACCGGATTCGGCTTGTCCGAGGCGCTGACCGAGATCAAGATTCCGATTCCCGACGAGCCTGGTCAGATTGCCGCGATTGCGACCCTGGCGGCGGAGCTTGACGTGAACATCTTTGATCTTGAACTCACGCACTCAGGCGAGGGTCGTCGAGGCGTCATGATCATGGTCGTCGACGAGGCGTTGTGCGAGCGATTCGTTGGTGGCCTCATGGCTCGCGGCTACCGCCCCCGGACCCGAAAGCTCGATTGATGGCAGATCTCGCCCAACCTGCGCCCAACCTGAACGTGATCGCGATTGACGGACCAGCCGGTTCGGGAAAATCAACGATCGCCCAGGCCCTCGCGAAACGACTGGAACTTCCGTACCTCGATACGGGGGCCATGTACCGATCCGTCACGTTCGCGGTGATCGCGACCGGGGCGGACCCAGAAGATGCAGTCACCACAGCATCGATCGCCAGAGAAATGACGCTCCAAATGCCCGAGAACGGCGACATCATTGTCAACGGGCTCGATGCAACGCTGGAGATCCGAGGACCTGAAGTCACCCGGGCGGTGTCTGCGGTGGCCGCTCACCCGGACGTGCGGTCCGAACTGGTCAGTCGTCAGCGGGAGTGGGCACATCGCAGGGGAGGCGGTGTGCTCGAAGGTCGAGACATCGGTTCGGCCGTCTTTCCCGATGCGCTGACGAAGATCTACCTGACTGCCAGCGCAGAGGTGAGAGCGGCGAGACGAGCCGGAGAAGTGATGGATCTCGACTACGACACCGTTGCCGCAGACATTGCAAGGCGCGACGCACTCGATACGAGCCGGCAGCATGACCCGCTTCGCAGAGCCGACGGTGCGATCGAAGTGGATACGACGTATCTCGATATCGACGAGGTTGTGTCGGTCATCAGCGCTCACGTCGATCGAGCGATCGCGGCGCGAGCCGACTGACTGTCATGCCGCTGCCCGCCGATCTTGTCGAGACCGATGTTGAAGTGAGTGCGACGTCTCGGCGCTTCTACCGTGCCGTTCGATCCATTTTCATCGCCTTCTATCGAACCTGGCTGCGGATGTCAGTGGAGGGTCAGGAGAATGTCCCGCCGACCGGTGCGTTCATTCTCGCTCCCGGCGGCCATCGGTCGATTCTTGACACGGGCGTCATCGCGGGCACAACCAAGCGCATGCTGCGCTATATGGGAGCTGAGAGCTACTTTGCGGTGCCAGTATTGGGCTGGTGCTTGCGTTCAGTAGGCGGGTTTCCCGTGGAGCGTGATGCCACAGATCGAAGCGCACTTCGGTTGGCCGAGGCGGTGTTGGCGAGCGGTCAACCCCTCGTGATCTTTCCCGAAAGCACTCGGTACAGCGGTCCGGTCGTCCAACCGCTGAAAGAGGGCGCTGCCTTTCTCGCTTGTCGCTCCGGGGTGCCGATTGTGCCTGTCGGGATCGGGGGAGCCGAACGGGCCTGGCCCAAAGGGGCGTGGCTCATTCGTCCGACACGCGTCGCGCTCGTCATCGGCGAGCCGATCATGCCACCATCTCGACCCGACGGAGGTCGAGCGAAGCGGTCCGAAGTTCGTCGACTGACCAACGAGCTCCACGCTGCATTGCAGACGTTGTTTGATCGAGCCGAGGTGGCTGTCGGGAACTGAAGTTCTCGACGTCGGACGAGTCCGCGCTCAGTCGTGTTGGCTTCGTTTCGCTGCCAGATCGAGCTGGGTGTGCGCCAACAACTCAGCAGCTGAGGCGCCGGAGGCTGCGGCCTGAGCAACAATCACGGGAACGACCCCGAATCGCCACGAGAAGCTCTCTTCCATTTCGACGAGAAGCGCGGCCGCAACGTCAGCAGGTGTTTCGCCCTCTTCGAGTTCGCTGGTGACAACGGTGAGCTCATCGTCGGCGGTGCGGGCAATCATGGCGTCGTCGAGGACGAATCTGATGGCGTGAGATACTGCGACGACGATGTGGGCCGCGGCCGCGTCGTCTCGTGCTTCTCGGAGATCATCCAGCCCGCTGAGAGCGATGCGAAAGACGGCGACCGAAGATGGCTGTCCGTAGCGGAGCCGACGGCTGAGATCGCCTACCAGAGCGAGTCGGGAGGCCAGTCGGGTCACTGGGTCGATTTGGGGAAGCACCGGCGAAGGAGCAGGGTCGTTGTGCCAGCGGGTCGACGATTGGGCCAGCGCTTCGGCGGCGCTCTGGATGAGGAGTCTCTGCCTGCTCGTCAGCACTACTCCGTGATCGCCGTGCGAGAGGTCGAGCCGGACACCGGAGTCGACAGAACCAATCGGGATCGAGAACTGAGACTTCCACGCCCCAGGAGCGGCCTGAGCGCCCGTGGGCTTTGTCGTCGCGCCACCAGCCACAGCAACTTCGACAAACCGAGGATCCGCGTTCGCCCACGGCTTTGCCGCTTCGCGGTCGAGGTCAATGGCGGCCACGGCAAGGTCGTCGCTGGACGTGCTTTCCAGACGCAGTGCCGTTTCGTGCCAGCCGGTCAGGTCGCAAAGCGTCCGAAGCGCAGCCGAGAGTTGGGTCTCCGCAGGCGTTCCATCTTCGGGAGTGAGGTGGAGCACGAACTCGTCGAGCGCGGTTTGCTCCGTTGCGTTGGCTCCAAAGGTCATGGGCCGAATGTGGGCGACACACGATGCGGCTTCGCTCGTTGCCCCGATGTATTCGACTCGCCGCCACCCAGACGGCGTGATGAGTCGCAGGGGAGCCCAATGAGAGATGCCACCGTTGGTCCGACGCTCCTCGGCGTTGGCCCACAAGAGGTGTCGGTCGTCGGGGTGGACGAAGACGTCCACATGGCGATGAAGTAGTTGTGGTGCCGCAAGACCGAGCTCTTCAAACGAGCTGGATAGATCGGTGATGACGCCATTGCGGTCGATGCGGACGACGGCCTCACCCGGCATTGCGGCAACCATTTGGTCGAACATTCCGTTGCTGCCCATGTGCGGCGACGGCTCAGGCGATGACAGAGACGGAGCGCGATTGTCGCTCGGTTGTTCGCTGGCTGCCACCACGGACGGCATTGTACGCATGCAGTTCGCCCATCCACCTGTGCGTCCGCTTCGTGGGCTAATGGCGAGCGTGGTCGAACGTTAAAGGGCTCCTAGGACATCGGATGCATCGATCTGTCGATCATTCAGATCAGGACGATCCGGAATCGAGCCGCCGACCCCAAGCGTCCCGATTGTGTCGAGTCCGCTCAGAAGTTCGCGGAGGTTGCGCGGGGGAGGGAAGTACTCGTCCTCGTCGGTGATCCGCACCTCTTCAACGCCATTCTTGGGCGCAAGCATTGCGATGACGGCTTCGACGACATCCTCGGGAGCGGAGGCGCCGGCCGTCACGCCAACGGTCCCAGAGAGAGTCTGTGGAAGCTCATCGGGTCCGTTCACTCGAAAGACGTTCTTGCAGCCGGCTTCGGTAGCAAGCTTTGCCAGTGCCGAGGTGTTCGAACTGTTCGCCGATCCGATGACGACGACCGCATCACACTTGTCGGCAATGGCCATCAGGGCGGACTGTCGGTTCGTCGTAGCGAAACAGAGGTCGGAGCGACCGGGCTGCCACATGTCAGGGAACCGATCGCGCGCTGCCTCGGCAACCTGTGACCAATCTCGATGTGACAACGTTGTCTGGGCGAGCAGGGCAGTCGGCTCATCGAAATCAGGGAGGGCCGCAACCTCCTCGATGGATTCAACACGGCTGATGGAGGACGGTGCGACGGCCATGGTGCCTACCGCTTCCTCATGACCCTCGTGTCCGACGTAGATGATCCTGAAGCCCTTTTTCGCCCTGACTTTCACCTCATGGTGCACTTTGGTCACCAACGGACACACAGCATCGACGACGTAGCTGCCTCGGGAGCGGGCTGCCGCTACCACCTCGGGAGCCGAGCCATGGGCGGACAACATGATCGGCCTGCCCTCGGGCACCTCATCGATCTCATCGACGAAGATGACTCCCTTGTCGATGAACCGATCGACAACGAGCTTGTTGTGAACGATCTCGTGGTAGCAGTAAACGGGTGGTTCGAAGGACTGCACCATCCATGAAAGCGCTTTGATCGCCATCTCGACTCCGGCGCAAAAGCCGCGCGGGGCACACAACAAGACCTTGTCAACCGACATGAGCTGAGGATACTCCTCGGGCTAGGGACGGAGGGACAGGCCATCCGGGCGCCAGTGGCGCCCGGCGATGACGATTTGGTTGACGGTGCAATGGCGCTCGAGGAATCCCGCCTCGCAATATGCCAGATAGAAGCGCCACAGTCGGCAGAACCGCTCATCGAGGCCGAGCGCCTCGACCTCGTCGATGCGGTCGTCGAATTTCATCCGCCAGCGGCGAAGCGTCTCCGCATAGTGCGCCGAGAGATCCTCTACGTCGACGATCTGCATCTGGGTCGACGAGCTCACCGACCGGCTGATGGCGCCGATCGATGGCAGGAAGCCGCCGGGAAAAATGAAACGTCGGATGAAATCCTCGGTGTTCTTGGTTCGCTCGTAGCGGCGGTCTGGCACACAAATGGCTTGGATCGCAACGAGGCCATCGGGCTCGAGACAACGCTCGATCGTGGAGAAATAGCGGTCATAGTCGCGCCAGTCGACGGCCTCGATCATCTCGATTGACACGATCCGATCAAATTGGCCCTTTAGATCTCGCCAGTCCTGATCGAGCAAGGTGACCTGCGGATCCCGGTTCGCTTTCGAGACCCTCGTCCGAGCCTCGCTCAACTGTTCGGTCGAGATCGTCGTCGTGGTTACCGAGCATCCGGTCGTGTCGACGGCGCGAAGGGCGAACCCTCCCCACCCCGTGCCGATTTCCAGCAGTTGATGCGAGGCATCAACGCCGAGCTTTGCCAGCAGACGGTCATATTTGTGCTGGCTGCCCTCGACGAGTGCAGCCTCGGCGGATGGGAAGACGGCGGACGAGTAGGTGAGCGTCTCGTCGAGAAAGATCTGAAAGAACTCGTTCCCGAGGTCGTAATGGGACGAAATGTCCTCTTGGTTCCGAGAACGCCCTGGCTTTGGGAGGAGGGAACGGATGCGATCGGTCGCCCATCCGGTTTTGTTCTGAAGCTTGTTTCGCCATTCGTCGATCGGTTCGATGTTGCGGATGAGAATCTGCACCACAGCGGTGGGTTCGTCGGTGTCCCACCACCCTTCGAAGTAGCCCCGACCGAGCCCGACCGAGCCTTCAGTGATGAGGGCGGCCCAGGCCCTCTTGTCGTGCACCACGATGGTGCCGCTCAGTTCCGCGCTTGTCACGTTGGAGTCGTGGTTGCCGAACAATCCGATCCAGGGTTCGTTGGCCGGCGAGGCACCCACGTCGAACGCGGTGTGGTCGACCACCGTGAGATGGTCGCGGTGAAGGCGGTCGAGCAGCTCAATGGTGAGACGTCGACACGCCCGAACAGAGACGTCTGTCAGCGCCGCGGTGCTGGTTCGTGAGCTGCGTCCTCGGCGAAGGAGCGCCTCTGGCCGGACAAGGGGACGTTCGGTTGCGGTCATGATGGGTCTCGCTCCTGGTCGCTGGGGGATGTAGATCGCGTCACTGATTTCTTCGGATGTGCCACGAAGGGAACTCGCTTCGCTGCGAGTCTGAGGGCTTGGACATGAATGCCGAGACTTACCAGATGGGTGGGAAGGCCAGAACGGAGGGCACGGCCGAGCGAACGGCGAGATCCTGCGACACGCGTCAGTTCCAAACGAGTCGAAACCGTCGGCTCGTCGGAATCGGGACGATGAACGTCAATCGAGAGTCCGACCTGCGTCTCGTCGTCGTCAAGCGTGAGCCGGTACTCGAACGCCTCGTCCAGGAACGGTGAAACGTGGAGCGCCTTTGGGAAACAAGCTGTCCAACCGTTCCCGTCCGTTTCGAGTGCAATCGGGTACCGATGGCGCTCCTTCCACGGCGTGTTGGTGACTTCGAGAACGCCACCGATCGGATTCGTATTGTCGCGATCCCACACGAAATACAGAGTGATCGGGTTGAACAGCCATCCCCAACGGCGCAGTTGAGTGAGCATGCGGATCTCACCGGTCGGGTGGTACCCGAGCACTGCGGCGAGCTCAGCTCGAACGCTGTCGCCGAGGTGGCTGCCTTCTGATCCGTAGTCGTCGTAGCGAAAACGAGCAGGGGCAGGTCGGGTCGAGGACCACAGCGGGTGGTGGTCGGTCAGGTCTTCCGGGCGATCTGGATCAACCCAAACATGGCTAACTCCGTAGGCGAATTGGTGCGCCTTCGGGGTGAATCGTTGGTGCACAACGCGTCCGCTGCAGATAGCGGGTGGCCCAGGTCTCACCAGCGAATTCCGATCTGTTCACAGGTCGCCACTGCCGACGCGATCCCGTCTTCGTGAAAGCCGTAGCTTCGCCACGCTCCACAGAAGTTGACGCCGTTCACGCCGTCGATGTCTGGTAGTCGCCGCTGTGCCTCGATCGCAGGTCCATCGAAAATTGGGTGGGCGTAGTCGAAGCTGCGGATGATTCGTTGAGGATCGATGATCTCATCGCTGTTCAGCGTGACGAGATATCGCTCGGCGCCGTTGAGCTGCTGGAGCGTCGTCAGGTCATAGGTGAGCGAAGCGAGGTGCCCCGCATGATCTGCGTGGTGGCCACGACGGTCGTAGTTCCAGGCGGCTCGCGCTCGCCCGTTGGCTGGAAGGACCGAGGTGTCGGTATGGAGGGTTGCCCGATTTGGCTGATATCGGATGGCGCCCAAAAGCTCCTTTTCGCGGACTGATGCGTCGACGAGAAGGTCGAGTGACTGATCGGTATGGCAGGCCAGGACGACACGATCGAATCGTTCGCTCATCTCACCCGTTCCGTTTGGTTGCTGGGAGCGCACAACACAACCGTGATCCAGACGAGAAACGCTGGTGACGGGAGACGCGAGGCGAATGTCGCCGTCAAATGCGTCTGCGACCGCGTCGACATACTGTCGTGAGCCGCCGATGACGGTCCGCCACTGCGGCCGTCGGCCGACGCCGAGAAGGCCGTGGTTGGCAAGAAAGCGCAGCAAGCTTTTAGCAGGAAACTCATCGAATGACGTCGGGTCAGCCGACCAGACAGATGCCCCCATGGGAATCAGATGGAGATCGATGAACTCGCGTCCGTACCCGCCTCGATCTAGAAAGCTGCGGGTACTGACGTGATCGTTCGCATCCGGATGTTCTGGCGGTGCTTCTCGAGGGAGAGCGCCGGTGGTCAAGAAACGGTTCGCATGTCGGTAGAACCGAGCCACATCCGCCAGCAATCGCCACATCGTTCGATGTCGCAGCGTCGAACGATCAGCGAACAAGGTGCTGAGGTTCGTGGCTCGGTAACTCAGGCCGAAGGTGGGGGAGTCTGGGTCGTTGTCGCTGACACCAAAGCTCATCTCCGTGTCGATTGAGGCGACCTCGAGCTCGGCAAAAAGTCGACTCAACAAGGGGTAGTTGCGATCGTTGTGCACGATGAAGCCCGTGTCGATCCCGAGCGTGCCCGCTGCATCATCAAGCACATCCACGGTATTCGCATGTCCTCCAAGGCGATCGAGAGCCTCGAAAAGGACGACGTCGTGATGGGGGCCCAAGATGTGGGCGCAGCTCAAACCGGCGATTCCGGACCCGACGACCGCTATGCGCATGGGTCGACCTCACCGCTTGGGACAGACCTCGAATTGTTCTCCACAATCAAGGGTTCGTTCGCCCGGCAGCCTTTGGATGAGCCGGCCGTAGACTTTTTGGGTGGGCCTTCCCGTTGTCACTGCATTGCTTCCAGATTCGCCGGCTGCTCGAGCCGGTGTTGCGATTGGCGATGTTCTGACCAGCATCAACGGAGAACAGCCTCGGGATGTCATCCAATATCAGCTCTTGGTCGATGAACCGGAGGTCGCGCTGGAGATCGATCGAGGCGGACTCGATCGGAGCGTGGAGATCGACAAAGGCGTCGGCGAACCTCTTGGGATCGAAGTCCAGTCGTCGCTCTTTGACCAAGTCCGGACCTGTGACAACCATTGTTCATTCTGTTTCATCTACCAGTTGCCACCGGGGATGCGAAAGAGCCTCTATCTCAAGGACGATGACTTTCGGCTGTCGTTTTTGTATGGAAACTTCACGACACTCACGCGTTTCACCGAGGCAGACCTCGAGCGGGTCGTCAGTGAGGGCCTTTCGCCGCTGTACGTGAGCATCCATGCGACCGATCCTGATCTTCGGTCTGCATTGCTCCGCAATCGTCGAGGCGGCACCAGCCTTCGGTGGCTGCGAGCCCTGCTTGATCACGGTGTGGAGGTACACGGCCAGGTCGTCGTTTGTCCCGGCGTGAACGATGGTCCCGCGCTCGAAACGACCTTGGCTGGGGTGCTCGATGAGTATCCCGAGCTGCACTCCTTGGCCATTGTCCCGCTCGGTGTTTCGGACCACTCAGACGAAGCTGACATGCGCCCGCACACAATGGCAGAGGCAAAGGCCGTCATCGCCACCGTTACCTCGTGGCAGGAACGATTCCTTCGGATCTTGGGACATCGACTCGTGTTCGCAGCGGATGAGTACTACTTGCTGGCGAGCGAACCCTTTCCCGAGCCCGAGGGGTACGAGGGATTTCCAATGCACGAAGACGGCATTGGTATGGCCCGCACGTTCGAGCTCGAGTTCAGCGGTTTGACCGATACGGCGACAGGCCCACAGGCTGGCTTTTTTGCCTCGGTCGACGGGGCCCCGGCGGAGGGCTATCGCGCCCCACGACTTGCTCCGGCTCTCACCTCTGACGCCGGCAACGACGCAGGTGGGGGAGTCAGCGTGTCGCTCATGCCATCGCGCTCTGCGCCGATCGGCATCGTCACCGGCGAGTACGGCGCCCGAATCCTGGAACCTCTCATTGCCACGCTCGATCGAGATGACGTTCGGCTCGTGATAGTGGACAATCAATTTTTTGGCGGCAACATCGCCGTGACCGGTCTCATGGTCGGCGAGGACATCAGCCGAGTTCTGGCTGGCGAACCCGAGGGGCATCGCTATCTGCTTCCCGATGTTTGCCTGTCGAGCGGCGTGTTCCTCGACGGATCCCATGTCGAGGACCTTCCTCGTCCGATAGAGATCATCCCGACCGACGGCATTGCACTGCGTGCTGCGCTCGATCCCCGAAAGGCGCAAGCATGACCGAGGACGTTACGAATACCGGGGAGTCAGCCCGGGTCATCCTTCCGACCGTGGTGATCGCCGGCAGGCCGAACGTGGGCAAGTCGACACTGATGAACCGGATTCTTGGTCGCCGTGAGGCAATTGTCGAAGAACGAGCCGGCGTCACCCGCGATCGCAAAGAGGTCGATGCCGAGTGGCAGGGAACGGACTTCAACCTCATCGACACGGGTGGTTGGATGACCGGTGGCTCGGCGATCGAGCAAAAAGTCTCTCGCCAAGCCGAAGTCGCAATTCGTTCAGCGGACGCCATTTTGTTCGTCGTTGATGCCACCGTCGGGTTGACAGAAGACGACGATCAAGTGGTACGCCAGGTGCGTCAGGCTGGCTGCCCGGTCTTTTGTGTGGCGAACAAGGTCGATGACCTCGTTCATGAAGATGGTCTCTGGGAACTTGTTGGCCTGGGCCTGGGCGAGGCCTTTCCTGTCAGCTCGTTGCACGGTAGGGGAATTGGGGACCTGCTCGACGCGGTTGTGGCTGTCCTCCCCGAACCGGATGTCATCGAGGATGACGATGAGGAAGAAGAAAAGATCTTCAGCGTCG
>CALHCB010000182.1 GCA_937930695.1 uncultured Acidimicrobiales bacterium | reverse complement strand
CACTTCTTCTTTGACATCGGCAACGGCAACGCCCTTGCCTTCTTCGACTTTCCCGGGTTGGGGCTCGAGCAGTACTCCGAGGTCCTTGGCGGGTTCCACCATGTCGCGATCTCGGTCGCACCCGACACCCAAGCGCGGCTCAAGCAGAAGTTGATCGACGCCGGTGTTGAGATCGTGTTCGAACACCAAACGTCGATCTACTTCGATGGGCCTGATGGCGAGCGCCTCGAGTTGCTCGCTGACGAGCTCGGTCAGATGTACGGCAGCCCAGTTCTGTAGGCAGCCCGGTTTTGCAAGCAGCGCTATCGGGCGAGCGCCATGGCGGCGTAGAGCCCAACGCCGTTGAAGAGTTTCGACTCAGAGATCCGCATCAAGTTCGAATGGTTCGGTGCCGCTTCGGCCACTGGCAGATCGTCCGGACACACACCCATGAAGGCCATCGCTCCGGGCACCTTCTGGAGCACATAGCTCCAGTCTTCGGCCCCCATTACCGCGGACGGCATTTCCAGGTAGTTGTCCCCACCGAGCAGGGAGGTGACGACGTTGCCGGTCAATTCCGCGTGCTCCGGATCGTTGACCGTGACCGGATAACCCGGCACGATTTCGAAGTTGCAGCCACAACCGTGCGCGTGAGCTGTGCCTGTCGCCACCCGCTCGACCCCGCTGTGCAGTTTGGAACGAGTGTCCTCGTCGAGCGCTCGGATGGTGCCCTCGACGAACGCCGACGGTGGGATCACGTTGTTGGTCGTTCCCGCTTCGATGTGTGCGACGGTGACGACCCCGGACTTGCTGGCATCGATCTCGCGACTCACGAGCGTGCTGAGCCCACTGACTGACGCAGCGGCGGCAGGAATCGGATCGACGGCGAAGTGCGGCATCGATGCGTGTCCGCCTTTGCCTTCGATGGTGTACTGGAACACGTCGGCGCTCGCCATGAGCGATCCGCTCTTGCACATCATGAGACCGTTGGGTGCGTTCGACAGCACGTGAATTGCGAAGGCGCGGTCGACTCCGTCGAGCACGCCCTCCTCAATCATGTATCGGGCTCCATGGAAGCCCTCTTCACCAGGCTGGAACATGAATCGAACCTTGCCGGTGAGTTCATCGGCGTTCTTGCTCAGGAGCTGGGCTGCGCTGACGAGCATGGCGACGTGGGCATCGTGACCGCAGGCGTGCATGCGATCCTCGTGCTGGCTCTGATACTCGGTGACGTAGTCCTCGGTCATCGGCAGCGCATCCATGTCGCCACGCAACAAGACAGTCGGCCCCGGTCGACCGGTGTCGAGATCGGCGACAACCGACGTCGTTGACTTACCGAGCGTGATGTCGAGACCGAGCCCCGTCAGGGCGTCGAGAATTCGTTTCTGGGTGTTCGGAAGCTGCAATCCAAGCTCGGGGTCGTGGTGGATTTCACGCCGTAGCTCGATGGTGAGCGGGTCGAGCGCCTGGGCCGCGTCGAGCAGGTCGGTCGATGCCGAGGAATCAAAGGTGAGAGCAGACATGGCCTCACTTTCGCCCAAGTCGGCGGCCCGCGCCCAACAGGACGGAAATCCAAGGCGCCCGGGATTCCATTGGAGGCCTCAGCCGGTGTAAACACTGGCCATGGATTTCACCCCAAATCCCGACCACCAAGCGATCATCGAAGCCGTCGACAACGTGTGCGCACAGTTCGACGATGCCTACTGGGCCAATTGCGATGACACCCACACGTTTCCGTGGGACTTCTACAAGGCCATGGCCGACGGCGGCTGGATCGGCATCGCCATCCCCGAGGAATACGGAGGTGGAGGTCAAGGCATCACCGAGGGCGCCCTCGTCCTCAACCGCATCGCGGCATCGGGTGCCGCGATGAACGGCTCGACCGCTGTTCACCTCACAATGTTCGGTCTCAACCCGGTCGTGAAGTTCGGCAATGACCAGCTGAAGCAGACCTTCCTCCCCCGAGCTGCTTCCGGCGATCTCCACGTTGCTTTTGGTGTGACCGAGCCAGATGCCGGAACCGACACAAGCCGAATTGCGACCAAGGCCGTCGAGGATGGCATGGGTGGCTGGATCGTGACCGGACGCAAAATCTGGAGTTCCAAGGCCATGGAATCCGAGGTTTGTCTGCTTCTGGTGCGCACCGACGGTGAGCCGGGCGAAGGGTTCGGCGGTCTCACTCTGTTCTTGGTGGATCTCGATCCGGAGTATTGCGACATCGTCCCGATTCCCAAGGTGGGCCGCAATGCGGTCGCCTCCTGTGAGGTGGCATACGACGAGCTCCCCGTCGAGGGATGGCGAATGGTCGGAGAACGCGGCCGCGGCTTCTATCACATTCTCCATGGGCTCAACCCCGAGCGCATTCTTCTGGCGGGCATGGCCAACGGCATCGGCGAGGTCGCGATCCGAAAGGCGGTGGCCTACGCCAAGGAGCGAGAGGTCTTCGGTCGCCAGATCGGCGCAAACCAAGCCATTAGTCATCCACTTGCCAAGGCCCACATCGAGCTCAAGGCCGCATGGAACATGATGATGGAAGCTGCCTGGCGCTACGACAACGGACTTGAATGCGGCGAGCTGGCGAACTCAGCCAAATACCTGGCTGCGGAGGCCTCGTATTTCGCCGCTGATCAAGCGATGCAAACCCACGGTGGTCTGGGCTACGCATCGGAGTATCACGTCGAGCGGTATTGGCGGGAGGCGCGCCTCCAGCGAATCGCTCCGGTCAGTCAGGAAATGACGCTCAACTACATCGCCCAGAACGTTCTCGATCTGCCCCGAAGTTACTGATCCTCACCCGACAAGCATTCCAACAGACAGGACAGCACGATGCGCATCGTTCCCTTGGAAATCGGCCGACTCGAATCATCCGCCCGCACGCTCACAGGCCGAGACGGCCGAATCACACTGCCCATCCCGAGCTGGCTCGTCGAACACGACGGGCAACGATTGTTGTTCGACACCGGGCTGCACGCTGACCTGCAGCACGGCAAGGACCGACTCGGCGCTCTGGCTCCCCACTTCAACCCGGATCTGCCAGCCCAAGAGACGCTGACCGCCAGGCTGGAAGCCGCCGAGGTCGACCCTGGATCCATCAATGCCATGGTGTTCTCCCATCTGCACTTCGATCACTCGGGAGGCACCGCCGAAGTTCCCAATGCTCGCATCGTTATTCAGAAGAAGGAGTGGGAGGCCGGCCATCGCGACGACCTCATTGAGCGCGGCGAGTACTTCCCCGCGGACTTCGACATCGGTCACGACGTACAGCTTCTCGACGGCGCACACGATGTCTTTGGCGACGGCCGGGTCCAGTGCATTCCAACGCCAGGCCACACCGCGGGCCACCAATCACTTCGCATCGAACTCGACTCGGGGCCCGTCGTACTAACCGGCGATTGCGTGTACCTCGAATGGATGCTCGACGAGATGGCCGTGCCGAGGTTTGGCTTCGATATCGATCAGCAAAAGCAGTCGATGGAGGAACTGGCCCGCCACCGCGACGAGGGTTGTCGGTTGCTGTTTGGCCACGACGCCGACCAGTTCGCCAGCCTCCCTGCCGAGCTGACCTGACCTCAGAGGTCATCGCCAGATCATCAGAGCGTTCTCTACGTTCCGAGCATGATCACGACAGATTCGTTCATCGACATCGGCCACACCGCGGTTTCTCATCGCACAATCGGGCGAGGACCCGATCTCGTGTTCGTCCACGGGTGGCCTCTTCACGGCGACACGTGGCGCAATATCGCCGCTCCGCTTTCGTCATCGTTCACCTGCCATGTCATCGACCTCCCCGGAGCGGGTCTGTCGAGAGCGACGGAGTCAACGCCGCTGAACTTCATCGGACATGCTGCGTCGGTCAGTGCAGTGATCGAACAACTCGGCCTGGAGCGATTCGCCTTGATCGGCCACGACAGCGGCGGACTCATCGCTCGGCTGGTCGCAGCCGAACGGCCGCAGCAGGTGACAGCTCTCGTACTCTCAGGAACTGAGATTCCAGGTCACCATCCGTGGCAGGTGGCCCTCTACGGCTTGCTCGGCAACTTGCCCGATGCCGAGCAGATTCTGCCGATGATCTTGGCCGACAGTGTTCTGATGGGCTCGCCATTGGCACTTGGCGGTTCATTCACAGACGTCGAGAGGATCCCGGACGGATTCTTCGACATTCTGAGCAGCTTCCTCGGTGACGACGAGGTCCGAAAGAGCCAGATCGAGTTCGTCGGCAATATCGACTCGAGTGTCATCGACGGTTTGGAAGCCACCCACTCCCAACTCACCATGCCGACACTGTTCATCTGGGGTGAAGACGATCCGTTCTTCCCCGTTGAGAAGGCACGGGCTATGGCGGAGCAGTTCGCGGGACCAACGCAGTTCGAGTCGATCCCGGGTGCCAAGCTCTTCGTTCACGAGGACCACGCGGAGCAATTCACCACTCTGGCCCACGACTTTCTCGTCGATCTTCATGCTGGTGTGCGCTGACGACGACTGAAACACACGCCCGAGGCAGACTGACTTCAGCGGAAGTTGGCTCGGGCCAGCGTTTCCAAGACCGTCGGAGCGAGGTCGGGGTCGAGCGGCCGTCGCTCTGCGAAGGAGACCGAATCAAGCCACGCGGTCGCTATCTCTTCGGTCAGCCCGTAGCCCTCTGCGATCTCGCCAACGATGTTGGGACGACCGTGGAGGGCTCGGGCGTGCTCGACGACTGCATCAACCACGCGACCCACTTCGGTGGTTCGGCCGGTGAGCACGTCGTTGCGAACTGCGAAAACGAACGACGGCCATGGGGTCTTCTGCACACCGACTTGGCGGAATTCTCCAGCCTCGACCAAAGGCCTCGTCATGAACTGATCCCACAGGAAGAGGTCGGAGTCACCAGCAGCGAACGACTCCCGAGTTCCTTCCAAACCACCCGTGATCACGAACTGACTGTCGTCGAGCGCCCAGCCATTTCGCTCCGCTTGGATGAACGCCATGAGGTGAGAACCGGAGCGGAATCGGCTGATCGCGACACGCGATCCCTCCATCTCGTCCTCGGTCTCAAATGGCGAGGCAGCGGGGGTGAACACTCCCCACTGCAACGGCGACGATACATAGACGCCGAGGATCGTGGCGTCGAGGCCTTTGTCGATTGCGGAGACGGTGCCTTCGGTCAGAATGCTGACGAGATCGAGGGATCCGTCTTCGAGGCCGCTCAACATTTCTCCGGTGCCACCGAGCTGGTCTACCCAACCAAGGTCGAGATCAGCCAACGTCTCTGACTGCATGGCGAGGTGCCAGGGCAAGTTGAAGTGCTCAGGCACTCCCCCGAGGCGTAACGGTCCACCGTGATTCATGGTTCGAGGCTATGCGAGCCGTCGACGATGTCGTGAGATCGTCAGCCCAGCGAGATCGTGACCGCGGTTGGCTCGGAGCGATTGCCGTGGAAGTCATAGGCGATGACCTCGTAGCCAATCTCGCCTGATGCGGGGATGTCGTCGTCAAGAAACGATGTGACAGCAATGTCTCCGCCTCCGCCGACGTATTGCGGCTCTTCGGCCAGGTCGGTGCGGAACACGCCATAGGAGCCAAACTCCACGTCGTCACTGGCAGGCGACCACTCGAGCAAGATGCCGTCGTCGGTCGTCGACCATGCAAGGTCTTCTATGGTGCTCGGCGGTGTGACGTCGGTGACCGCAAGGGTGTTCGTCCACCGGCGTTCAAGCACTTCATCATCAGCGATGACCCGCATGACGTATGTGTAGAAGTTGCCCTGATGGACTGAGTTGTCCGTCCACTCCAGAACACCGATCGCTTCGTGAATTGGGGTGACTAACTCAACGGTGTCTCGATTCAGTCCGATCGAGTCAAACCGGAAGAGCTGGTAGACGACATCGTCACCTTCAACCTCGGACCACACGACGCTCACCTCGGAGTCCGTCATGGTATTCACGCCGATCCAATGGCTCGACTCCGAAGAAATCTGAGACGGAACCCGGCGGGCAGGCGCCACATCTTGATTCGGATCTTGTTCATCTGAGTCGTCTGCCTCGCCATCAGCGCCGACAATCACTGATACGTCCGACTCTGCTGCTCCGGAAAGTGTCGTCGAGGACCCGGAGTTGGCAGACGCCCCTTCGGGGTCCTCGGGGCTGCTGGTGCACCCCGTTGCGACGATCCCGAGCACACAGAGCAGCGGCAACACCCGCATACCGGCATTGTTCATACCGGACCTGATCACGCCATTTCGAGTCGCGCCGCGTCGATTCACGACGCCATTCGTACCAGCTCCAACGCCGTTTCACCCAGCACGGCCATCGGGCCCAACCGCTGAACTAGGCGCCTCGCCCCCAGACACCGAGGGCAAGGCACCACGTCGCTAGAGCGCAGGCTCGAGCGCCGCTGGAGGCTCCGAACCGTTTTCGCTCACCACGATGCTGTCGGTCTTCACCGCCAGGGCGTCTCGAGCGATCGACCCTTGTTCCTTGCGGGACAAGACTTCGAGGATATTAATTCCGGTAGCAGTCTCGATCTGCTCGGTGATGGAGATCACGGCAGCCGGCATTTGACTGGCTACGCCACCGATTCCGCCGCCGCTGCCTCCGGAATCGATCACCGTCACCTTGTCGATGTCGATGCCGCTGACGGTGCCAACGATCGAGTCGACAATGTCGGGCAGCATGTTGAGGACCATCACGTCCTTGGCATGCACGCCTGCTGCGGCGTACTGAGCACTGAGGCTCTGGAAGACCTCGATCTGGGCGGCGCCATCCTCGCGAATGTGGGCTGCTTGCCCCTTGGCTTCGAGCTCCAACGCTTCCATGCGTGCCCGTGCTGGTGCCACGACATCCGCCTCAAGCCGACGCTTTTGCAGCTCGATCCGCTCAGTCTCGAGTGACTGCTCGGCTGAGACCTTTGCCTGCTCACCAGAGACTTGTGCCCGCTTCTCTGACGCCATTGCTTCAGCGTCGAGTTCGGCAGTTCGTACACGCAGCTTGTTCTGTTCTTCGGCGATGGCCAGATTGGAATGCACCCGAGCCAGCTCAGAGCGCTGGCGAGAGACGGCTTCAGCCTCCTCAGCATCAGCGGCTTGGCGGGCTTCTGACTCCCTTGCCTCCTTCAAGACCTGAGCTGTGCGTCGACGACCAACGGCTTCGAGATAGCCGACCTGATCAGTGACGTTCTGAATCTTGAGGACATCGAGTTCAAGACCAAGGGTCTTGATGTCGTCGTCGGCCTCGTCGATCAGCGTCTGTGCAAACTTGAGCCGGTCCTCGTTCACCTCTTCAGGAGTCAGCGTGGCAAGAACCCCTCGGAGGTTTGCTTCGAGGTTCTCCTTGGCGATCTGCTGGATGTATTCAGAGGGCCTGCCGAGAAAGCGTTCGACAGAGTTGGCCAGGATCCCCGGACGGCTCGACACCTTGATATTGGCGACACCCTGCACATCGAGCGGGATCGCTCCCTTGGAGTAGGCACTGGTGACCGACACTTCGATCGGGATGGTGTTGAGCGACATGAAGTCGACCTTCTCCACAAGTGGGACCCGCAGGGTCCTGCCTCCCTGAATCACTCGATAGCCAACGGTTCGACCCGATTCGTCAATTCGGTCGCGTCCCGAGATGATGGCCACCCGGTTCGGGGGCACGATGATGATGAGGCTTCGAATCGCCGCGGCAACTGCCGCGATGATGAGCCCAACGATGACGACCACTCCAATGAACCAACCCATGTTCACTTCTCCTCTTTGTTGTTGACTTTTCTGTTCTGTGACTGCTCTTTTGATGTGTGGTGTGTGACGACCGACTAGAGATCCAGCGCGGCCACAAGCGCCGTTCCGTTCTCGACGCTGACGACGACAACGGACTCCCCGACGTCATAGGAGTGCTCAGCGCTATAAGACTGAGCGACAAGGAACGTCGGCTGCCCACCGATGTCCGCTCGGATTCGACCCTTGGTGATGCCGTTGATTGGCAGCACGACTCGTGCGGCGTGACCTTCTATGTCGCTGGTCCGCAGTGCGGAGCTCGTGTTGGAGCGACCCAAGACGGCGAAGAGCTGGGCATGAAGTGCAGCCGCAAAGAGCCCAAGCACGACGGCGGTAACCAGCGTGAGAGCTCGCCCGCTCCCCAACAGCGTCAGGATCAAACCAGCGATGCCAAAGAAAGCGATGAAGAAGACGAGTGAGCGGAACGACAACAGGCTCGCAACGAACGATGCAATCCCTCCCACATCACTGCTTGAGGGGGCGAAATCTGCCCCTTCTCCCCCGGAGATGTCACCCACGTCGCTTCTGAAACCACCGTCGGATCCTGCACCGAACTCGATGTCTGGCCCCACGTCCAGATCGACGTCGACATCAGCATCGATATCGAGCCCACCCAGCAACATTGGAACCAGGAATATGCCGCCGAACAATGCAGCGGCGAGATAGATGACTGTCACGGTTTCTTCCCCTTCCCCTTCTTCTTCTTGCGATCTGAACCAGCAACTCGACCCTCGAGGACGGCATCCACGCCATCCCGAACGCTGTGCCAATCCGAGGCCCACAGTTCGAGCATTTCTTTCCCCTCTGCGGTGGCCGAGTAGTACTTGCGAGCGGGCCCCGATGAGGACGGAACTAACTCGGATTCGATCAAACCCTGCTTCTGCAGCCGTTTGAGGACCGGGTAGAAGCTGTTTTCGTTGGCGATGACCCAGCCGTACTCGTTGAGACGCTGGACCATGCCGTACCCGTAGCTGGGCTCTTTCACGATGATTGAGAGGAGACACATGTCGAGCAGACCCTTCACGATCTGCGTATGGTGTCCCTCACCGACTGGTACCATATATTGAATGGTACTCAGCAAAACGTAGTAGTCAAGACAAATATCGCACGAGCTACGAGTCGAACAGCGATGCGCAAGCTTGCGGCTCGATCGGAGAGCGCCCGACTAGCGTTCCGCCATGGGCTCTTCCGACATCGACTCAAATGAGATCGACCCGAATTGGGGCGCCGGGTTTCCGCCGCACATCGATGAGCGAGTTCGCTTCGCCGACGGCAGTTTCTATCAGTACCCCCAACTGAAGTGGAGCTTCAACCACATCGAGGAGGTCGTGCCAACTCGCTCAGTATGGCGAGGGCCTGGAGCGGCGATCGACCTTCCAAGTTCTCCAGCAAACTTCAACGATCTCGCGATCGAGTTGCCTGACCGCTCGCCGGCGACGTTGGACGAGGCACTCGCGCTTGCCCACACCGATGCGTTTGCCGTGCTGCACCAGGGAAGCCTCGTCTACGAGTCCTACTTCGGATTCTCCGCCCCGCATCGACGCCACCTCTTGATGTCGTGCAACAAGTCCATGGTTGGTGTCATCGCTGAATGCCTGATCGCCGACGGGACCCTGGACCCCGCCGCACTCGTTCCCACCTATCTGCCAGAACTCGATGGTTCGGCGTGGGCCGATGCCACGGTCCGCCAGCTTCTCGACATGACGATCGGCTTGGCGTACCACGAGGACTATCTCGATCCGGCCTCCGATACCTGGAGGTTCATCCGATCCACGGGCATGATCCCGACGGGCCCTGGCGAGACCGAGGGCGTGTGTGAGTTTCTCCCAACGATTGCCAAGG
>CALHCB010000181.1 GCA_937930695.1 uncultured Acidimicrobiales bacterium | reverse complement strand
GATGTCGACCACGGGAACACTCATGACGCTGACTCGTCTGCGCCAGAGCCGTCATTCGATTCGCCGCCCGCTCGACTCTTGAGGTCTGCCGTTCGTTGGACGAACGCCATGCGAATGTTCTGCAGCGCTTCGTTGAGCGTTGTGTCGATCTCTTCACCGAGGCGGCCTTCGAGCCCTTCCACCACAACGCCGAACGAATCAACGGCGAGGCGAGCCTCTGACATGTCTGGATCGTCTGCCGTGATGTGGATGGCTGCCAGTTCGTACATGCCGAACGCATGGTTTGCGATGACTGCCGCGACGGGAGCTTCGAGCAGTTGCGCTCGAGCGTCTGCCATCTCGGCCGCCATCTGACGGGCCTGCTCTTCCTGCTCAGGACTCAGTTCTGGTCCTGGTCCGGGGCCAGGGGCTGGCGTTTCCGGTTGCGGGTTGGTGTTGATGGGGCGTTCGCCGCCGGGCGTCCAAAGGCTGCTCATCGCTTCAAACTACCGGCGTACTGCTAACCTAGGAAGCTGTCTGACAAGAAGAGGGCGTTCGCCCCACCTTCCCACAGCCCTCATCAGCCGATGAGAACCGTGAGGTTGGTTCACGCAGAAGGCACTCTTCTTCTCGGATGCGCGGTCGCGATGTGCGGCAGCGGTACCTACGTCGTCTTCGAAAGGACGCCTGCATGAAGAGTGTGCGGCAATAGCTGCTCCACAGGAGCCACGAATCAACGAAAAGATTCGTGCTCGCGAAGTCCGGTTGATCGCTGCAAATGGCGACCAGCTCGGAATCCGGCCGATGCCTGAAGCCCTATCCATGGCTCGTGAACTGGACCTCGATCTCGTTGAGGTCGCCGATAAAGCGAACCCACCCGTTGTCCGGATCATGGACTACGGCAAGTTCAAGTACGAATCAGCGCAACGGGATAAAGAATCGCGCAAGAAGAGCAGCCAGCAATCCGTCAAGGAAATGAAGTATCGACCCAAAATTGGCGTTGGTGACTTCGAGACCAAGACCCGCAAGGTCGAGGGCTTCTTGATGGAAGGCCACAAAGTCAAGATCACGATCATGTTCCGAGGCCGTGAGGTCACTCACCCTCAGCTCGGTCGCAAGATCCTTGACGATATTGCCGAACGAACCGACGGCATCGCCAAAGTAGAGGCCTATCCACGGTTGGATGGTCGCAACATGACGATGGTGCTCGGCCCCGATTCGAAAAAGCAGGCAGCGAAGGCCCGCCAAGAAAAAGAAGCAGCGAAAGAAGCTGCCCGGGAAGCCGCGGCAGCTGATGAACCTGTTTCAGCTCCAGAAGAAGTCGCGACGGATCCTGTCGCAGAAACAGCACCGGTGACAGAGGTTGTTGAACAACCAGAAGCTGTCGCAGAGGTTGTTGAAGTTGAAGAAGTAGAACCGGTGGCAGATGCTGCCACTGAAACCGTCGCAGACGAAGAGTAAGAGGGTCCGTCGTTCGGCCCTGAGTCCTTGCGGACAACGAACACCCCCGATCGAAAGAAACTGATATGCCGAAGATGAAGACGCACAAGGGTGCGAAGAAGCGATTCAAGGTCACGGGAAGCGGCAAGCTCCAGCGCCGCCAACGCAACAAGAATCACTTCAACGAGAAGATGACCAGCCGTCGCAAGCGTCGCCTCAGTGGTGAGCACGAAGTCACTGCTGCGGATGCTCCTCGTATCAAGCGGCTCCTTTCGAGCTGACTGCTCTGCAGTCCACCGAAGTTCACTGAATCTGTCCTCTTCGCATCAGCGAAACACGAAAGAAAGAGATCCGTTATGGCGAGAGTAAAGCGCGCTGTCCACTCCAAGAAGCGTCGCCGCCAAACGCTCGAGCGAGCCAAGGGTTATTACGGCAACAAGAGCCGTAGTGTCCGGGCCGCGAACGAGCAGGTCATGCACTCAGGCAACTATGCCTTCCGTGACCGGCGAGCCCGTAAGGGTGAGTTCCGTAAGCTGTGGATCCAGCGGATCAACGCGGCATGCCGTTTGAACGACACGACCTACAGCAAGTTCATCTGTGGTCTCAAGGCCGCCGAGATTGAGGTCGATCGCAAGATCTTGGCCGAACTCGCCGTGTCCGACGAAGCGGCATTTGCTGCACTCGTCAAGACTGCAACCGAGGCATCTGCCGCTGCTGCAGCTGCCGCCAGTGCCGACGCCGCCTGAGGCATTCGCATCGATTGGCGAACCACTGAGTTCGCGCAACCCGCGTATCAAACGGTTGCGCAGGCTCGTGAGCCAGCGAAAGGCCCGCTCTGAGGAGCGGGCCTTCGTCGCGGAAGGACCCGTCCTTCTCGCCGAAGCCGTGCGCTCCTCAGCACCAATCGAAGAGCTGTACGTCGATCTCGACTTCGATCTCGATGCCGAACTCGTGGCTGCTCTTCCCGTGCCCGTTCGCTGGGTGACCCCCGGTGTTCTGAGCTCAATTCTTGATGCCGCGTCACCCCAGCCGGTGGCGACAGTGATCGCAATGCAGTCCCACGATCTCGCGGACGTTCCGTCGAGCGAGCCACTCTTGGTGCTGCACGATCTGCGAGATCCAGGCAACGTCGGCACGCTGTTGCGCACCGCGGAGGCGAGTGGATTCGGCGGTGTGGTGTTGACGGGATCATCGGTCGACGTCACCAATCCCAAGACAGTCCGAGCGTCAGCAGGTTCGATGTTTCGGATCCCGGTTGTCGCCATCGATGACGGTATCCGAGCATTCGATCAGCTTCGAGCGAGTGGCAGAACCGTCGCGGTGACAGTTGTCCGAAACGGGACCTCGCATGAAGCCTCTGATTTGCGGGGTGCGGCGATCGTGCTCGGCAATGAGGCCCACGGGATTCCACAAGAACTCATCGACGCTGCGGATCTCGAGATCACGATCCCGCTTGCGGGCCCCACAGAGTCGCTCAACGTTGCTGCGGCGGGCGCCGTGTTGTGTTTCGAGTCCTGGCGGCAACGCCGGAGCGACGCGGCGTCCTCCGCCCCACCAACCATCAATTCATTCGACAAGAACGACGATTCCACGGAGAGTTGCTCCTCATGACCGAATCCCTACTCGATGATCTGCAGACCTCGGTTGCCGAGGCCATCGCTGCAGTGACCGATGCAGCCGATATCGATGCGCTCGCTGACATAGAACGATCGTCACTGGGCAAGAAGGGGTTCGTTGTGTCCGCCAAGAAGGCGGTTGGAACGTTGGACCCTGAGCTACGCAAGAGTACGGGGCAGGCAATCAACGAGGCGAAGGTTCAGCTCGACGAAGCCATCGCAGCCCGTCGCAGCGAACTCGGCCGATCCGCTCGGAGCGCGCAGTATGAAGGTGAGCGCATGGATCTCACCGAGGTTCCAGCCGGCGCATCGGTAGGGCATGCTCACATCGTGACCCAGACCTGGGATGTGCTCGAGGACTTGTTCGTCGGCATGGGTTTTCGAGTAGTGGAAGGGCCACATATCGAGACGGATTGGCACAACTTCGATGCCCTGAACATCCCGAAGGGCCATCCAGCACGTGATGGTTTCGACACCATGTACGTCAATCACGGTGAGCCAGGGTCGACCCTCCTGAGGACCCACACCTCTCCGGTGCAGATCCGCACGATGCTCGACCAGGAGCCCCCGATCTATGTGATTGCTCCGGGGCGCGTCTTCCGGCGCGATACTGCGGACTCGACACACATGCCGGTGTTCCACCAGATCGAAGGTCTGGTCATCGACCGAAACATCTCTCTGGCTGACCTCGCAGGAACGATTGATGCATTCGTGACGGCCTACTTCGGAGCAGAGGTGAAGAGCCGGCTTCGTCCGAATTACTTCCCCTTTACCGAACCCTCGGCAGAATTCGACATTCAGCGCTCTGACGGTTCATGGCTTGAGATGGGTGGCTGCGGGATGGTTCACCCGAATGTGTTGCGAGCCGGGGGCATCGATCCCGAAGAGTGGTCGGGATTCGCGTTCGGCTTTGGCATCGACCGTCTGGCGTTGATGAAGTACGGGGTCGATGACCTTCGAGACATGTTTGCAAACGACCAGCGCTTCCTGGCGCAGTTCTAGATCCGGAAGGTCTGAACAGTTATGAACGTACTTCTTTCCTGGATGCGAGAATTCGTCCCGCAAGGTTTCGGCGAACTCGAGAATGATCCGAATGCGCTGGCCGATGTCCTCACCGGACTCGGGCTTGTCGTCGAGAGCGTCGAAACAGTCGGTGCGAACTGGGACGGCATCGTCGTCGCCAAAGTGCTCGGGCTACGCAAGCACCCTGAAGCTGACCGGATTCAACTCGTCGATGTCGATACCGGTGGCGCGGCCTCGGCCGCTGGTGAGCCTCTGCAAATCTGCTGCGGAGCGTTCAACATGACAGTTGGCGACCTCGTGCCGCTGGCAACGATCGGTACGACCATGCCAGGTGGCATGGAGATCGCAGAACGGCAGCTTCGAGGCGAGACATCCAACGGAATGCTGTGCTCTGCCGTTGAGCTCGAAGCAGGTGATGACTCCGACGGGATCATGATTCTCGATGCGGGGCTCACGATCGGACAGGGGCTATCTGAAGCGCTCGGACGCGAGTCCGACGTTCTTTTCGAGCTCGACGTCGAGGGAAATCGCCCTGATGCCCTGTCGGTCGCAGGTGTTGCTCGTGATCTCGCAGCCAAGCTCGGCACTCCCTTTGTGCTCCCGGAAACGCCGTTCGCTGAGACGGAGCCGCCGGCCTCGAGCCGGGCGTCAGTCGTGATCGAAGATTCGGTTCTCTGTCAACGCTTCGGCCTTCGGGTCCTCGACAACGTGACGGTCGGTCAGTCGCCGCTCTGGATGCAGCAGCGGTTGATCGCGAGCGGCCAGCGACCGATCAACGCTGTCGTCGACATCTCCAACTACGTGATGCTCGAGCGAGGACAGCCGAATCACACATTTGACCTGGCAACCGTGCCAGACGGTGCGCTTCGTGTTCGGATGGCGACCGAAGGCGAGACCATCACCACACTGGACGGCCAAGAACGAACGCTGAGCGCCACCGACGGACTGGTCTGCAACGGCGACAGTGTCGCGATCTCGATTGCTGGTGTGATGGGTGGATTCGACACGGAGATCTCGGAGTCGACGACGAGCGTGTTGCTCGAGGCGGCGGTCTGGGATCGGATGACGATCGCCAAGACGTCCCGTCGACTCGGACTTCGTTCTGAAGCCTCCACTCGTTTCGAACGCGGTGCAGATCCGCAGGGCATCGAGCGTGCGCTGGACCGCTTCTGTCAGCTTGCCGCAGAGATTTGTGGTGCAACCATCGCTGAGGGCGCACTCGTCGTCGATGGCGGAGTTTCGACTCCGCCTCAGGTCACCGTGCGGACCGCTCGTGTCAATCAAATACTCAATTTGGATCTTGATGTTGACCAGGTGGCGAAGCTGCTTACCCCCATCGGATTCGCCACAGTTTCCGTCGCAACGGATTCGCTGGTTGTCCAGATTCCCTCGTGGCGCCCCGATAGCTCTGCGGAGATCGATGTGATCGAGGAAATCGGTCGGCATCACGGCTATGAGAAGTCGGGCAGCCGTGTTCCCACGCCGGCACAGGCGGGGGTGCTCACCGCCACTCAGTTGGGTCGACGAAAGGTGCGAAGCGCGTTCATGGCGGAGGGATTCTCCGAGGCCATGCCGCTGCCGTTCTTGGCTCCGGGTGATCTGGCGAAGGCCGGCCTCGATGAGGCAGGGATCTCGCTGGAGAACCCGCTTGTCGCAGAGGAGTCGATTCTGCGGACGTCACTACTGCCGGGCTTGCTGAAGGCGGTCGCGTTCAACCAATCACACCGAAACGCAGACGTTCGACTGTTCGAGTTGGGCGCGGTGTTCCTTCCTTCCGACGACGAACTTCCGGTCGAGGAAGAGTGGGTGGCTGCTGTTGTCATGGGAGCGGATGCCGCCGTTGCGGTCGAGACGCTGCATCAGGTCGCTCGAACGCTCAATCTGGCGGGAATGCGAATCATCAATTCCGAGATTGCGGGTTTGCATCCGACTCGCTCTGCAGAGCTGCAGTTCTGGGGCAAGTCGCTTGGATCGGTCGGCGAAATCTCTCCCGAGGTCTTGGAGGCGTACGAGATCGAAGGTCGCGTTGCTTGGTTGGCGATGCGGGTTCCCCCGATCGTGAAGGCACAGCAGAGTCCACCGAAGTTCAAGAAGGTCTCTCGGTATCCGTCGAGCGACCTCGATCTTGCGTTCGTGGTCCCTGCGTCGGTCGCCGCAAGCGATGTGATCAACACCATGCGCAAGGCGGGTGGGGAGCTTCTCAAGACCGCTGAATTGTTCGACGTGTTCCGGTCCGAGACGATTGGTGGGGATGCTCGATCCTTGGCCTATCGGCTGCGCTTTCAGGCGGCAGACCGGACGCTCACCGATGATGAACTTGCGGGTGTCCGCGAGAAGATCATTGGTGCGGTGACCAAGAAGCACACAGCAACGCTGCGATAACACAGCAACGCTGCGATAACACAGCAACGCTGCGATAACACAGCAACGCTGCGACAACACAGCAACGCTGGGTGTCGGGGATTGTGCGGCTAGTAGGTGCGGAGTTCGACCACGTTCTTGTCGGGATCATGGACATAGATCCCGTGGCCCCAGCCCTGGGCGCCGAACAGCCTGTTCGGACCCCGAAGAACGTCGAACTCGCCTGACGCCTTGATGGCGTCGAGATCGCCCTTGATCACAATCGCGAGGTGGTCCATGTTGACCCCTTCGCTGCCGGTGGTCGCTTCCTGGAGATCGATGATTGTGTGGTCGTCGAGTCGCATGGAAACGAACGGAGCTTCTCCCCGGCGCCACTCCTCGAGTCGGACTGGTTCGAGCCCGAGTTTGTCTCGGTACCACTCCATGGATGCCTCTGCGTCGCGAACACGCAGCACAATGTGATCAAGTCCGATGACAGTGAAGGTCATGGTGCGACACTACAGAGTCGGCTCGGCCCAAAAAGTTCTAGGGTCGCTTTGTGGCTATGTCAGTACGCGGCACCGAGAATGCTCTCGGTCCTCAAGCAACTGCAATCCTCGATCGCATTGGGTTCAGGTGCGATGAGGTGCTGCATCCGGTCGACCTGATCACGGTAGAGAAGGCCGCAACGATGGCGAACGTGGCAGCGACGACGGTGGACTCGGCGATCAGGAATGCGGACAGCTTCCGGGAAGCCGTTCTTGGTGAGGCGATCTCGCGTCTCGATGCAACCCCGGGGTCTGCGACGTGGGATGCCTTGCGAACTGCTGTCGGCCCCGACGGGGTCATGACCTCCGCACTGGATCTCGATGAGGTCTTGGCCGATGTCCTTCACGCTCGTTTCGGGGAGCTGGCGTCTGACCCGGCATTCCCGATGTTGCTCAGTGGTTTTGATCAGCTGGATCGAGAGCGAGTGAGTCAGTCGGTCAACGACCGGCTTCGTCGGTTGGCGACGGAGTTCTGGCCGTTCGTCACGGTGGCCTGCGCTCGCCGAGGGCGTACATGCCCCGCCGAGCCGACGCCGGCGCTCGAGCTCGCAACGACCTTCACGCTCGTCGTCGGTGCGTACCTCCAGATTCTGGAGGTGTCGGACTCAGGAGCGCCCCAGAAGCGTGATCTCAGCGCGATGCTCTCCGTTCTGATTCTGGCGCAGCTCGATGCAGACGTTTCACCTCTCGCTCAGGACCTGTTCGGAGATTCGGCCACAACCAGCAGTTCGGTATCGGGCGTCGGGGAAGCGGCTGTCGATGCAGCAGTCGAGATGCTGCTGTTGTGTGAGACGCCACCGGCAACGTCGCTCAGCGTTTCGGAAGCGACACGAAGGGGGGAAGTTTCAACCGCCACCTTGTATCGAACCTTTGGGTCCTTGAAAGAGCTGCAGGAGCTGATTCTGAGTCGCTCAACCAAGTGGTTCGTTGGTGGCTACAGCGATGAGTTCTTCGATGAGCTGATAGCGAAGCTCAGCGAGCGGTCGCTCGATCTGCACGAAGGCTTCGCCTTCTACGCTCGAGAGTCGAGAGCCGAACGCCTCGCACATATCGCAGCCGGGCGTCATGGCCGCCATATCACCCCGTGGCTCGCTTCCCCTACCGCCAAACCAGTGATCGTGGGGGCGATCCGAGATTTCTGTGATGCCCGAGTGGAAGGGACGAGCGAATTCGCTCGCGCTCTCTCGCGAGAACTGCAGCCCCGATTTTCGAAGGGGTGGCACACCGTGATTCTGCACGCCGTTTCCTTGGTCTCAGAACTGCTCTTGCGGAATAGCCCGAACGCGATGAGGGCCTCCGCGGTCTTGTTCGCCGGCCAGCGAGATCTGGTGGAGTGGATTTTCGTGCCGCTCCCAAGCAAGCCCTAGCTGAAGCGTGGCACGTTGAGGATGTAGACCTCTGCGTCGATGCCACATGAGCCGCCATCAGAATTGAAGTAGACCCGGCTGAAGTCGCGATTCGCCACAGCATGAGTTTCGGTCCAGTAGTCCTGTCCGCAGTTGTAGGTGTGGGCCAGGTTGAGAATCCGACCGTCTGGTGTGAGCTCGACTGCCATGACCTTGTCGCAACTCCACGCTCCGAAGTCTTTGCAGTTGTAGGTAGAAGCGACGACCCAGCCCGGCTTGTTGAAGCCTCGACCCGAGATGTGGATCGAGGTATTCGCGTCGTCGTACAGATCAAAGATCAGCGTGTGGACCAGCGTGTCGAGATCGACGGAGACGAGCCACCCACCTTCGGCACTTGCCGTGAAGTCGATGTAGACGTAGGCATCTCGTCCGTTCTGCTGAACGGCGGAATCGCTGTGTTCTCCGCCGGCGAACACGAGCCGGCGGTTCGTGAGGTCGTTGTCGTACACGTAGGTCGCATCCCAGTACCCGGCGAGAACGTAGTCGCCGCTCGGGGTTGCGGAGACCCAATCGAGTTGGCCGACACCGGTTTCAAGCCCTGTTGTGCCGAGTACTTCATCGAGTTCGAGGTCATAGCTGATCAGCCCGAGAAGGTTCTCGGAGCCGTCGTAGACCATCCAGGCGTAGTGATGACCATCGCTGCTTGGGCTACCTTCGGCTCGATCGTGCATAGAGGCGGCGGTCGGGAAGTCGCCGACGATTCGATCGGTGAGATCAGCGATCGTCGTCGTTGTTCCCGTGATCGCATTGGTTTCATAGAGCCGAAGGTCTCCGACTGAGCTGCTGGATCCACTGATGTGGCGAACGATCCCTGGGTCGGTTGGGTGCCACTGCGGTTCGGCATCGGGGTGGATCGCGAGGGCTCGTACCAAGGTGCCGGTCTCTCGTTCATAGACCCGGTACTCCGCCTCACCGTGATAGGTGAAGAACAGAGATCCGTCACTGTTCTCAGGCTGTCGGCGGCTATAGGTGTTTCGATCGAATCGGGTGCCTTCTGCCGAGGTCATCCGTTGGACCGAGGTTCCGTAGACCGGATCCAAGGTTGGCGTGAAGAGCGGGGGTTTCTGCCACGCAGCGGATGGGGTAGAGGGATCACGGCCCCATGCGAGTTCGTTCGTGGGGGCGTCGATCGTGGTCGTCGAAGACACAGACGATCCGGTCGTTGTAGAGACTGGTGATTCACCCAGCGCCGTGATCTCGGTCGGTGGAGGCAGCGAGTCACTCGCTTCGCCTACCGGTGAAGTTATTGAGGTCGGCAGCGTCGTCGGGGGCCCCGATGTGGTTGTAACGGCCGAGGGGGTTGAGGGTGTGTCATCCAGACTGGAAACGGAACTCGCGGTTGACGCAATTGGAGGTGCGGTTGCGCAGCTGGCAATCAGCAGCATGGCACTGATCGTGAGGGCTTGAGTCAGCGAGGGTGTCTTCACGTGGAGTCCTTGGGAGGTCATCGAGCTCACACGTGGTCACACGCATGAGTCGACCTCTTCGGGGGACTCCATTCGGGGATTGATGCTGCTCGATTCTGTTTGACGATTCAATCTGGTGCGTCGCCATCAGGAGGAGAGTTGGGGCGACCACGCGGATTGTTCGGTGCAGCTGAGTTCGACCGTGTGATGGGTCGGGTCGAGAACGGGAAAACTCCAGTAGCCGACCCACGCGGGGTCGGTGGTGAACGACTGCAATGAGCTGTTGGCGATGCGCTCGACTGCAGGAGCAAACTCATCAGCGGGTAGCTCGAAGCCAATGCTTGGAGCAGTCGCTAGCCCTCCAGACCAGCCGAGCTGAGAGGCAAATCGTGGTTCGGGCAGCGGTGTGTCCGGTGATTCAGTAACGGTGAGTTGCAACGTGCCCGCGAGGTAGCCGACGGACCGATCGGTCGGAGAGAAGTAGATCTCGTTCAGCCCGATGAGATCGGTATAGAACGCCCGAGACGCCTCGATGTCTACGCAGTGAAGATAAACGAACGACCGCATCCGGTCGAAGCTAGCCCGGTCATCAACACGGTGAGGGAGCGAACCCGACGCGTGTCCACACAATGCACCGACGAGCGGCCACAATGAGGGGATGACTGCCACTGAGTCGGATCTGACCGCTGCTGATGTTTCATGGGAACTCGACACCCTTCTTCCCGAGGGAAAGTCTGCGGATGACTTGTTGGCCGAGGCGTCCGAACGGGCCGACGGCGTGAGTGAATACCGCGGCAGGGTCGCATCCCTCGATTCGGCGGGCCTCGCCACACTGATGACCGAGCTTTCTGACATCGGCGAACTCGTCAGTAGAGCCGGCCACTACGCCATGCTCCGATTCAGCGAGAACACCGCAGACCCTGAACGTGGCGCTGCCATGATGGCGATGGAAGAAACGTCCACCGAGATCTCGACCAAGCTCATCTTTGTTGATCTCGAGTGGGCAGCCGTCGACGACGCCCATGCCGAGAGTGTGTTGGCCGACGGTGCTCTGGACTTCTGTCGCCACCATCTTGAAAATTCGCGCCGCAATCGTCCGCACTTGCTGAGCGAAGCAGAAGAGACCGTCCTCACCGAGAAGTCGGTGAGCGGGTCATCTGCATGGGTTCGATTGTTTGATGAGTTGACCTCTGCAATCACCGTCGAGATCGATGGCGAGGAACTTCCACTCGAAGCTGGTCTGTCACAGTTGCAGCATCCCGAGTCCGAGGTACGAGGGAAGGCGGCCGAAGCAGTGACTGCGGGCCTCGCTCCGGGTTTGCGAACTCGAGGTTTTGTGTACAACACCTTGCTGCTCGACAAGTCGGTTGATGATCGCCTTCGGTCATTCGATTCCTGGATCTCCTCACGCAACCTGAGCAACGAAGCCTCCGACGAGTCGGTGTCGGCTCTGGTCGATTCAGTCGTCAGCCGGTACGACATCCCGCAGCGCTGGTACGCCTTGAAGGCGAAGGTTCTTGGCGTCGATCGCCTGAAGGACTACGACCGCATGGCATCGGTTGCTGATTCTGAATCGCAGGTCGGTTGGGCTGAAGCCACTGGGATCGTTCGCGACGCGTATGACTCGTTCTCGCCCGAACTCGCGGGGATCGTGGGCCGCTTCATCGATGAGGGTTGGATCGATGCGCCCACCCGCCCAGGAAAGCGACCGGGAGCGTTCTGCGCCTACGCCACCCCGTCACATCATCCATACGTGATGCTCAATTGGACCGGACGCAACCGCGATGTGCTCACGCTCGCTCACGAGCTCGGCCACGGAGTCCATGGTTATCTGGCCCGGGAACAGGGACTGTTTCATCAATCGACGCCGCTGACCCTTGCTGAAACTGCATCGGTGTTCGGTGAGACGGTGACCAACAATCGATTGCTCTCGATGCTCGATGACCCGGGGGAGCGGTTTGCCCTCTTGGCGGCCACGCTTGAAGACACCATCGCAACGGTGTTCCGCCAGGTTGCCATGAATCGATTCGAGCATTCGTGCCACGTCGCTCGCCGGGAAGAGGGCGAGATCTCCGTTGAGCGCTTCGGTGACCTGTGGGCAACGAGCCAGGAAGCGATGCTGGGCGAAGCTGTCGAGGTCACCGAGGGATACCGCACCTGGTGGAGCTACATCCCGCACTTCATCGGAACGCCGGGCTACGTCTATGCCTACGCATA
This sequence comes from uncultured Acidimicrobiales bacterium, assembly GCA_937930695.1. Taxonomy (GTDB): domain Bacteria; phylum Actinomycetota; class Acidimicrobiia; order Acidimicrobiales; family SZUA-35; genus CALEWY01. The sequence continues at coordinate 18,059 of CALHCB010000181.1, read as the reverse complement.
TGGGCAGCTGCTGGCTCTGTCGGTGTATGCGAGGTATGAGGAACGGGGTGACGAGTTCGTGCCGTCGTATCTCGAGTTGTTGCGCCTCGGGGGATCACGTTCACCCGAAGAGCTCGGAGCCGTCGTCGGATGCGACTTGGGTGATCCCGGTTTCTGGGATGCGGGGCTTCAGATCGTTGAAGGCCAGTTGAAGGCCGCCGAAGATGCCGCCGAAGCGGCGGGTCGCCTCTAGTTTCAACACTCGCAAACAGGGTCCAGCAACGAGCCTGAACAGCTCCAGGGCGAGTGAGTTCCCGCGGCCACATGGATTCGGTGCCCTTTGACGACGCCCTAGAGCTGACCTACCGTCACCATGCCTAGGCGGAAGGCGTGGTTGTGATGGTGCGTGCGGGGTGTTTTGCGGTTGTCGTGATGTTGAGCGCGGTCGTTGGTGTACCGATGGCAGGTGCAGGAACGAGCTGCACCATCGTCGGGACCGTTGGTGCGGACACGTTGTGGGGTACGGAGGGTCCCGATGTGATCTGCGCCCTTGGTGGTGACGACGAGATCTTTGCTCTCGGTGGCGACGATGTGATCTATGGGGGTCCAGGCAACGACACAATCGATGCAGGGCCTGGCAATGATCGGGCTTTCGGGCTTGCCGGCCACGATGAGATTTCTGGCGGTGCTGGCGACGATCGGGTTGGTGGCGGTGCGGGTGACGACACTCTTCGGGGTGATGCTGGCAACGACAAGCTTTGGGGCGGGTCCGGCGACGACGACATGCAGGGCGGCTCGGGGAGCGATCTTGTCTGGGGGGATGGCGGCGATGATCGAATCTATGCCTTTGGCCCGAGTGGTTCAGAAGAGGGTTCCAACATCCTGGGCGGCGGGCCAGGCTTCGATGAGTTGTACGGTTCCGACGGCCGAGACCTGATCTATCCAAGTGCGGATGGCGCATCGGTCGACGCAGGGGCCGGAAGCGATGTCATCACTGGCGGCGCGACAGATCTGGGCGATCTGATCATTCGAGGTGGACCAGGAAACGACCGCGTCTCTTTCCCGTTTGCGGACAATCGCCAGCGACTCTTCGATCGAATCGACATCGACCTCGGCGAAGGCGATGACACTATTGTGCTGGTCGGTGACGACGGAATCGTTGGGATCGAGCCGCCTGTGGCCGGCGACGTGACGATCATTACTGGGCCGGGCGACGACTTCGTTGACATGATGCTGATCGGCGAGGTGACGGGCAGCGTCGTGGTGGATCTTGGCAGTGGCGATGACACGTTTCGCAACTTCAACGAATGGGATGTGTTTGGTGATGTTTCCGTTGAGCTCGGCGACGGCACGAATGTCCTTCGCTATGCCGGAACACAAGAGATTCGCGGTGACTACGTGGTCAACGGGGGAGAGGGGCGAGACACGATCAGCGGTCAGCTCATCGCTGCGGGCAACGTCATTGGTGGCTCGTGGATCATCAGCACCAAGGGCGGTGCTGACTTCGTCGAAGTAAACCGACTCGTGGGTTCCGCGGACAGCACACTCCAGGTCAATCTCGGCGCCGGGACCGATGCGGTGTGGGTGCAAGAGTCAACGATCTCCGGCAACCCGGGTTCGTTCCTCGACGGTGGGGAGAACCTGGATGGCGCCTTCTTCGACGAGGCGCCGGTACCGAGAAACAACGACGGATCAGCGGCGCTGCCGGGCATCGGTGTGGTCACTGGCACTCCTTGGGAGGACTTGTGTGCGAGGCCGGACTTCGATGATTCTCGGTGTCCTCGCTAGCTGAGGAACTCTCGGACACCTTTGTCATAACAGGTTGAAAACTGCTTGAGTCCGTGGCTTCCGCCGTTGACGAGCCGGCGGGCTCCTGCCAGGTCTTCGGCGAGGAGCGCTTGCTTTATTGGTCGTTCCTTCGCTGCCAGAAAGGCGGCAAGAATTTGGGATGCGATGCGTGCGTCGCACCCGAGTTCGGGATTCTGTTCGAGCTCCTTGCCAACGCCGATCTTCTTCCCGATGGTTCGGTAGTTGGCCCGTCCTGTGAGCTGGACAAACCCACGGCCTCGAAACAGCTCGCCGTCGGGGGTGCCCTTGTTTCCGAGATCCTTCCGCTTGTCGTAGCGATCGAACGGGTGGCCCTTGGGTGACGTGTTGAACTTGGAGCGGCCTTCGGGAATCGGCACGAACCCAGCGGTTTCTGCTCGAATTGTGGCGAGCGCCATCAGCACCATGAGATCGTCCGCGATGTCGGCTTCGTGGAGTGCCGTCAGTACATGACCGAGGTGTTTCTTGACCCCAGGTGCGGCCGATTTGGTAAAGAGTTTCTGGACTCGCTTCACCGAATAGGTTCGTTTCAGTGACCTCAGAGACCGCGGGGCTGGCGTCGCCAAACCCAGTGCCTTCGCAGAGCGATCGCCGACGATCCCGTCGACGAGCAGCCCTTCCGACGCCTGATAGTTCCGAACCGCAGCGTCGGTGTGGCCACCGAAGTCGCCGTCAATCGATCCGGGTGAAAAGCCAGCTTCTGCCAGGGCGCGTTGAAGGAGGCGGACTCGGACTCCGGCGTCGCCTTTGCGGAGTGCTGACTTCGTTGCCATGTCTGTCCTGTGAGCTATGAAACCTGCGAGCGATCGACACGATCGGCGGCGGGTCCTGTGGGCTGGAGTTGGGCGATGGCGTGGAGCACGACGGTTGCCGCGTCCTCAACTTCCAAACCATAGGGGATCGTGATGTCGGCGAAGGCGGATGATGGCCGAACGAATGCATCGTGCATTGGTTGCACGGTGGTGGCGAACTGCTTGCTCACCGAGGCTTGGGAGCGCCCTCGCTCCTGGACGTCTCGCGCCGACCTCCGAGCGAATCTGACGTCTTCAGGGCACTCGCGGTAGACCGAGAGATCGAGTGCGTCGCGGATCCCGGGGTATGCCAGCAACAAAATGCCCTCCACGATGACGACCGGGCGAGGATCGATGATCTCGACATCGGCCGTTCTCGTGTGGGTAGCAAAGTCGTAGATGGGGACCGCAACCTCAACGTTGTTGCGCAATGCCATGAGATGGCTCGACAGCAGTGAGCCGTCGAGGGAGTCCGGATGGTCATAGTTGACCTCGGCTCGTGCGGGCGGCGTGAGGTGCGATTGGTCGCAGTAGTAGCTGTCGAACGCCAGAACCGAACAGGTCGATGGGCCAAGATCCTCAGCGAGCAGTCGGGCCAGCGTTGTCTTTCCGGACCCGCTCCCACCGCATATCCCGATCACAAGGCTCACGGAAAAGACACGATAGTGCCTCGAGCCTTTCTCGGCGCCCAGGCTGTAGTGCTCAAGCGGCAGACCATTTGGCGCGACCAGGTCACCCGTCGGATTGGAACGAAATCAATACGACGGCGGCGTCGTACCGAGAAGCCTGCGAAGAATGCTTGCATAACGATGCATTGGTTCGTATGATTTACCGATGCCCGCAGCAAGCGATCAAAACTTCTCCGTCGGGATCGTCGGTGCGTCCGGCTACACGGGGACCGAGCTCCTGCGACTGATCGCCCACCATCCCAACCTGGATCTCGAGTTGGCGACGGGTGACTCGAAGGCGGGGACTGCGATCGCCGACCTCTATCCGAGTCTGGCTGGAGCATACGGCGGCCGGAGCTATGACGCGTTCAGCCCGGAAGCTGTTGACGGTCTTGACCTTGTGTTCTGCGGTCTCCCGCACGGTGTCAGCATGGGTGTGATCCCGGAGATCCGGGGCAGTGTCGATCACATCGTTGACCTCGGTTCTGATTTCCGGCTGCATGACGCTTCGCTCTACCCGCAGTGGTACGGCGCCGAACATGTCAAACCAGAGTTGCTCGACGAGTTCGTCTATGGGCTGCCGGAACTCTTCCGGGACAAGATCGCGGGGGCAGAGCTGATTGCGGCCACCGGATGTAACGCTGCGACGGCAACGTTCGCTCTTGCGCCGATGCTCGAGTCCGGGCTTGTCGAGGGAGACGGTCTGATCGTCAACCTGGTCACTGGGGTCAGCGGAGCTGGTCGGCCTCCGAAGGAAAATACGACGTTCTGCACAGTCGACGAAGACGTGACGCCGTATGGATTGCTGACGCATCGTCATACACCCGAGATCGAACAGGCGCTGACCGAGCGCACGGGGGTGGACGTTTCGGTGCTGTTCACGCCGCACCTCGCGCCTCTCAATCGCGGGATAATCGCAACGTGCTACGGACGGCCGAAGAAGCCGACAACCACTGAGGAAGCGATGGGGGCCCTGCGGGACTTCTACGCCGACGAGCCGTTCATGGTCGTCAGCGATCGACCACCGTCGACCAAGGCGACCCTTGGATCGAACTCGGTCCATCTCACTGCACGAGTTGATCCACGAACTGGACTCGTGATGACGATGGCCACGCTCGACAACTTGATGAAAGGCGCATCGGGAATGGCCGTGCAATGCGCCAACCTTGCCCTCGGACTACCGGAAACAACCGGCCTCTCCTCGATCGGCGTGTACCCATGACCGCAGTCTCTCCACTCGCCCCAGCTGGATTTCCCGACCTTCCAACAGTCGGTGGTGTACAACTCGGCGCCTACGCCGCGGGGCTCCGCTACCACGGGCGAGCCGACCTGATGCTGGCCGTTGTCAGCGAGAACTCTTCAGTAGCAGGAACACTCACCCAGTCGCTGTGTCCCTCGGCCCCCGTTGACTGGTGTCGTCAGATCCTTCCAGCAGGGCGGGCCCGGGCGCTCGTGGTCAACGCTGGAAACGCCAACGCGTTCACTGGCAAAGCCGGCGAAACAGCCGCTCGATTGACTGCCGAAACGATTGCCGGCGCATTGGGAATCAGCGAAAACGAGGTGCTTCTGGCCTCGACCGGGGTCATCGGGGAATCCATGCCCGATGGGACGTTGGCCGCAGAGCTGCCGAATCTTGTCGGGCAGCTCACCCAATCCGGTGGGGTCTCGTGGCAAGCCGCAGCTGATGCGATTCGCACGACCGACACGTTCGCCAAGGGGTCGACTGCCACAGCGACTGTGCAAGGGACCGAGGTGACCGTGGTCGGCATCGCCAAGGGCAGCGGCATGATCGCTCCGGACATGGCAACAATGTTGGGTTTCATTTTCACTGATGCCGCCGTGACTCCAGAGGCGACGCAGCTCCTGATCAGTGAGGCAGTCGAACAAAGCTTCAACCGCATCACGGTCGATTCCGACACATCGACGAGCGATACGGTGCTGTTGTTCGCGACCGGCGCTGGTGGCGGAACCGTGATTTCGGGCCCCGACGACGCTGGGTTTGCCGAGTTGGCGAAAGCCATCGGCTCGGTCTCGCTCGATCTGGCTCATCAGATCGTGCGTGACGGCGAGGGAGCGACCAAGTTCGTCGAGGTGCAGGTGACCGGCGCCGAGCACGATCAGGCGGCCAAGATCGTCGCCCTTGCTATCGGCAACTCGCCGCTCGTCAAGACCGCCCTCGCTGCAAGCGACGCGAACTGGGGCCGAGTCGTCATGGCCGTTGGAAAGGCGGGGCAACGAGCAGATCGCGACGCGCTTGCGATCTGGATTGGCGATGAGCAGGTTGCCGAGGCCGGCATCCAGCATCACGGCTACAGCGAGGAACGGGCCACCGCACACCTGCAAGGCGATCACGTCGTGTTGCGCGCCGACCTGGGCGTCGGCCCTGGCGAAGCCACGATCTGGACGTGCGATCTCACCCACGGCTACATCGACATCAATGCGGGGTATCGCTCGTGACATCACCAAACGCCGCAGATCCGGTGATCTCAGATCGGGGCTACTTCCCTGAGCTCCGAACCCGGGCGCTCATCGAAGCGCTTCCCTATATCCAACGCTTTCGAGGCCAAGTTGTTGTCGTCAAGTTCGGCGGAAACGCCATGGTCGACCCCGAACTCTCCAAAACCTTCGCCGAGGACATCGTCCTGCTCCGCTCGGTCGGTATGAAGCCTGTCGTCGTACACGGCGGCGGCCCTCAGATCGGTGAGATGCTCGAGAAATTGGGCAAGAAAAGCGAGTTCAAAGAGGGGCTGCGGGTCACCGATGCCGAGACACTCGATGTTGCTCGGATGGTTCTCGTTGGCAAAGTTGGACGCGAGATCGTGGGCGCAATCAACACCCACGGCGCGTATGCCGTCGGAATGTCTGGTGAAGATGGTGGCCTGATCGAGGCGACCCCGCGAGATCCAGAACTGGGTTTTGTTGGCGACATCGAGCACGTTCACCCGGGCATCATCGAACGGCTACTCGCCGAGGAGCTGATCCCGGTTGTGTCATCAATCGGCTCAGACGCATCTGGGCAGGCCTACAACATCAACGCCGACACGGTGGCTGGCGCTCTGGCCGGAGCCCTCGGCGCCGAGAAGGCCATCTATCTCACCGACGTTCCCGGCCTGCTCGCCGACGTTGACGATGCGAGTTCCATCATCGCAAGGGCGACGGTTGCCGAACTCGATCAACTGACTGCTGATGGCGTGATCGCCGGAGGCATGGTGCCAAAGGTTGGCGCCTGTGTGAACGCCGTCGAGGCGGGTGCCAAGAGCGCTCACATGCTCGACGGGCGAATCCCACACGTTCTACTTCTCGAACTTTTCACCGATGCCGGTATCGGCACCATGATCGTCAAAGGGGACTCATGACGACGCAATCCACTCCCACCCATCCGCAGAATGTTGGATCAGAGAATGTCGCAAACAGCGACGCGCTCGAACGCTGCCCGATCATGCCCACCTATGGCCCCCCGTCGGTGCAGTTCATGAAGGGCGAAGGCTCCTATCTGTACGATCACACCGGCAAGCGATACGTCGACTGGCTGGCGGGGATTGCCGTGACCTCGTTGGGGCACTCCCACCCCGCGATCGCAGAAGCGATCTCCGAGCAAGCCAACACGCTGCTTCATGTCTCGAACCTGTTTGCGACGGAGCACCAGGTGCCCATCGCGATGATGCTCGACTCGATGATCGGCGACGGCGAACCAGCGGGCGGTCAGGTGTTCTATGCGAACTCAGGAGCCGAGGCGAACGAGGCGGCGTTGAAGCTGGCGCGACGATATGGGGGCCACGGTCGTCACGTCGTGGTGACCGCACTGGAGTCGTTCCACGGGCGAACCCTGAGCACGCTCGCCGCCACTGGCCAGCCGTCGAAGTGGGAGGCGTTTCAACCGCTTCCTGAGGGATTCCGGCATGTGCCCTGGGCGGATCTCGACGAACTCGAGCGCGTGCTCGACGAGACCGTGGCCGCGGTGTTCCTCGAGCCGGTGCAAGGCGAGGGTGGCGTGAATCCGGCAACCATCGAGTATTTCAGGGGTGTTCGAAAGCTCTGCGACGAGCGCGACATTCTCTTCATGGTTGATGAAGTCCAGGCTGGGCTCGGACGAACAGGAAAGTGGTTCGGTTTTCAGCACTTCCTCGAGGGCGATGACCGACCCGACGTGATCACCATGGCGAAGGCCCTAGGCAACGGCATGCCGATCGGTGCCTGTTGGGCCAAGGCGGACGCGGCAGCGGCCTTCAGTCCCGGCGACCATGCCACGACATTCGGAGGCCAGCCAATGGCGACGAGTGCAGCGCGCGCCACGCTCGAAACGATGCTCGCGATCGACGCTCCAACGATGGCGGCGGAGAAGACAGAACTCTTCAAGACCGCATTGTTGGCCATTGATGGGGTCGATTCGATCCGAGGCCTTGGATTGTTGATGGCCGCGGAGTTGGTCGGCGTCGACGCCCGAAAGGTTGCCGCTCGTTGTCTCCAAGAGGGTCTCGTGCTCAATGGCGTCACGGACACGGCCTTGCGCATGACACCGGCGATCACGATTGACGCGTCCGTCATTGAAGAGGGTGCTCAGATCCTGGCCGGTGTGATCGCTGCTGTGCGTGAGGAAGGCTGAGGTCAATGCGACATCTCCTCGACGTCGACGACCTGTCGAGAAGCCAACTGGCTGAGATCATCCGTCTCGGTCGAAAGCCAGTGGAAGAAGTCCCTCGAGTTCTCGCTGGGCAAGGGGCTGCCTGCTACTTCGCCAAACCTTCGGCGCGCACTCGGAACTCCACCGAAATGGCCGTCGTCCAGTTGGGCGGCCATCCGGTGTACATCGTGGATGAGGAGGTCAAGATCGACCAGCGCGAGTCAGCAGAAGATGTGGCCCGAACGCTCGCCTGCTACCACGATGTCATTTGCGCCAGAGTCTTCTCGCACTCGGTGCTGGAACGAATGGCAGCGCTCGATGTGGTTCCCGTCGTCAATCTCTTAAGCGATCAGGCGCATCCGCTTCAGGCAATAGCCGATGTGTTCACGATTCTTGACGAGTTCGGCGAATCAGGTGATTCGGAGCGTCCTCTGGACGGGCGAGTGGTCACCTACCTCGGTGATGCAAACAACGTCGCTCGCTCGCTCGGGTTGGCCGTTGGCATGCTGGGCGCCGAGTTCCGGATCTCCTCGCCAACGGATTATCGCTTCAGCAATGTGGATGCTGATCGGCTCGCGGCGTCAGGCGTGAATGTGGTGGCCGGTGATCGTCCCGATGATGTCGTGCCTGGCTCCGACGTGGTCTACACCGACACCTGGACGTCCATGGGGCAGGAAGCGGAGCACGAAACTCGACTTCGGGCGTTCGAGGGATTCCACGTCACCGAAGCCTTGGTGGCATCTGCCGGCGAGACATCGATTTTCATGCACTGTCTCCCCGCTCACCGCGGCGAGGAAGCAAGTGACGATGCTCTCGATGGAAGTCGGAGTCGGATCTGGACCCAAGCCGGACATCGGCTCACCTCGGCTCGGGCGGTTCTGTCCTGGATCCTCGGCTCAGCTGGGTGAATGAGATGCCACTGAGCAAAGCGCAACGACAGCACCAAATCGGCATTCTGCTCGCCGAGCAGTCCGTCACCAGCCAAGCCCAACTGGCGGATCTCTTGGCCGACGCGGGGATCGTGGCCACCCAGGCCACGGTGTCTCGTGATCTCGACGATCTAGGAGCGATCAAGGTTCGGGTTCCTGGCGGTGCGACCGTCTATGCCATTCCGGAGCTCCCAAGCGAGCAGCTTGCGCCCGAGGATCACATGCGACGAGTGCTCGGGGAATGGCTTGTCGAAGTCGACCGTTCCGGCGATCTCGTCGTGTTGCGGACTCCTCCAGGGTCCGCTCACGTCGTTGCTTCCGCGCTCGATCGATCTGGCCTCGTGAATATCGTCGGGACGGTCGCAGGCGACGACACGATTCTCGTCATCGGTCGCCCGACAACCGGTGAGGTGGTTGAAGCATCTCTTCGAGATCTCGCCGGACTTCCCAGCGCCACCCCAAGCTGACCGAGTCGGCGAGCACAGTGGCGCTGGTGCCCGTGTGGTCGTTAGAACTGCGGTCGTTAGAACTGCGGTCGCTAGGACTGCGGTCGCTAGGACTGTGTGAGCTCGATGTATTTCTTCAACGCTCGACGATGATCGTTCGAGCCTGAACCAACGAGTCCGCCATCGCGAGCTTCTTTCACCGCGTCTTCGAGGTCGGCCAAGAGATCATGGACGTTGTCGGTTGGTTCGGCCGCTCGTACAGCTTCAACCTTGACCCATACATCGCCAAGGCTCTCCATCACCTCGGTGTGTTCTTCCACGAGTTTGATCTTGGCTTCTTCAATGTCTTCAGGCGTCGCCATAGGGGCAACGCTAGTCCGAAAGGCCATTCCTCGTTCCGATCAGGGTTACCCTCCGGCCATCACGTCCCACGAGTCAGACTCCACCGTTCAGGATGACCACCGGCTTGCGGCCGATCTTGCCGAGAAGGCGGGCACGGCCCTGTCGGTATTCCGAGCTGACGCTGCTGAGCGTCGCCTCGATGCCTGGGACGTTCGTGACGGCGGTGACCAACTGGCTCACACGCTGCTCGTGGATGAGCTCGCCCAACACCGTCCGTCCGACATCGTGATGTCTGAAGAAGGAAGTGATGATCCTCGTCGCCTCGAGGCCGATCGAACGTGGATCATCGATCCGCTCGATGGGACCCACGACTTTCCGTTTCCTGACTCGATCGAATGGGCCGTCCATGTCGCCCTCGTGCAGGATCAACTACCGACGGCGGCTGCGGTCGCGGTCCCGGGATTGGACCAAGTTTTCGCGACAGACTCGGGTCGCTTTGCCGACCGAGGAGATCGCAACGAACCTCTGGTGATTTCAGGCCGATCAAACGGATTCCTGGGCGCAGAGGTCGCCGAGGCGCTTGGCGGACAACTCACCGCTTGTGGGTCCTCAGGGGTCAAGGCGATGCTCGTTGTCTCCGGAATCGTCGACGTCTACGTCCATGGCAGTGGCCTTTGGGAATGGGATGTTTGCGCTCCGGCTGCGGTCGCCGCGGCATCTGGCCTCGTGGTGAGTGATTTGAGCGGGAATGAGATCCGCTACAACAAGAGCGAGCCTGTCGTTCGCGGCCTCGTGATCAGCCGGCCTGAGTACGCCGACGTCACCCGCCAGACACTCGACGGCCTGGTCTAGCCCCTCCCAAAAAGGGCGAGCGGGCCGGAAGCTCAGCGTCGTTCTTGATCTGCCGATTGGGAGGGATGGCTGTCACGCCGGCCGGTGGGCTGGTACTCGAGCGAGAACCTTCCCCATCTGATGGGTCGGATCGGCGCACCTCGGATGAAGACCGCCCGAACCCAAATCGTTCGACTCGGCGTGGACTCCATCCTGACCTTCGGCGACGCGTCGATGGCTGGGTCAGGCGCACGCTCGTTCCCGAACGCCTCCTGATCGTGATCATCGGGCTCTACGCCTCGTATTTCTCCGCTTTGCTCGTGATGCGGCATGAGCGGTTCGCAACCTATGACTATGACCTCGGCATCTTTGACCAGGCGGTCTGGCAGCTCTCTCAAGGCGAATCGTTCATGTCGCTACGCGGCCTGGACTTCTGGGGCCATCACGTTGAACCGGCCATGGCGCTGTTTGTCCCGTTCTATTGGATGGGGGCAGGTGCCAGCACGTTGAACGTCGCAATGGTCGTCAGCCTGGCACTCGGAGCCAACCCGGTCTTTCGCCTGGCCAAGCGACTCACGTCCAACGAATGGTTCAGCCTTGTCCTCGCCTCGGCGTATCTCGTGCACTACTCCAGCCAATGGATTCTGCAGGAGACCTTTCATCCAGAAGTAATGGCCGTTGCCCCGATGCTTGCCGCCTGGGTCGCAGCCTCTGAGGAACGTTGGAAGGCATTCGCGGCGTGGCTTGTCTTCGCAATCGCCTGGAAAGAAGACGTCGCCATGGCGGCCGCCATGATGGGCATCGTGCTCGGACTGCGGGGCCATCGCAAAGCGGGTGGTCTGACGTTCCTGGGTGCTGCGGGCTGGTTCCTGTTCGCCACCGAAGTGATTCTCCCGGCATTTGGTGGTGATGCACCGTTCTACGGCGGTCTCTATGGCGACCTCGGAACCACACCGCTCGATGTAGCCAAGACGGGCCTCACTGACCCGCTGCTCGTCGGGGGAGTGCTGGTCGAGAACCATGCAGTCGGAGATTTTCGAGACCTACTCGCACCCTATGGGCTGCTGTCGTTGCGTTCACCGCTCCCGCTCTTGATGGCTGTGCCGCAGTTCTTTGCCAGTCACCTCACGATCACGAGTTTCAGCACGGGCAACAAGATTCACTACGTCGCCATGCCGCTGGTTGCGGCGACGATCTCCATGGTTGAGGGGGTCGGACGAGTCCGCCCGTCATTGCGGCCGTGGGCCGTTGGCTTGATCGCAGCATCGTGCCTTGCCGTTTCGAGTGCTTGGGGAGCCAACCACTTCAGCGTGCAATACGACAACGCGATCTGGTGGCATCCGGAGAATCCCCGCCAGGCGGTTCTTGAAGAAGCGGTCGGTCTGATTCCCGACGACGCTCCGATCTCTGCCAGTTATGCGTTCGCTCCAAAGCTGGCGCATCGCACGCATGCGTACGGGTTTCCGAATCCTTGGGTCTCGACCAATTGGGCGGTTGATCCTTCGGATCTTCCGGACCCATCGATCATCGAGTGGCTCGTCATCGACTTCGAACATCTTGGCCCAGAGGGTCGAGACCAGCTCCACGTGATTCTGACTGAAGAGCCCTGGGAGATCGTGATGAGTGAGTCGAACATCGTGGTGGCTCGACGGTTGGACTAGCGAATGGCTGTTGCGTCGGACGCGTCGTGATCTGCTGGTTCGTTCCCAGCGATGAGGTTCGCGACGATTCGGCAGTGCGCCAAATCGCACACCGAAGGGCGGGCCCGAGATTGGTGGCCGTGTCGAGCCCATTAGCCTGCCCAGATGATCGAGATCGGTACCGGAGCTCAGAACTAATGGCTGGCGAGCTGTGGGAAGGGCGCTTTGCTGGTGGTCCGAGCGAGGCGCTGCAGGCACTCAATGACAGTTTTCCCTTCGATCGACGAATGTTCCGTCAGGACATCGAGGGCTCGCGGGCGCACGTCACGATGTTGGCCGACGTCGGCCTGCTGAGTGCCGGGGAGCGCGATGAGATCCTCGCTGCACTCAATACGGTCGAAGGCGAAATGGCTGATGGCTCCTTCGTCGGGGTCACGAGCGACGAAGACATCCATACAGCGGTGGAACGACGAGTTACCGAACTTGCTCCGGACGCCGGTGGAAAGATTCACACCGCGAGAAGTCGAAATGATCAGGTAGCGCTCGACGTTCGCATGTGGACTCGTGAGGAGCTGACGGATCTCGTGCCGCTCGTGGCACGAGTGCAGCAGACACTCGCCCGTCAGGCTGCCGATGTTGGCGAGGCATATCTGCCCGGCTACACCCATCTGCAGCAAGCACAGAGCGTGAGCTTGGCCCATCATCTGCTGGCGCATGGCTGGGCGTTGGCACGAGACATCGATCGAATGCTCGACTGTCTCGATCGTCTCGACGTGTCGCCACTCGGAGCCGGCGCCCTCGCTGGCTCGAGCCTCCCGATAGATCCAGCTCAGACAGCGGCCGCTCTTGGCTTCTCCAAACCGTTCGACAACTCTCTCGATGCTGTATCGGATCGTGACTACGTTGCGGAGTCACTCTTCGTGTTGTCGCTGCTCGGCGTTCACCTGTCTCGAATCGGTGAAGAGCTGATCCTGTGGGCATCGACGGAGTTCGGATTCGTGACCTTGGACGACGCGTTCTCGACGGGTTCGTCGATGATGCCCCAGAAGAAGAATCCGGACATTGCCGAGCTCGCTCGCGGGAAGGCGGGAAGGCTCATCGGGCATCTCACTGGCTTCCTGACCACGCTCAAGGGTCTGCCGCTGACCTACAACAAGGACATGCAGGAAGACAAAGAGCCGCTGTTTGATGCATGCGACACGGTTCGGTTGACCTTGCTTGCGCTCGACGGGATGCTGTCGACGCTGCAGTTCAACACCGAGACCATGGCGGCCCAAGCCGACAACCCCTACGCCGCAGCGACCGATCTCGCGGAATATCTCGTGCAGAAGGGGCTTCCCTTCCGCCAAGGGCACGCAATTGTGGGAGATCTGGTTCGTCGAGCTCTCGAGGGTGAAGCATCGTTGCTCGAGCTCGTTTCGGCATCACCAGATCTCGGACCAGAGGCGGCAGAGCTGCTGGCTCCTGGTGTCTCCGTGCGCCAACGCACCTCGCCCGGTGGAGGCTCGCCGGCCGCAACCACCGTGGAACTCGAGGCGTTTCAAGCCCATCTGCGCACGCAGAGCGCTCGTCTTACGCGCTGATTCCCACCAGCCCAGGATGGGGTCGCTACGGGATCGGCACGAGTTCGCCGCACAGGCAACGCACATTGCCCGGACGGCGGTCGTCGCGGTGATTCCAGCACAGATGGACGACCTCATCGAGAACGGGACACAAGGCCGTAACCACAATGCCGTCGCGTTCGTCGACCGTCGGATACAGAGCGGTCCTCAGCCGATGCATGCGTTGTCGCGCGTTGTCGAGTGCCTGGCGCGACAACCCCAAGGTGGCAATTGGCGTTGAGCGTTGGTGCTGCAGATCGCTGTGGCGACGCCAAACGGCGAGGAGATCATCGAACGCGTGCTCGGCTAGGAAATGAAGTGCCATGTCAGCTGTCGTCCGTTTCACGCGTCGTCGAGAGTTGTTCTCGAACGTAGTTCGTCGAACCAATGGTGGTCGCTCAGTTTCCGAAGTCGGTTTGATTCGTCGGGCGCTCGCCTCCACGGAGTTGGCTCAGCACCAACTACCTTCGGATTGTGGTCGCACCGTTCAGTCCGACAGGAAGAGTCGAGGTCGTCGCCCAACAACTGTTGGGATGCGTCTTGTCGAGCGGAGCGGTTGCGGGGCGTATCGTTGAGGTCGAGGCGTACGGCGCTGAGGATGACGCAGCCAGTCATGCCTTTCGGGGTCCCACCGCACGAAACGCATCCATGTTCGGCTCTCCAGGGACCCTCTACGTCTACCTCATCTACGGAATGCACTGGTGTGCGAACGTGGCCTGCGGACCACCAGGTGAAGCCAGCGCAGTGCTGATTCGAGCCTTGGAACCCGTGCAAGGCCTCGACCTCATGTGGAGCCGTCGGCCCAAGGCTCGAGCCGAGGTTGACTTGTGCTCTGGTCCTGGGAAGTTGTGCGCTTCGCTCGACATCACCGGGGACCACGACGGCGTGTCACTCCTCAGGAGTCCGCCTGGATCGTTTGGTCCGACGTTGCGGCGAGGTTCGTTGCACGGTGGGGAGGAGATCGTTTGCGGGCCCCGCATCGGGATTACGAAGGAGGTCGACCGTCCCTGGCGTTTCGCAATCTCTGGCAACCGATACATGAGTCGGCCATTGATGTAGCACGGGGCGTCGTCGGTAGGTTGCAGCGGTGAACGACACCGTCCCGCAGCTCGACATCGCCCGCAAACATGTCGAGGACGCTGCAGTGGATGGACCCGAGCAGCTCGCTCTGCAGCAGCGAATCCTGGATTGGATCGATACCCACGACGATGCGTTGTACCGAACGTGTCTCGACGGCCACCTGACCGGATCGGCGGTGATCATCGATCCTTCACGGCCTGCCACGCTATTGATCCACCACAAGAAGTTACAGATGTGGCTCCAACCCGGAGGCCACGCCGATGGGGAAGGCGATCTTTCCGCAGTGGCGCTGCGAGAGGCCGAGGAGGAGACAGGAATCACCGGGCTTCGGGTGCTGAGACCGGCCATTGACCTCGACATACACGGCATTCCCGAACGCGGCGATGAGCCGTCGCATTTGCATCTCGATGTGCGCTATGTCGTGATCGCTCCGGCGGGGGCGATTGCGGACCCAGACGAAATCGAGACCATGGGTGCCAGCTGGGTGTCGCCCGATGATCCCGACAACCTGATCAGCACGGGAGAGCTTCGTCGGTTGGTCGATCGAGCCTTTGCCGTTGCTGCGGCGTCAGGCGATGTCGTCGGGCGGTGAGCACGTCAGCATGAAGTTCGAGTTTGCAAACCGAGGGATCCGACGATCGAGCCGCTCGGTCCCGACCGCGTCGACGTAGAAGACGGCGCTCTCGTCGACGGAGATTCGATCGGCATAGTCGTCTCGGTTGTCCATGTAAGTCCGCCAGTTGCCGATCCACTCGTTCAGGTTCTCGATATCTCGAGGACTGCCGGTGATCATGGCCTCGAGGTCATCAACCATGCTGTGGAGGATGTTGTTCGCAGCTCGGATCTGATCGCCTCGCTCCGCGGTGTCGGTTGCCTGGATCGCGTTCGGAAGCGCCTCGAGCTCCGCCATCGCGGCGATGCACAACGGCTCTGCCTGTAGGGCGAAAGTCTTGTCGTCGAGGAGACCGTCTGCAGTGCGGTCAGCCCACGGCGACCACCGCCAAACCCACGGGAAAAACGAAAGGGCCACGATGATCGCGATGAGGCCGAACCACAGGCGCGATCGCGCAGACTCATCGTCGTGGCCATCGCCGTCTCGACCATCAATTGAATACGGCTCGACTTTGGGGACGCTCACATTGGTCAGTGTGCCGCAGAAAACAGCTAGCCCGATCGCGGCTCGACCGTATGCTCAAGGGCATGAAGACCGATCCCGGACTACTCGATGACCTGGTGGAGCGCGGCCTGGTCCACGACACCACTGATCGTGAGGCGCTGAGCGAGCGTCTTCAGGAACCAATAACGGTGTATGTCGGCTTTGACCCCACAGCAGAGAGCCTGCATGTCGGGAACATGATCGGACTGATGACGATGCGTCGGTTCCAGGACGCAGGGCACCACGTCATCAGCCTTGCTGGCGGCGCCACGGGAATGGTGGGCGATCCGTCTGGAAAGAGCGACGAGCGGAACCTGCTCGACGATGACGCGCTGGCGCACAACCTGGCCGGCGTTGTTCCCCAGCTCAAACAGTTCCTGAACTTCGACAACGCAGACAATCCAGCGAAGCTGCTCGACAACCGAGCATGGACGGTGGGCGTGCCCTACCTCGTGTTCCTTCGTGACATCGGCAAACACATCACGGTGAACCAGATGATGGCCAAGGAGTCCGTGAAGGCTCGGATGGAGGGCGACCAGGGCATCTCCTACACCGAGTTCTCCTACATGCTGCTCCAAGCCCACGACTTCGCCTGGCTCCACGAGAACGAAGGCTGTGAGATGCAGATGGGTGGGTCAGACCAGTGGGGCAACATCACGCTCGGGGCTGATCTGATTCGCAGGCGTACGGGGGGACACGCATACGCCCTCACCTGGCCATTGCTGACCAAAGCCGACGGCACCAAGTACGGAAAGACGGCCGGGGGAGAGACGTTGTGGCTCAGCCCTGCCCTGATGAGCCCATACCGCTTCTACCAGAGCTGGATCCAGACCGATGACGAGGACCTGTTCAAGCTCCTCGCTCAGCTGACGCTGCTCCCGGTGACCGCAGTACGGGACATCGTGACCGAACACGAGGCTGAGCCGCACCGACGTCTCGGACAACGACGGCTCGCTCGTGAGCTGACGGCGCTCGTGCACGGTGAGGAGGCAGCACAGGGGGCCCAAGCGGCTTCTGCGGTTGTCTTTGGCGGTTCGGTGGCCGAACTCGAGATCAGCGCCCTGGGGATGCTGGCAGGGGAGGTGCCGTCAACGGTGCTTTCTCGATCGTGGTTGACCGAACCCGACAATCTCGTACCCATTCTGGTGGAAGCCGGTATTGCTTCGTCCAAGAGTGAGGCAGGTCGACTTCTGAAGCAGAACGGTGTGTCCCTTAACGATGACAAGGTCGGTGCCGACGTAGTGGTGGACAGCGAGCGTTTGCTCCATGAACGCTTCTGTCTGATTCGGAAGGGCAAGAAGCACGTCTCGATGTTGGTCTTCGAAGATTGAGCGCCAACGCACCAGATCGCCCTCTTCTGCCGAATCCTTTCGGAATAGTTCGAGCTTTGTTGCCGCCCAAAACCCGCCAAATTACACCGTTGTGACTTGGCAAAGCGCAAATTGTTCGAATCTATGAAGCAAAGAGGTTGCCCAAATGGAGGAAGCCCGTTAACGTAGTTCTTCGCCCCGCAGACGGGTCACAAACACTGTGACTGACGCTGACGGGGCATACGACCCGCACTACAAGTAAGACTCACTCCAACAACTGCCCGCCGAACATGGCGAGCGATTCACCTGAGTGGGACACGCCGCACCAAGCGGCCATCTGAACACAGTGCGAGACGCTCCTTGAAAACGGAAGAGACGAATCAACGTAAGCGTGTGCGGAGCATCGCTGTGGCCACTCTTGGCTGCCCTCGGGCAGTTGGGAAACACACCGATGCCTCGTCAATCAAAAATAAGCCACGTCGGGACAGGCTTGGCAGCCGACACCGACACAACGGATCACGGTGCTGTTCTTCCCAGAACCGCACCAGATTCTCTGATGGAGAGTTTGATCCTGGCTCAGGATGAACGCTGGCGGCGTGCTTAACACATGCAAGTCGAACGAACCCGGACTTCGGTCCACATGGGTGAGTGGCGAACGGGTGCGTAACACGTGAGAAACCTACCTCAGAGTTCGGGATAACCCAGGGAAACTCGGGCTAATACCGAATGCCTTCAGATGATCGAGTGATCGACTGAAGAAAGATTTATCGCTTTGAGAGGGTCTCGCGGCCTATCAGCTAGTTGGTGAGGTAATGGCTCACCAAGGCATCGACGGGTA
>CALHCB010000180.1 GCA_937930695.1 uncultured Acidimicrobiales bacterium | reverse complement strand
CATCGACATCCCCGTCTGGTTGGCCGAGGACCGTCCTGATCTGTTCGATCATCCCGACCTCGCCGATCGCTTGCGCCTCTATTGTCTGGCGTTCGATGTGAGAGATCTCGTCGAGAGCCTGCCGGTGCAGCTCAACGAGCGAGAGCCCATGCATCCAATCAACCGCCTTCGCTCCCTGGTGAGCACCGGCGCTCACCTCTCCACGATGTTGAACCGAATCGGCGTCCCGGTTTAGTATTCTTGGTTGCCGGTGACCCGCCGTCGCAGCCAGGGAGGGCTACCCTGCCTCGGTGGCAAATGACAAGGCGACGACCGACGGAAACCCAGAAACCACGGCGGGCTGGGTGGTCAATCCCGTGGGCCCGCTACGGGGCGACGTCGTTGTCCGAGGTTCAAAGAACGCAGTGACCAAGCACCTCGTCGCGTCAATGCTCGCTGAGAGTCCGTCGACGGTGAGCAACTGCCCAGACATCGGCGACGTCGACATCACGATCAGCATGCTGGAAGCAGTTGGCTGCGAGGTCGACCGAGACGGCGGCAAGGTAACGGTCAATCCACGCACCCTCGACTCGAGCCGGGTCCCGATCCGCTTCAGCGGCATGAATCGCATCCCGATTCTGATGGTCGGTCCACTTCTCCACCGAGTCGGCGAAGCATTCGTGCCACTCGTCGGCGGGGACGACATCGGCTCACGCCCGATCGACTACCACGTCGAAGCGTTGACCAAAATGGGCGCGGAGATCAGCCTCACCGAAGAAGGTCTCGAGGCAAAGGCGACTCGCTTGCGGGGGGCCCACATCGAGTTGCCATACCCATCGGTCGGAGCCACCGAATCCGTTCTTCTCACCGCGTGTCTTGCTGAGGGTCGGACTGTTCTCGACGGCGGAGCTACCGAGCCGGAGGTCATCGAACTCGCCCTGTTCCTACAGCGGATGGGCGCCCGAATCGAACTGCGTCCGAACCGCCGATTTATCATCGACGGTGTCGAGGAACTCAGTGGCGCCTCCCACCATCTCGCAGGCGATCGCATCGAGGCGTTCTCCTATCTGGTCGCCGGCCTGATCACCGGCGGCGAGGTACGTGTGCACGGCTGCAAGCAGGATCGCCTCGTCACCGCCATTTCTACGCTCTCAGGCATGGGGGCAAAGTTCGAAATCACCGACTCGTCAGTGTCGGCCTGGGCCGACAAGCTCTCGCCTGCTGCAGTCGAGACCGACACGCACCCCGGTTTCATGACCGACTGGCAGTCGCCAATGGTCGCACTCTTCACCCAGTGCGATGGCCTCTCAGTGATGTACGAGACAGTGTACGAAAACCGATTCACCTACGTCCCGGCGCTCAACAAGATGGGGGCCGAGATCGAGACCTACACAACCCCGTTAGGGACTGTTGAGCAACAGCCACGTTTCGTCGGTAGCTCGACACCATGTTCGGTCATCGTCCGAGGCATGGCCCCGCTACGGGGCACCGAGGTAGTCGTTCCCGACATCCGCGGCGGTTTCGCATACGTTCTGGCCGCAGCCGCTGCGCAAGGCACAACAACAATCACGGGAACTCACCACCTCGACCGCGGGTACAACCATCCAATCGAGAACTTCGCTGAACTCGGGCTCGATATCAAGCGAGTCGACGTGCCAATGCCGGCAACAGCTGAGTCGTGAGGTTTCGCCAGTCGTGCGATCCCACGGTCTGACCGAATCTTGTCTTCGTTGGAACCGAATGAGCCCGTCGGGCGTCTTGCAGTATCGGACCCATTCTCGACCTCCGCGAACCGGCTGGTCTCGGTGATCTCCTAATGGAGGAGTCACCCGGACCAAACGACGCCTTCGTCGCGACGTCAGAGACGTCGGCCCCGGAGTTCATCGACACCCATGCCCCTCCGCAGCTTGCTTTTGATGACTTTTACGCGGCCAATGTCGAGTCAGTTGCCCGAGCGTTGGGCCTGACGCTCGGCGACCACGAACTTGGCCTCGAGGCTGCCGACGAGGCATTCACTCGCGCCTTCAGCAAGTGGTCTCAGGTCAGTCGCTACGACAACCCTGCAGGGTGGACGTACCGAGTTGGGCTCAATTGGGCCCGGTCCTGGCTTCGGCGAAAAGCGCGTGCGTTCGCGAGACGACACGCGATCGCCGAACTCCACGGTGTCTCGGTGCTCGACACTGTCGAGATCCCAAATCACGTCGAGGATCTCGAACTTCGAAATGCGCTTCTCGCGTTGAGCCATGAGCACCGATCAGTCGTCGTTCTTCGGTACTTCCTCGACTGGTCAACCGAACAAACCGCAGAAGCGCTCGACCTCGCTCCGGGAACGGTGAAAAGTCGCCTGAGCCGCGGACTCGACCAACTCCGGAATTCTTTGACCGAACCAACGGGTTCATCTACCACCTCCACGAGCGAGCTCGACCAATGATCGAACCCAACGAAGAAACAAACGCCAACAACGAAGAACTCGACGAGTTCGATCGACGGCTGGCCAGTCATCTTCAAAGCGAGGCGGCGCTGATCCCAGCGGCGACGTCGCTCGGCACCTCGACCGCCCTCGACAACGTCCATCGCCGGGCTGACCAACGTCGAGCCCGCCGCCAGATGGGGGTAGGTGTCGTTGCTGCCTCGATCGTGGCCGGAATCGGCTTCGGACTACTCCAGGTCGGAGATCGCAACGCCACAACCGACATCGCAGCAACCGAAACCTCTACGACGATGGCTGGCGAGACAACCCCATCCACGGGCGACAACTCGACCGACTCCACCGGTTCAACAGCCGGTGGGACCTCTGGCGTCGACGAACCGGCCTTTGTTTCCACCGGACCAGCGCTTGCTTGGGATCAGGTCGTTGAGTTCCCCTCGGGACTGAATCGCTCCACAATCGTTGGAGCGCCCTCGGGCTTCTACGCCATCGGATTTGAGTCCGCTGGCGGGACCTCGGTCTATCGGTCTCTCGACGGTCGCGACTGGGAGCTCATTGCCGAAGGCCTTCAGATCGAAGGCTGGCAGCTCACGCTCTCCGAGGGCGTCCTTGTCCTCTCGGGATCGACGTCGCCAGCCTTCGCTGAGGGCAACGTCGAATCGGCCTTCGAATCGACGGTCTTGCTGAGCTTCGACGACGGCGCGACCTGGGAGAGCATCGAGTTACCGCCCACGACTGTCGTTCCGGACCCGACCGCAGCAGTCAGCGCCGATAGCGAAGTCGTCAACGTTGCTGCGGTCGGAGACACACTTGTCGCCACTCGAGTTGGGTCCGTCAGCCCGGACTTCGATCTGATTCTTGATCAGCTGGGAATCGACGACTTCGACGACTTCAGCATTGGCGAAAACTCCGTCGAAGTGACCGTCAACGGCGAGACGACAGAAGTCCCCTTCGACGAGCTCGGATTGAGTCCACCTGAGCTTGAAGCATTGAATGGTCCCGGCTTCGGAACAGTTGAGGTCTTCCGGTCAGTCGGCGGAGCTCCGTTCGAATCGATCGAGATTCCACAGCTCGCCGGCACCAACTTGTTCTTTGCCGAGCTCACCTCGGCAGGCGATGAGTTCGTCATTCAACTATTCGGAGAAGATGACTCCACGGTAGTGCGCTCCAGCAATGGACTCGACTGGTCCAGCGACGGTGCCTCCGTCTCGCCGTACCTTGCGTCCCGCTACGGACAGTCCTTGATCGGCTACCAACCAACCGGTGGCCTCGCCGAATCGCTCGACGGCGGCAGAACCTGGGACGACATCAGCTTTGCGGGATCCGGACAGGCAATCGATGCGATCCGCAACGATCTTGGTCTCACGCTCATTGGCGACTCACGAGGGTTCTCGGATTTCGAAACCATTGAGTTCACCAAGGACGGGTACACCCTGTCAGTGGGATTCGGTTCCGAAGAACCGCTCACCGTTGTCGACAACAGCACGGGTCAAATCGTGGTCGAGCTTGCCGGCTCCGAGCTCGACGACAACGGTGAAGGTCCTGGTGTGGTGTACGACGAAGAGACCGACACCATCGAAATCACCGATCTCGACACGGGCAACATCGTGATGCGTTTCACCTCAGAAGAGTTCGCTGAGTCGATGGATCCTGACCAGGGCAACCCAGAACAAGACTTGAGCATGTACGTCGGCTTCACTGCTGACGGCGACGCTTACAGCTGGCAGCCAATCGGAGAACTCCCCGGCGCTTCCCGAG
>CALHCB010000179.1 GCA_937930695.1 uncultured Acidimicrobiales bacterium | reverse complement strand
CCTCGGCTCAGTGGCCGTGGTCGTTGGACTGCTGGTGAGCTTTCATTACAACACCGCCGCCGGAGCAACGATGGCTCTGACGGCGGTGTCGATGTTCATCTTGGTCTTGATCCTGACAAGCGTGCGGACGCCGTCGTTCAGCCGAACATATCCTCGGGCATAAGGTGCTGGCAGGATTCTTCGGCCTGCATCCAGAGTTCATCCTGGGCTGCCCAGTACGTCTCGTCCTGCCAAACAACGTCGCCCTCGGTCGAGATCGAAATCTCGCCGTCGACCTTGGTGATCGTGATGGTTCCGTCACCATCGCCGAAGTTCATCGAGTCATAGGAGCCATTGGCCTCCACCGAGACGTACCCGGATTGGCTGTAGCCATCGTGGAAACCAACGATCTCATTGGTGCAGTCCTGGTAGGCGTCCCAAGCTTCCATCTCGGCCCGCATCTCCTCCGGTAGAACCTTGCGGCACTCTCGATCGGCGTCGGTCCAAGCTTGCTCGTTCCAATCCTCCTCTTCATAGAAGCTCACGCCCAAAATCTCCTCAACGCATTCTGAGTGAGCCTGCCAGGCAGCGTTCTCCGCCTGGATGTGCTCGGGAAGCAGGAGACTGCACTCGGCCTCTGCTTCGGCCCACTGGGCGTCCATGGCTTCGTAATCCTCTTCGTTCCAGTCGCCGTTCTCGTCGTACTGCTCATAGACGCCAGATTCGGCCATGCACTCTTCGTACTCTGCCCAGTCAACGTCGTACTCAGCCCAGTCCCCATCATCAAAGGCGATCGTGGTAGAGGGCGGCAGTGGAACTGTGGTGGCTTCTGGAGCCGTCGTCGTAGCGGATTCCTGAGCGGGCGCAGTTTGGGTCGACTGCGCGTTCGCACCAAAACCAATCGAGACGATGGCGCCGGCCATGACGGTTGCGCCTATTGCGGCAGCGATCAGCGGGCGGCGGAGGCTATTGGTGACTGGGGTTTCCATGAGTTCCTTCGTTTCTGCTCTGGTCGTAGTGAACGGCGCTGATCAGGCGCTTCTTAAGAACAGACGCATTGATTGGCCGATTGGTTCCATCGTCATCAAACTGACTTCTTCGGTTGGAGACGAATCAATCCCATAAGATCCCTTCATGTCTGACGAAGCCGATCTCAAACTGCTGGACCAGGGATATCACACGATCATGCGGCGTGTCGTGGAAACGGGCCGGGCCCCGCACTACACCGATCTTGCGAGTGAGCTCGGCCTCGAACTGGGCGCAGCCAAGGCATTGATCCACGACCTGGTCGCCGTCACACCAGGATGGACGCACCCGGGAACCGACTACTTGGCCTCGTTTCCACCGTTCAATCTTCAGCCCACCCAGTACCACGTGACCATCGATGGTGAGCAGAACTGGTTTGCTCAATGCGGCTTTGAGGCAATGGCGGTTCGCTGGCTCGTCCCTGGCAAGCACGTCGAGATCAACGCACCGTGTTTGTGTTGCGGTGAGCCCATCTTTGTCTCGATGTGCGATGACGTGATCGAATCAATCCAACCAGAAGAAGCGGTCGGCTACTCACCCTCAGAAGTCGGTGGTGATGCGGCCAGTCGGCCGTTTCGTTGAGCGAACATGAACCTCTTCCGGTCGGAAGAACATGCTCGCAACTGGTCAGACTTCGCCGAGGACATGGCTCCAAGCCTTCTCCCGATCTCGGAGTGGGCAGACATCTTTGCCAATCCGTTTTTTCGTCAACGGGGACGCGAGGACTACATCTCTTGGACCCGCTCCGCTGAAGGCGCCGCTGCCTTCGGCGAGCTGCGGGCCCGTCTGCCGCGGCGAACCGAGACCTGAACGTTCGAGTCTGGTTCGCCTTCTGACGGTTAGGGAATTCCGATCATCTCCGTCGTGCCGCGCATGATGACGGTCCCAGCACCCACCCATTGTTCCATGCCATCTGGCTTGATGATCTCGTTGTAGGACTTCCAGCCGCTGGCATCTTCGAAGTAGATCTCGGCCATGCCGGCATACCGATCGAGGTCGGGGTTGATGCTGTGGCTCACGACATATCGATGTCCGCCGGTCTGGGCCAATACGCCAGAAACGTTGGTGACGTGTGCGTCCAACCAGTGCGCGAAAAACGCGTCGTGGTCGGTGCCGTCTTGGGTTTCGACCAGGAACGTCACCTTGTGCAGACCCGATCGGGTGCACGGAAACGGTTCGTTGAGCGTGTTCGGCTCCAAGCTGAGTTCGCCGTCCTGAATCACATACTCAGTGGTCGCCCAAGGAAGATACGGCTCCGCCTTTTGCTGAAAGGTGTCACGAGGCGTCGAGCCATGAGCGTCGGCGGGATAGGGGACCGCGTCATCCCACCACAGTTGCGCCATTCCATCCCAGGCCTGTGAGCCATCGCGCCCCGGTTGGAAGAGGGACGCGACATACCGGTTGGCGCCCTTGCCCCCCGATGCCTTTGCCGAGATCTGTGATGCAATGACGTCAGGCATGTGGTGGGCGAACCAATGGGCAATCAGCGCCTCGCGGCTGGTTTCCTCGCGTCGCTTGATGAGGTAGATCATCTTTGCGCCGGGCGTGGGTGTGTGAGTTGTCATCGTCCTGTCCATTCGGGGGATCGTTTCTCGAAGAAGGCGTTCACGCCTTCCTTGGCATCTTCTGTGCTGCCATTGACGCTTCGGGCGTCCTGACTAATGGTCCAGTAGTCGTCATCGTTGGCAGCAGCGATGGATTCGACGGCTTGCAAGGACTGTTGGACCGCTATCGGGGCATTCGCCGTGATCATCTGTGCCCACCGGAGCGCACCGTTCAGTGCCTCACCAGGATCGGTCACCTCGTTGATCAGGCCCAGACGATGGCCGTCGAGCGGCGAAAGCTCAGCACCGCTCATCAGCAATTGCTTGGCGACATTGATGGGCAGCACCCGAGAGGCTCGAAAAAGCGCCCCGCTGCTGGCCACGAGGCCACGCTTGACCTCCGGCAGGGCAAACCTCGCGTTTGAGGCAGCGATGATCATGTCGCAGGCCATCGCAATCTCGAAGCCGCCCCCGAATGCGATGCCTTCCACTGCAGCGATAAGTGGCTTGACCCGTGTGCGGCCGACGACTCCATAAATCCCGCCTCGCTCGGTCGGGGTGCCCGACGTCTTGGCCATGTCCGTGCCGGCACAGAACATGAGCGGGCCGCCCGTGAGGACGCCCGCCCATAGTTCTGGATCATCGTCGAGTTGGTTGAGTGCGGCATCGAGCGCTGCCGTCATTTCGCCGTCTATCGCATTGCGTTTCTCGGGTCGCGTCATCGTGATGACGAGAACCCGTCCTTGTACCTCGGTGACAAGTCGTTGGTCGCTCATGGAAGCGGTCTAGGACGTCTGAGGCGCAAGCGCAAGATCAGCGATGATTCAGATGATGTTGGGACCAACCGCCAAGGTGGTGATCTCGAAGTCTGTCCATTCGCCGAGTGTGCCATCGACGGCTACCGCTCGGAATCGATAGCTGTACGTGGTGTTGCGATCGAGATCGCGATCGACGAACCATCCGTTGCCCTCCGAATCGATCAGGTCGCCGTTTCGCCAGATCTCATGGCGCTGGGCGCCGTTTGCTGCTGGCCTGCCTTCGGATCCAGATGCCTGGCCGACGAAGAAGACAGCCGTACTCTGGTCCACGAAGGTTGATCGAATATCAGGTGCTGGCAATGGAACGCCTGGCGGAGTACCGGGGATCGTGACGCCAAGTGGATCGCTCAGCGGCCCGAGTTCGCCATCCGAACGAATCTCGCGAACTTGGTAGGAATGTGTCGTTCCTTGCGTGACGCCGCGGTCGTACAGCGTGGGTCCGTTCGCTCCTTCGATCAGCGTGCCATCCCGGAACCACAGATACGTCGTTTGGACGCCACGTGGTTCCCGAAGGCTCACAACGGCGAGGTTGTTCCCAATAGCGGCAGACCATCGGCTGTCGAGCCAGAGCACGTGCTTGCGAAACCCGGCCACAGGGGTAGTGACCGTGATCGGGTCACTCAGTGGTTGGCGAACGCCGTCGATGACGGCCGCGACCTGGAAGGTATAGGTGGTCTCACCGTCGAGAAAGATCGCTCGAGACCAGGTATCAGTTCGATCGAGCTCCGATGTGAATGCTACTGAGCCGTCCCGATAGAGCTCATAGGAGTCAGCGCCCGGCACTGCGTTCCAGTTCAGAACGACCAGGAAAGCTTCGGCGTAGGTCGACCTGAGCCCTGTGACCGTGGTGTTTGATTCGGCCTCGGTCTGATTCGCTCCCGAATCCGCTGTGTCTTGGGCGAACGCTGGGCTGACCAGCGCACCGCCTGTCAAAAGCAGCGCGGTCCCGACTGACGCTACTTTCCCACCAATTCTCTTCTTTGCCTTGCCCATCGCGTGACCTCCGTCGTCATTTCGCCATGCACCCACCGCACGGACAAGCGTAGGTCTGAACGCCTAACGTGACTTGAGCAATACTCTTCGTAGCCATGACTCGTGGCGCTCACCACTGACCGTCACGATGGTCACAAGCACGCCGATCAGTGGTCGACTGACTCGTCGCCGTCCTCGCGGAAATGCCGCACCAACTCGATGAGAACTGTCATGGCAAGCGCCGCACCGAAGGCAAACCAGAACGCCTTGGTGTGGTCATCCTTGAACCGATCGCCGAACCACCACCCGAGAATCGCCGCATAACTGGCCCAGACAGTCGTGGCCAACGCAATCCACTTCACGAACCAGAGACGTGGTTGGTTGGTGAGTCCGGAGGTCACGGTGAGTGCAGTGCGCCCACCGGGAATGAATCGGGCCGTGACGAGGAGTGGACCACCGCGTTTGTGGATCTGTGACGATGCCCAATCGAGGCGTCTTCGAGTCTTTTCGTTTCGTTCGGCGCGCCGATTGACCGTTCCCGAGAACCGATTGCCAAGGGTGTAGGCAGTGTTGTCGCCGAGAAATGCGCCAACTGCTCCTGCGATGATGACGAACAACAACACCTGATTGCCTTGGCCAGCTGCCACACCGCCGATGATGACCGTCGTCTCGCTGGGGACTACCGGAACAACCGAGTCGAGATAGGCGATCAGAAAGATCACCAGAAGGAACCACCAGTTCCCCGAGATGTCGTTGATCCAGTCGGTGAGGTCGTTGACGAAATTCATCTCGATTTCGAATGTACTGCCTCGCGGTATGCGCGAGGCTTGCGAGGTGACCGAGCTGAAGACACTCCCGATTGATTGTTCCCACCGAGAGGTGTTCGACGCGCTGCGTAGCGACGGGGGAGTCATCGTCGAAAACCTGCTCGATCCCTCGATCGTGGATGAGATCGTAAATGACTTCGCTCCCGCATTCGCTGCAAACACGCCAGGATCCAAGAGCGACGAAGAGGTCTGGCAGACCTTTCATGGCGCAACAACCAAACGCTTCTGTGGTCTCGCAGGGAAGAGCCGGGCCTGGGTCGATCATGTGTTGCTCAACCCGCTACTCCTCGCAGTCGCAGATGAGTTTTTGCTCCCATCAGCCTCGGACTATTGGCTCAACACGGGTCAGGTCATGGCCGTCGGGCCCGGAGAGCCAGCGCAACATCTCCATCGAGACGAGAACAACTGGCCCGAAGCCATGCGCCCCGAGGCGGAACTCACGATCAGCGCCATGTTCGCGTTGAGCGACTTCGAGATGGAGAACGGCGCCACAGTGGTTGTGCCAGGAAGCCAGGCGCTCGACCCCACCGTGATCCGTGGAACCGAGGTCAGCGCTGATGAAGTTGCCTATGCCGAAATGCCAGCAGGCAGCGCCATGATCTACACCGGCAAGGTGGTGCACGGAGCTGGCCACAACGCAACATCGGCGTGGCGCTACGGAATGCACACGAGCTTTGTTGTTGGCTGGCTACGTCCGGAAGAGGCCAGTCCACTGGCCATCGACCGCGAGACAGCTGCCAGCCTTCCGGAGCGGGCACGAGAGCTCCTGGGCTGGGGCTCGTATGCCTCCGAGGGCGGCGGCCGGACCTGGCTCGTTGATTTCGAGGACGCGGGACGTCTCTTCGACTGAGCAATGACCTCCCCATTGCGTCGCTTGTTCACGCGTTGCTTGGTCTCCGAAGTTAGAGACAGTCTCGGGTAGCGTCGATAAGGGCGACTGCTCGGGGGTCCCCTGCGATTCCCCCACCCATTTGATTCATGACGTAGCCGAAGCCGACACC
Organism: uncultured Acidimicrobiales bacterium; assembly: GCA_937930695.1. Lineage (GTDB taxonomy): Bacteria > Actinomycetota > Acidimicrobiia > Acidimicrobiales > SZUA-35 > CALEWY01. The sequence continues at coordinate 11,076 of CALHCB010000179.1, read as the reverse complement.
AGCCTCCGGATCGGCGAAGCCGAGAGACCCACCGGCTCCGTAGTGACCAAACGAGCGATCGTCGAGCATGGGAAGAAACTCGTTCCGCAGCATGAAGCCATAACCAAATCGGGTCGGCAGGACCAAACAGAGATCCTCACCGTGCACTCGCTCAGTCCGCATGGTGTCCACGGTGTCAGCCCCGACGAGGCGGACGCCATCGATCTCGCCGATCGTGGCGGCGTACATCCGGGCCAACGACGGAGCGTTCGTGATGCCGTTCGCAGCAGGGATCTCCGACGCATGAACTGCTCGGCTGTTGAACGCCCCGCCAACGGCGAACGCACCGTCCAGTGTCAAGGCTCTGCCGCCGTTCGTACCCGCTCCTGCGATCTTCATCATCAATTCAAGTTCTGCTCCCTCGGGTCGGGGAGCATCCTTCAAGCGCGAGACGCGTGGCTCTTCGGACTCCGGCAGACCAATCCAGAAGTCCAGACCGAGCGGGCCAGCGACCTCTTCGGCGAAGAAGGTCCCGATGGTCCGACCATCGATCCGCCGCACGATCTCTCCAGCCAACCATCCGTAGGTAAGCGCGTGGTACCCGTGTGCGGTGCCAGGCTCCCAATGCGGAGCCTGTGCTCCAAGTGTCTCGACGATCGGTGTCACCTTGAGGATCTCGTCGAGCGTCAGTTTGGGTTCGGCAAAGATCAGACCTGCCTGATGGCTCATGACCTGGCCAACCGTGATGTCGGTCTTGCCTGCCGCCGCGAACTCTGGCCAGTAGGTGGCAACAGGTTCGTCGTAGTTCAGCAGGCCGCGCTCAGCGAGCATGCCGATGCAAATGGCGGCAGCGCCCTTCGTCGTAGAAAACACCAGTGCCAGTGTGTCTTCTGTCCAGGGAGCCTCGGTTTTGTGATCGGCGATCCCGGCGTGAAGGTCAGCGACCATCGTTCCATCGAGGTAGAGACTAAAGGCTGCTCCTACCTCGCCTCTACGTTCGAAGTTTTGCGCAAACGCGTCAGCCAGCTTCCCGTAGCCATCAGCGACTTCTCCATGAATTTCGACCATGGCGTCACTCTCTCACTACGGGGCCCTGCAGTACCAGACCGCAGAGCTGCTGGCAGACACGCAAACACCCGGTGTCGCTTCCGGGGAGGATGGCGACACCGAGATCTGAGCTGGTCAGTCCTTTGGTGGACGGCCAGGCTGGCCGAGGAACGCGGGCGGCGTCGAGCCACACGTTGCCCCGGGAACGTTCTCCGGTGTGGCGATCAAGACGCCCTCATAGCAGTGGTCCTCGATCGCCGCATCGGTCACGAATGACTCACCGATGCGGATCCCGTGTTTGCCAAACAGCTCTTGGTGCACCGGGAATGCGTTGCCGCCAGTGACAGCGGGATCGAGTACCTCGAGGCCCCACGTATCGGTTGCGATGATGGAGGGCCGATGCGAAGCCAACCAACGTGACTCTGAGAGGTAGATGCCAGGTTCCTGGGTGAGGTAACGGTTCGGATCGTCTTTGACCAAGTGGGTCCAACCCGTATGGATGATCGGGATGTCGCCTCGACGGAGGCCGGTGAAAACCCGCTGACGACGCATCGCCTTCTCCATGTCGCTGATCGTCACTCGGTAGTTGTCCCGAAGAACAGGCTTGCCGTTCGGTGCGATGAAGAAGTCGTCGGTATGGCCCTGCGCCATCTTGAGCCCCACGATGTCGAGAATGACCGCTCGGGTGACGATCGGGCCCATCGAATCGTTGCCCAGCGATGTCAGGCCAGTTGGCGATGCAATGTCGTTCGCGTAGTTGTCGTTGTAGAACCAGCCGCCGCGCTCATCATTTGTTCCGATACCGACGTGACCGAGACCGTCGATCTGCGTTGCAATCTGGAACGTGAAGTTCTCGGCAAAGCGTTCCTCGTGACCGATCACGAGGTTTGGTCCAAGTGGGGTGGTGCCGGACTGGATACCACCGCCTGCGGCGAACTCCGGCCCGGCGTCGTAGCCGAACGCATAGAGGAACATGTCGTGGAGACGAGGCGGGTCTGACGGGAAGGCGGGGAACCCGTTGAACATTTCCTCACCGAGTTGATAGGTGTTCACCGGCTGGCCGGAGTTGAGAACACGCAGCGCCCGTGCAGTTCGTTCCGGCGTGACCTCGTTGAACGAACCACGAACGTCGTCAGGTCCGTATGGGCTCACCCAATAGCCGCCCGCGACAACCTTCTCGACATCGAACATCTCGTCGTTGATTGAGCCGGCGAAGGCCGGTGCCGACATTCCATCGGCTCCGGGCCCGGCGGCGCCAGCAGCGGTCGCGGTGACTCCGGCCGTTGCGGCAGCAGCTGCGCCTGCAGCGCCAAGTTTAAGTGCGTCACGGCGCGAGAAATGGTTGTGTGCGAAATCGTGTCTCATGCGAATACCCCTCGAGATTTGTGTTGTACGTCGGGTCCCTCTCGACGTGTTGGCGAACCTAATGTCAGTGCCCTGATGGCGCCAATTTCGTCACCAAGTAGTCGAGGGTGGCCCGTACGTCGGCCAGACTGGCAGCAGCCTCATCTGCAAATGCCGGTTGATGAAGTCGCACCCGACTTCCTCCCGGAACCTGCTCGACATCGAAGCGCCACGAAGGGTTTGCTGAAGCGCCCAGTTCTTCGATCGCGGCGTGCACGAGCGCAGGCTTCGCCTTGATGTCGACTTCGTCGACAACGCCAGGACCGCCTTCGAGCCGAGTTCGTCCGAAACGATCGAAGTAGGCGATCTCGCGGGCGGGGTATCGACGCGAGGTCGGCTTGAAGTCCGTACCCACGGTGTAGGCGACGGGGAAGAGGCAGATCTGCGTTACGTGTTCGGGAAGCTCGAGCAGTTCTGCCACTGCAGGAGCCTCGTTCAAATACATCGTCGTCCATACGGTGCCGAGTCCTCGGGAGCGCAAGGCCACCATGAAACTCCATGCCGATTGAATCACCGAGTCGAAGAGTCCAGGGCGTCCGCTGCCATCGTGTTGTCCCAGAATCGTCGGGATCACCAGCGCCGGAGTCCGTGCGATGTTCTCGCCAAGATGTCGGGCTCCGGTCATCAACCGTTCGTTCTGGTGCCCGCTGCCCTCGAGCCGCTTGGCCGTCTCGATGACCCAGTCGACACCAGCGGCAAGATACAACTCGGCCATGCGGTCTTTGATCTCCTGATCACGGATGATCATCCATCGTCGACTGCCGTTGTTGCCACCAGTCGGAGCCTGCTCCGCGACATCGATGCAATCAAGAATGACCTGGTCATCGACCTCGCGAGAGAAGTCGAGTCGCTGTCGAACGCCGCGGGTCGTCGTCAACGCGTGGTCAACGGTTGACTGATATGCGGATGATCCAGGTGCCGGTTGGTGCATCTTCGGAGCTTTGCCGACGCCGGCTCACCAATCAAAGTTTGTGGATCACCCCTCGGGATGGGACCCTTGCTGCATGAGCGAACACTTCGATGTGATGATCGTCGGTGCCGGCATCTCCGGTGTTGGTGGTGCCTACCACCTCACCCAGCAGACCCCGGACAAGTCGTTTGTCGTGTTGGAGAATCAGGAGAGTTATGGCGGCACGTGGCGCACTCACACGTACCCCGGCATCCGTTCTGACAGTGACCTGTTCACGTTCGGCTATTCGTTCAAGCCCTGGAAGGGCACTCCGATCGCCACTGCGGACAAGATTCTTCAGTACATGGGCGAGGTGATTGACGAGAACGATCTCGATCAATACATCCGCTACAACCACACGATCACGTCGGCCACGTGGTCTACTGAGGATCGCCGTTGGACCGTTCTGGCCCAGAAGGCCGGGCAGGACGAGCCCGTCGTAATCACCTGCAACTTCCTGTGGATGTGCCAGGGCTACTACCGCCATTCCGAGGGCTACACGCCGGACTGGAACGGTATGGGTGACTACGAGGGCCAAATTGTCCACCCGATGAACTGGCCAGACGATCTCGACTATGCGGAGAAGCGCGTTCTCGTGATCGGGTCAGGAGCCACCGCGGCCACGATCATTCCTGCCATGGCCAAGGATGCTGCGCACGTCACGATGCTGCAGCGTTCACCTACGTACTTCGCCACCGGCCGCAACTCCAACGAGCTCGCCGAAATGCTCCGCGAACTCGATATTCCCGACGAGTGGACCCACGAAATCGTTCGTCGCAAGGTGATCCACGATGGTGCACTCGTCACCAAGATGTCGGTCGAGCATCCCGAGATGGTCAAGGAAGAACTCTTCGGCAACATCAAGGAGATCTTGGGCGACGACTACCCAATCGATCCACACTTCACCCCGACGTATCGGCCGTGGCATCAACGAATTGCCTTCGTGCCTGACGGCGACCTGTTCCATGCCATCAAGGACGAGAAGGCGTCCGTTGTCACCGATGACATTGAAGCATTCGTTGCCAAGGGAATTCTCTTGAAGTCGGGTGAAACCCTCGAGGCCGACATCATCATCACGGCGACCGGATTCAACCTGAACGTGCTCGGCGACATCTCGTTCTCGATCGACGACAAGCCGTTGAACTTCGCGGACAGCGTTGCTTGGCGCGGCGCAATGTTCACGGACGTCCCGAACATGGCGTGGGTCTTTGGCTATTTCCGAGCCTCGTGGACGCTGCGAGTTGACCTGATTGCTGATCTGGTGTGCCGTTTGCTCAACAACATGGACGAGCTCGGTGTCGAGATGGTCACCCCCGTGATCAGTGAAGCCGATGGCGATATGGAATTGATGCCGTGGGTCACCGAGGAAGACTTCAACCCTGGCTACATCCAGCGAGGTATTCACCTGCTCCCCAAGCAGGGTGACCGTGACCCTTGGAAGCACAGTCAGGACTATGTCGCCGATAAAGCAGAACTTCCCGTTGTCGACCTGAACGACGGTTCACTCAGCTACGAGTAGCACTACGGCGAACTTCACTCCTCGCGTCCGGCGATGACGCGGCGAGCACGAGCGTTGATGCGAACACCGAGATCTTGCAGCGGCAGATTGTTGTTGGGGCGACCCTTGGCCCGCATCTGACGGAGCAGCTCGGAGTCTTCGCCCATGATGAGCTCTGCCAACAGCTTTCCGCTGATCGTGCCTCGGGCGATCCCGACCCCATTGTGGACGACGGTTCCATACACATTGCGACGCAGTTCGCCAAAGACTGGTTCGCCGTTTCTGCTCAGGCTCAACGCGCCGCCCCAGCTGTTTTCAAAAGGAACGTCGCTCAACTCCGGCCAGCGTCGGTCAAAGGATCGTCGATGCGTCTTGGCGGCCCATGCTTTGCGGCTTACAAAGTCAGACGTCTTGCTGAAGCTGAAGATGTTTCGGACAAGGATTCGGTTGGCCGGATCAGTCACTCGGCGAACCGAGGTACCAGCAGGATGCGCCGCAATGATTCCGTAGCTCGGCGCTCCGCCAATCCGGTCAGACTCCTCCTGGGTGAGCTCTCGGCTCATGGAACCCCAGGTGATGAGCGGAATGAGCTGCTTGGACAGGAAGCCAAACCCCTCGGTGAAACCGTTTGTTGCAAGCACCACGACCGGAGCGGAAACCGTTCCCCGCGCCGTGTGCACCATGTGGTTGCCGAGGGTGTCGTCGCTGAACTCAACGTTCGTGACCATCGAGTTCTCGTACACGGTGACGTTGTCTGGCATCGTTACAGCCAGACCACGGACCATGGCTGCGGGCTGCACCAAATAGCTGTGCGGGGCATGCAGCGCACGCGAGTAGAAGGTGGAACCAAAAACGTCGGCACATGCCGCACTGTCGAGCAGGGTGTAGTCCTCCTCGACCGCATCCAAGCTCTGGGCGAACTCGGTGAGCATTCGCTCGCCGCGGCTGGTCGCAGCGGCGTGATACTTGCCTTCCTGAACCCACTGACAATCGATCTTGTTGGCAATGATCGAGTCTTCGAGCCATTGCAGACCGGCCCGATTCATGGCAATCGCGTCTTGGGCTGCTTTCTTGGCGTCGGCGAAACCTTTGGCTCGGAGGTTGTGCGCATGGTCAATCGCGAATCCTGAGCTGCGTCCTGCAGCGTTGTTGCCAATTCGGTCACCGTCGACGAGCACCACGGCGGCGGATGGATCGAGTTCGGCGAGCCGGCGGGTAGCCGCCAGGCCGGAGTATCCGCCGCCGATGACCAGATAGTCACAGGTCAGATGACCGGTCACGATCGAAGCCTCGGCCAACGGCTCGAGGATCTCGTGCCAACCGTTGGATTGGTCATAGCGGGGGAGAAGGGACACTTCCTTCATCGTTCGCAACCAATCACGACAGATCGATCCAAATGGTTTTCAGCTCGGTGTACTGCTCGTGGGCGTGCAAGCTCTTGTCTCGTCCGCCGAATCCCGACAGCCCAAACCCCCCGAATGGCGTCGAGGCATCACCCTCTCCATAGGTGTTCACGGTGATCGTCCCTGCATTGATGGAGCGGGCTGCGAGATGGGCCGTCCGGAGATCCGACGTGAATACCGACGCAGCCAATCCATAGTCGGTGTCGTTGGCGATTCGAATCGCATCTTCAGGGTGATCGAAATCCATCACGCTCAACACCGGTCCAAAGACTTCGTGCGTCGCAAGACTCGACCCCGGATCGACGTTGTCAAAGACAGTCGGCTCCACGAAATAGCCACCCGTCTCGGAGAGAATCTGGTTCCCCCCAAGGACACACGCCGCCCCGTCTTCGTGCGCCTGGGCGATACTGCCGAGGACCTTGGCCAGATGTTCCGAGCTGATCATGGCCCCTATTTTGGTCTCGGGGTCGAGCGGGTCTCCGACGACCCAGTCACGACTCTTCTCCACAAGCAGGCCAAGAAGCTCGTCCTTCACCGAACGATGCACGATCAGACGAGAGTTCGATGAACAATTCTGTCCGCCGTTCCAGTAGATCGACGTGGCGAGATGATCAGCAATGACATCGAGGTTGTCGGCGTCGGCCATCACGACGAAGGGATTCTTACCTCCGCACTCCAGCATGACTCGCTTCAGATTTGAATCAGCCGAGTAGTGAAGGAACCGCCGACCTGTGTCGGTCGAACCAGTGAAGGCCACCGCGTCGATGTCGCCGTGACGACCGAGCGCTTCCCCCGCCTCGCCTCCGAATCCGGCAACGACGTTAACGACACCGTCGGGTATGCCGGCCTCGACCGCCAATTCGGCGAGACGAATCGTGGTCATCGAGGTTTGCTCGGCCGGTTTGAGCACACAGGTGTTGCCTGTTGCCAGTAGGGGCCCCAGCTTCCACGCAGCCATCATCAGCGGGAAGTTCCAAGGCAGCACGCAGCCAACGACACCCACTGGCTCTCGTACGACCATCGAGACCACACCAGGGCCCGCTGGAGTCAGTTCGTCGTTGAGCTTGTCCGCAGCTTCTGCGTGCCACCGAAGCACGTTGATCGACTCCGCGACATCGATGTCAGCGGTGTCGGTGATCGGCTTGCCACCCTCCAACGTCTCGAGCGTCGCGAGCTCGGTGGCATTGGCTTCGATCAAGGACACAAACCTGAACATGAGGCGTTTTCGGTCGGCAGGAGCCATGTGGTGCCACGGGCCGTTGAAGGCGGCGCGGGCTGAGGTCACGGCCCGATCGACGTCCTCGGAATCTCCGCGTGCAATCTGTGCGAGCTCTTCACCTGTCGCCGGATTCAGCGTGGCAAACGTTTGGCCACTGGCGGAATCGACCGACCGGCCGCCAATGATGTTCTTGGTGGGTAACACGAGTTGGGCTGCCATCTTCGCTGCTGGGCTGATTGCCGAAGCTGATTGCTTCTCTGACGTGGTCATGACGGTTCTCCGGTGCGATTGGTCCGATGGACGAGCCAATTGCGCTCGTCTTCCCATTCTCGATAGGTCAGTCGTGTTCGATCGATGCCGTTGATCGGAAGATGCGAGAGACCAGCCTCGATGGCGAGACGAGCCGCCCCGCTGACGGGCATTTGCGGTCGACGTACGGGACCCATCTTCCGCCCGATCATCTCCGTCGCAGTTTTCACACCGGGGAGGAAACCAACATCCATGTCGTTCTCCCACATGAACGCGTTGATGGGCCACATGGCGTCCCAGAGCGCCAGAGCGTCCGCGTACCGCCCGGCTTCGATGTGCTCGACGAGCAGCACGCACTCATGGGGCATGATGTTGGCGCAACCCCAGATCATGCCGACGGCGCCCGCCATCAACGCATAGGGGGCCAGAGGATCAACGCCGCACAACACCTCGGCATTGGTGCCCTCCGAGATTGCGACCAATTTCTGGATTCGGCTCAGATCGCCCTGACTGTCTTTCATGTAGCGAACGTTGTCGATGGCCAACAGCTTTCGATACATCGCCGGTGTGATCTCGACCCCGCTTGCGGCTGGCGTGTTGTAGAGGGCGATGGCGGTGGCCACCGCCTGAGCAACCCGCTCGTAGTGGTACAACACGCCCCGTTCACTCGGGCTCTCGAGCCAGGGCGGTAGGACCATCAACGCGTCGGCACCGAAATCGACGGCGTGTTTCGAGGTCTCGATCGTGTCCGACACGCTCATTTCTGAGGTCTGGACCATCACCGGCACTCGACCATTGATGTGGGGGAGGCACAACTCGACGACTCGACGGCGTTCATGCGGGCGCAGGTATGCGTACTCACCCGTTCCGGACAACACCAAGAGTCCGTGCACTCCTGCATCGAGGAGCCAATCGAGGTGATCAAGCAAGGCTGCCTCATCGATCGCTTCACCAGTGCGGTCCATGGGCATGGCGACCGCGACGATCACGCCGCGAAAGTCCCTCTCGTCCGAGACATTCGGGGTGCGTGCATGAGCCGGAGTGTGAGAAGGATCCACAGAAGGGATTGTCATGCAGGGTTGCGAACCATGTCAACATATGTCATACCTGTGAACATGACTGTCGGCTGGCTGAGCGGGTTCTGAGAATGAAACTCGACGTTGAATCGCTTCGCGCATTGCGGACCGTGGTGCATGCAGGAACATTTACCGAAGCTGCCTCTCATCTGGGAATGACCCAGAGCGCGGTGAGTTGGAAGATAAAGCGACTCGAGGAACGAGTAGGGCTCGAGTTGGTGAAGCGAGGCGCCGAAATTGAGGCAACGCCCGACGGGCGAGATCTGCTGATCTATGCCGAGCGCATCATCGAGGCGCATGACGAGGCCGTCGAACGCCTGAGTCGGTCTGATCTCGAAGGCGTGATTCGCCTCGGAGCGAACGAGGATCTTCGAGGCGGAGCACTGGCTGACGTGCTCGCGAGATTCGGTCGCATGTATCCCCAGATCCAGCTCGATGTACGCGTGCACCTCAGCGGGATCGTGCACGAGTGGCTGGACGATGGCCATGTCGACCTGGCGGTCGTGCAGATTCCCACGACCCACGTCGAACCTGACGATGTGGTCCTCTGGACCGACCACGTCATCTGGGCCATCGGGGTGGATCACGAATTCGACCTCACGAAACCAGTTCCCATTGTCTCGTTCGGTCAGGGCCTCGTCTATCTGGACGACGCGGAAGAAGCGCTCAGCCGATCCGGCATTCGATGGCGCACGATCTTGGAATGCCCGATGCTGTCCGGAGTACAAGCCGCCGTCAGCGCCGGGCTGGGAGTCGCCGCAGTCCACAGCAGAAACCTCACCGAGCAAATGGAGGTCTGGCAGCACAACGACAGATTCCCTCTCCCCGACATCAGCGAGGTGATTCGTAACGGAGCTGACGGTGATGACGAGGTGCTCAACGCACTGAAGGAAACGCTCAGCGATGCTCTGGTCGGAGTGCGGACATGACGCGCCGACGAGGAAGAGGAGCCCGGGTGGCAGCTCGGACTGAGAAGCGACTGCATTGGTTGCCCGAACTCACTCGCGGCATTCCGTATCTCGACATCGTCCCGCACGAGCAGTTGCTCCGAATTCACGATGCGTCGATGACGATGCTCGAAGAGGTCGGGATCGAGTTTCGCGACGACGAGTCGATCTCGATGTGGCAGCAAGCGGGGGCGAGCGTCGAGGGCTACCGCGTTCGTATCGGTCGAGAACACCTGATGGCGTTGATCTCCACCGCGCCCAGTGAATACACGATGCTGGCTCGAAACCCTGAGCATTCGGTGTCCGTTGGAGGTCGCAAGACCGTGTTCACACCGGCGTACGGCGCACCATTCGTGCTCGACATGGACTCCAAGCGCCGTCACGCCACCCAGAACGACTTCGACAACTTCGCCAAGATCGCGTACATGGAACCGGCGATGCACATGACTGGCGGCGTGCTGTGTGAGCCGATGGATATTCCTGTGCCTCACCGTCATCTCGAGATGACCTACAGCCTCCTGAAGCACTCGGACAAGCCGCTGATGGGATCGGTGACCTCTCGCGAACGGGCCGAACAGTCCCTGCACATGATGGGCATTGTGATGGGGCACGACATCGTTGCGGACACGACGGTGAGTACGTCACTCGCTAACTGCAATTCGCCGCTGGTCTGGGATCAGACGATGCTGGACGCAGTCAAGGTGTACGCCACAGCGAATCAAGCGATGTTGTTCAGTCCGTTTGTTCTCGGAGGAGCGAGCACGCCAGCCAGCACAGTCGGCGCCGTTGCTCAGCTCAGCGCCGAGGCGCTTGCCGGAGTCGCCTTCATGCAACTCGTTCGGCCTGGTTCGCCTTCGGTTTACGGACAATGGACGGCGACCGTCGCGATGAACTCAGGGGCGCCGCTCGCGGGAACACCCGAGATCGACCACATCAACATGCTCGTCGGCCAACTTGCTCGCTTCTACGAGCTTCCGTGGCGCTGCAGCGGCGGCTGTTCATCCTCCAAGCTCGTGGATGCGCAGGCCGGGTACGAGGCAGCACGCAACATGTACGGGGTGTTGATGTCAGGCGCCAATTTCGTTCTGTCGACCACGGGCTACCTGGAGAGCGCGCTGTGCCAGAGCTATGCCAAGGCCATGCTCGACGGCGAACAAATGCGCATGATGTATCGGCTCGGTCAAGGTGTCGACATGGATGAGCTGGACCCCGCGATGGATGCGGTTCGCGAGATCAACCCGGGAGATCACTACCTCGGCACCGCTCACACGCTCGCCAACTTCGAGTCAGCCTTCTTCATGCCAG
>CALHCB010000178.1 GCA_937930695.1 uncultured Acidimicrobiales bacterium | reverse complement strand
ACCGATGACCTCAGGGGCATACGTATCGATCGGGTCCTCGATGCTCCGGATCGATCCGTCTTCGACCGCCATCCCGACGAGAGTCGATACAAAACTCTTGGCCACTGACATCGAGAGCCATCTCGTGTCTGCGCTCCCGGTGGAGTCGTATCGCTCGAATCGGAGTTTGCCATCGTGAATGACCACGAGTGCGGTGGTGTTCGTGGCCTCCAGAAAGTCCTCGACATTCTCGATACTCCCCGCGTCGTCGAACTGTGTCGGAAGCTCGAGCGGCTGGCCCTGGTCGAAACGATGCGGCTGCGTCGAAGCCAGAAGCGCTGAGGTGGGAAACAGCTCGTGAATCCGACCGAAGTTCTGGCGTTGATGAACACCAGTGAAGAGCGAGCCGACGAAGTCTCTACCGTCGCTCGCCGGGGCATCGGCCGGCGTGCTCATTTGGGCTGGTTTGCGGTGTCGTAGCCCGAGAATGGGGTCGCGATCCCCTTGAGTTCTTCGACCAAGTCCTTCGGAATCGAACTAGTCGGACCAGAGGATCCGAGAGCAACGCTGTCGGCGAGTCCACCGAAGCGCTCGGTGATAGCCCCGACGAGCTCATCATGCCGCCCGACCGCGGCGAACAACCGAAGCACGTCGTCACTCACCTCGGCTGCCATGTCGTCCCATCCGTCGTTGCGGGACATGTAGAGCAACTTCTCACCGAGCTCTTCGAGGCCGTGCTCAGCGAAGACTGGCCAGTAGGCCTTGGTCGAACCGTAGAAACCCACTCGAGTTCGTACCCACTCTGCAGCCTTCGCAACTTCTTCATCGGTGGCGCCGGTCGCAACGAAGCCCCCACCTGAGATCTCGAAGTGCTCGCGCTTGCGCCCGGTGCGGGCCATGCCTTCTTCAATTCTCGGCAGAATCTGGTTGGCCAGGTAGTCACGAGTGCAGAAGCCGTGGAGAGCGACACCGTCGCACGCCTCACCGGAAAGACGAAGCATGGCCGGACCAACGGCACTGATCTTTATTGGCGGGATGTCGACGTCGAGGGGAGGTGGTGAGAAATTCGGCGTCATCAGGGAGAAGTTGTAGTGCTCTCCTTCGAAGGCGAGGCGCTCCCCGGTTTGCCAGGTGTTCCAGATGGTTCGGACGGCATTGATGTACTCCCGCATCCGGGGAGCCGGGGCACTCCATGGCGTCGAGAAGCGTCGTTCGATGTGCGGCTTGATCTGGGAACCGAGGCCCAAAGTGAATCGACCGTTCGAGGCGGCGTGAAGATCCCACGCGAGGCTGGCAGACATCATCGGGCTGCGGGGGAACGCGATGGCGACTCCGGTTGCCAATCCGATCCGCTCGGTGTTGACCGCAGCGATGGCCAGCGGCAGGAACGGGTTGTGGGCGTTCTCGGCCACCGTTACCCCGTCGAAGCCAGCGGCCTCGATCTCCTGGGAGAGTTCGGGAATGGCTGTGAGGTCGTTGTTTGGAAGCGAGCTGATGATCCGCATTTCGGGATGCTAGATCAGCTGAATCGTGCGATCCCCATGAAGTCGACGTCAGGCGATGACGGGCATGACGAACCCGATTTCGGTGCCGTCTTGTGGAGAGCTCGATACGAAGACCTGGCCTTGGTGTTCGGTGATGATCTTCTTGACGATGGCGAGGCCGAGCCCTGACCCTGGCTTGGGTTGCGCATCGGACGTTCGATAGAAACGATCGAAGATCCGCTCTTGGTCGGCCGGGGAGATACCCGGCCCTTGATCTCGCACCGCAACCCGGCCAGCCTGGACGCTGAGTTTGATCGGGCCGCCCGATGGGCCGTACTTCTCTGCATTTGCGAGCAGGTTCCCGATCACACGATCGAGGGCAACAGGGTCTCCGTTCACAATGCTCGCATCAGCGTTGATCTCGATCGGATTGGATGCCCGCATCGAAAAATTGGCTGCTGTCTCGCGGGCGACATCGGCAAGATTGAGACGAACGTGGCTCGCAGGATCGTGATTGTCCGTGGCGAGCTGAACGATCTCGGTCACGACGGAATTGAGCTGTCGTAGTTGCGAACGAATCCCCCCGATGACGTCGTTGCGTTCCGTCGCCTCGAGGTTTGGTGCATGAGCCAACATGTCGACGTTGGCTTGAATGCTTGTGAGCGGTGTGCGTAGCTCGTGGGCCGCGTCCTGGACGAGTTGGGTTTGCTGGGTTCGACTCTCGTCGAGTGCTGCGAGCATCTCGTTGAACCCCAGTGCCAATCTCCCGATCTCATCGTTGCGCTGCACCGACACTGGTTGGGACAAATCGCGAGTTTCGGCGACGTGCTCCACGGACTCGGTGAGTGACCGAATCGGCCGCGTGGCCCGCTGAGCGATGAGCCAGCCCGCGGCGGCGGCTGCGGTCGACAGGCCGAGGCCGATGAGCAGCGTGCGCGACCCGATCGTGCCGATAAGTGCGTTGGTGTTTTCAATGTTGCGTGCCACCTGAACCGCGCCGCCGCCCTCGACGTGCGAGGTGATCATTCGATAGGACTCACCGTCGATCGTGACCGTCCGAAGAATTTCGCCTTGCTTCTCAGCAATTTCGAGATCTTGTTCGTCAACCGGGAGCGTGAGGTTCACGGTGGCGAGAATCGTCCCGTCTTCGTCGAGGGACTGAACCTCGGCGTCACTATCCACCGCTGACCTGGCCAGGGCCTCTTCGATTTCGGCGTCTGCGGATTCCGCCTCGTCATCGTTGCGCCCGTCATTGCGCCCATTGTTGCGATCGCCCCGTGTCGGTTGAGCGGAGCGGACACCGTTGGTGAGTTCTTCGGCTCGCTCCTTCAGGAACTGATCGACGTTGTCTTTCACCTGGCTGCGCGTCGACAGGACACCAGCGCCGCCCATGACGAAGATGGACGCCATGGCGAGAGCGGCGAACGCCGCAGCCAGTTTCCCGCTCAGACCGAAATTCATGCCTCTACCGGTCTGAAGACGAACCCAACGCCTCGAACCGTCTCGATGACCCGGGGGTGACCGCCGTCTTCGAGCTTGCGACGCAGGTATCCGACGTGGACATCGAGCGAGCGGGATTCGCCATCGAAGTCATAACCCCAGATCCGCTCGTACATCACAGTTCGGTCGAGAACGATGCCTTGGTTGGCCAGAAGGAGTTGCAGGATCTCGAACTCGGTCCGGGTCAGGTTGAGAACCTCGTCGCCTCGTCGGACTTCGTAGCGCTCGGGATCGAGGGAGATCGCCCCACCAGACAAGACCGGGCTCGGTGCAACATCAGAGGCCCGCCGAATGAGCGCACGCAGCCTTGCGAGCAGCTCCTCGAGATCGAACGGCTTGGCCAGATAGTCATCCGCTCCGGCGTCGAGCCCGGCAACTCGGTCCTGAACTTCTTCGCGAGCGGTGAGCATGAGCACGGGAGTACGGTCACCGTTCTCCCGCATTCGACGGCACACCGTCAGTCCGTCGACGAACGGCATCATGACGTCGAGTACGAGGCAATCGGGTTCGTAGGACGTGATTGCCTCGAGGGCGGCGGCACCATCGGTGACGACCTGAACTTCGTAGCCCTCGTAACCAAGGATTCGTTCCAATGCGAGACCGATTTCCCGATCGTCTTCTGCCACCAGGACTCGTGTCACTGGGCCAAACCTAGCGTGACTCTGGGGCGCCAGCAGCGCCCCAGAGTCGGGTAGGCCGGTGTTCATTCCGGACAGTGAAGGCATGAATCAAGCCGACTCTTCGTCGATTCCGTTCACCTTGTTGGAGATGCGCTCGGACTTCTCGGCCAGCTTTTCTGCTGCCTCTTCTTCGGTGATGTCGCCGTTGGCGACCTTCTCGTCAAGGCGCTCGCTGAGCGCATCGACCATGGCGTCGATCACGGTGTCGGCATCGACGCCGTTGGCATCGGCGATCTCGCCGATGGTCTGGCCGTCCTGGAGCGCCGTGCGAAGTTCGTCGACCTCGATGCCGATCGTCTCGGCAGCAACGGCGAGCTTGCGGCCCTTGCGCTCACTGCGTTCTGCTCGAGCCTCATCGCCCTCGGTGGTGTCAGCCCCGTCGGTGTCTTGCACGTTGAGGAAGCCAGCGTTGTTGTCCTGGGCGTCGTTGTTTTCGGAAGCGGGGTCAGTCTGGGTGACGGTGTCGCTCGACTCAGCTGAGGCGACGCTGACGGCGCCGAATCCTCCGAGGATGACTCCACCTGCGAGAAGTGCGCTTGCAACGGTCTTGTTCATGTTCTTGTTCCTTGGGTGTTGTTTGCCGAGCGACTTGCTGGGCTGACAACAACTCTGGCGGGCCACTTTCAGAGGCTCGACAACGCTGTGACAAGGTTTCGACAAGACCCAAGGGCGCTGGTTTCGCCTATGCAGTCGTCGTTGTGCGGCGGCTGACGACGACGGCCAGATGCTCGGTGACCCGTACTTCTGTGGTGAGGAGGTCGGGATGTTGGAGCCAATGCAGTCGAGGGTGGTCGACTTCGCCGTTGAAGGTCGGGGGCCAGGTGTCCATGGGGGTGAAGTCGTCGACCGTCATTACTCCGCCTTCCTTCAACACCTCGGTGACGTCGACGCGTCCTTCTGATGTCTTGCCCGAGCCCCATCCTCCGTCGTGCACCAATAGATCGAAGGGGCCGCGGGTGAAGAGTTCGCCGGCATCTGCATGGAGAACCGTGACGTTGGCGTCATCGCGGAATACTTCGGTCGCGACGCGGGCCCGGTCAACATCGATCTCGACGCTCAGAAACGACACGCTCGGGTCAGCGAGGCTCACCATCCATGCCAACCCAACACCAGTTCCCGTTCCGGTCTCGCCGATGAGTCCATTCATGGGAACGCCATGGGCCAGCACCTGGAGCAGTCGGCCGGTCGCGGGATGCACGCTCAGCTCGAAGTCCAGCTCGATCGCGGCATCGACTGCCCGGCAGACAAGCTCGGGAAGTTGGCGGCGATCGATCTCGCTGTAGTGGGTGGTTCCGTTCAGCGACATGACAGCCCGGCCCTAGAACGAACTGGCGTATTCGGACAGCAGCTTGTCGGCAGCTTCGCGTAGCAGACTGGCTTCGGTTCGATTTGTGGCCCGAGACAACGCCGAGAGTCGATCGAGCGTGGCGCGACTGTAGTAGTTGCTCTTCATCACCATCTTGTCCTCGATGTAGATGCCGACTTGATTGCGCCCATTGCGTTTGCTGCGACTGAGCGCACCATCGGCAGCCCGAATGAGCTCATCTCCGGTCGTGCCATGAGGCGGTCGTGATGCAACACCGGCGGACATCGTGACGGGGTGGGTTTGTGTTCCGAGCGGGATCGCCTCGATGTGGGCTCGCAATTCTTCGAGAAGAACGAGACTGTTCTCCAGCGAGGCCCCTGCAAACACGATGACCCACTCGTCGCCCCCGATGCGATGAAGCGCTGTGTCCGCGGGCGTGTTCTGTTCCAGCGCCTGTTGGAACTCGGCGAGTACGCCGTCGCCGGCCTCTCTGCCCTCTGCTTCATTGAGGTCGCCGAAGCCATCGAGATCGGTCATGGCCACGCTCAAGGGGAGTGAGATCGGGGTTTCATCCACGGCTCGACAGATGACATCTCTCGAAACAATGCGGCTGATCTTGCGCGAAGACATACTCAGTACGTATATATGTTTGACATCCCTACGTCAAGACCCCTGTCTGGTCTGTCGTGTGTCTGTCTCATGTCTCTGGGTGTGAGGCTCTCGGCTTGTCGAAGTCTTGCCGGTTACTTGCGCGCTCGTTGTCAGAGGAGCTCGAAGGTCAACGAGACGACCAACACAGATTGCGAGACCGACATGAAGAACGAATCCGCTCCGTTGCCCGAAGTTGAGGGCCTGATGATCCTCGAACGAATCGCCAGGGGCGGCCAGGCATCGATCTACCGAGCTTGGCAGCCAGAGCACGAACGCACCGTCGCTCTTCGTGTACTCGACGTTCGTCTGGATCCGGAGTCTGTCGACCGTTTCCATCGCGAGCGTCGGGCGTTGGGCCGAATCTCTGATCACCCGGCCATCATTCCCTTGCTCGACTCGGGTCTGACAAAGGTCGGCGAACCGTATTTGCTCCTCGAGTACGCAGCCGATGGAACGCTCGCGGACAAGGTTGCGTCGGGCCCGAGTTCTGTCGCTGAGGCCACCGAAATCATGGTCTGTGTCACTGGGGCAGTGGAGCGGGCCCACCAAGCAGGTGTGTTACACCGAGACATCAAGCCGCAGAACGTGCTGTGTTCGACGTTTGGCGAGTGGAAGCTGACGGACTTCGGGCTGGCCTCGGTGTCCGGTAGATCTCTCACGACCACGGTGCAGGTCAGCCTCGCTCACGCCGCCCCCGAGTCGTTCAACTCGATGGTGTCGAACCCGGCACCGCTCGCACCGACAACCGACGTGTATTCACTGGCCAGCACGCTCTATACGTTGTTGACGGGAACCGAGCCCTTCGCCCCGATGCTCGGCGAATCGACTGCCGCCACCATCTGGCGCATTGTCTCTGACCAGGCACCAGATGGGCGTGACGATGGAATCCCGGACAACCTTGCCTCGCTGCTCCAACGGGCGATGAGCAAGGACCCATCCTTGCGACCGCAGACAGCGAGCGAGTTCGGTGAGGAACTCAACCGGGTACGTACTGAGCTCGACATGGTGGCAATCCCCATGCGAACCGGGACTGATGCTGATGCAAACCCAACGATCATCGTCGATCCTGTTGATCTCCCGATCGTCGACGATGGCGTGGCGGGTCCACCACCGTCCTTCGCCGAAGCTGCGGAGACGCGGCGGCGCCCTCTGCTCGTTGCGATGGTGGCGACGATCCTCGCCTTCTTCGGAACCTTCGTCGCCCTCCAGGTCTTCGAACCTCAAGGTGGCAATGCGGCAGACAACCCAACCTTCGTTGCTGGCGCCGACACGTTCGACGCACCACAAGAACCGAACGCTGACGACGAGAACCGTGCGACGACCGCAGAGAACGATGTCGTCGACCAGGATGCTGCCGCGGTGGTCGACGTCGAGGACGACGGGCCAGGTGATCAAGAGGGCAATGGCGACCGCAACGGTGGTCGGGGCGATGGCAACGGTCCGGGCAATGGCGGCGGTAACCGAGGCGGAAACGGACCAGGTAATGGCGGGAACGGACCCGGCCAGTGAACGGTTCGGTCGTCGCGACAAGCTGGAGCGCAGGTGGGGGATTCGCGATCGATGGCGATTGACTCGCCTGTGTGACCGAACCTGCGCCGCCATCCGTACACGAGCTGCGGGAGGAATTTCGGTCGACGCTCAGTCCACTGTTGGTGGATGCAGGTTGGGTTCAGCAAACCGCCGACGTGTTCACGTTTGATCTCGATGGCTACAGCGCATGGCTCAGCGTGGCCAAAACTGCCCGAGGGCGATTGCGGATCAACCCAATGATCGGTGTGCGCCACGACGCGATCATGGAGCTGGAACATACGCTCGCGAAGACGCCAGACACCATGCAGGCGACGCTTTCTGAACCACTGCGCAACTTGGATCCTGGCGGCGATCTCATCGAGTACTTCGACATCTCAGAACCGAGCCTGATTGGTCCTGAGGTGCAGCGTCTCGTCGAGTTGGTCGTTCTGCACGGTCCTCGATTTGCGAGACCGCTCGGTACGACCAGCTCGGTGATCAGTGCATTGCGAGATCGAGCTCACGTAGCGAACGTCACCGTGGCGCAAATGCGGCTTCCGGTTGCATTGCTGATTGACGGACAGAAGTCCGAAGCTCGCAAGGCGATGAACGACGCCTTGTCCGAGACGAGAGGGTCGACGAGCGCCGATGGTCAGGTCCGTTCGTTCTCCACGGCCTTCTTCGCCCATTTGATGACCTTGGGGCGCTGACCTCAACCCAACAGGTGGAATCGTTCATCTCGCTGTCGTTGCTGTCACTTCGTGTCCCGGTGTTCTCTCGCTTCCGCCTGAACCTACTCTGGGTCCCAGTACCGACATCGACGTGGAAGGGTTCACATGGTCACCGAGGCACCGTACGACGAGATCGCAGACTGGTACGAAGATGAGTTTCTCGCCGTACAGCGTCGTGATGCAGCATCAAGTGAGTTCGCCGACTACCTGGGTGTCGACGAGGCGCTCGCCACTCTGCTCGGTCCCGGTGTTGGGGATTGTCTCGAGGTTGGATGCGGCACTGGCATCTACGCCGAGCGGGTGCGCAGCTTGGGGCGCAATCCGATCGGGGTCGACATCTCAACGGGCATGCTCAGCCGGGCAACGTCTCGCTTGCCGGTAGCGCAAGCCGACGCGGGACAACTTCCCTTCGCTGATGGTTCTTTCCCCGCCGTGATCGCGGTGATGGTGCATACCGATATGCCCGACTATGCCTCGACGCTCAAGGAAGTCGCTCGAGTGCTCGAACCAGGTGGTGTCTTTGTGCACGTCGGCGTCCATCCCTGCTTCTGCGGAGGATTCGCCGATCGCAGTGACCCTGAGTCGGTCACGATCAAGCCCGGATACGTCGATGGACACTGGACGACCGATTCCTGGACCGAACGAGGGATTCGGGACAAGGTCGGCGCAACCCACTTCCCCTTGGCTGAGCTGCTCAACATGTTTCGCCAAGCGGGGTTCTCGTTTGAGACCTTCAGCGAAGGCGGCGGGCCGACGCCCATCGTGCTCTCGATCCGGACTCGGACGAGCGGTTGAGTTGCCTTTGCGGTGATCCCGCCTCGTTCGCTCGGTGCTGTGGCGCAATCCTCGCCGGCGATCGACCAGCGCTCACCGCACGCGAGCTGATGAGGTCGCGGTACAGCGCGTTCGTGGTGAGTGATATCGACTACCTCTTGCACTCGTGGGCGCCTGAAACGCGCCCAGCCCGTCTCGAGTTGGACTCCGAGCGGACGTGGACTGGTCTCACGATCAACTCGACCAACGGCGGTGGTGCGCTGGCCAAGAAGGGCACAGTCGATTTCACCGCAGCGTTCACCGGTCCGGGTGGCGCTGGGGTCCAACATGAGAACAGTTCGTTCCGTCGACACGAGGGTCGTTGGGTCTACGTGAGCTGAGGTCCTACGCCGCAATTGCGGCGCGAGCTCGCAGTGTGGTCAGGCATGCTGCTGCGACTTCGTGACCCTTGCCGACCATGTGTTGTTTGAAGAATTGGCGGTGGTCATCGCTGTCGTGGAACTGCTGGGGGGTCAGCACGCTCGAGAACACCGGGACGCCGACGTCGAGCTGCACGTTCATGAGTCCGGAGATGACGGCATCGGCAACGAACTCATGGCGGTAGATGCCACCGTCGACGACAAAGCCCGCCGCGACGACCGCATCGAACCGGCCGGTTTGGGCAATCGTGCGAACGTGAAGAGGAAGCTCGAAAGCGCCGGGTACCTCAAAGGTCTCGACCGTCGCAACGCCCTCCACAGCGGAAAGGAATCCGTCTCGTGCTTGATTCACAATTTCGTCGTGCCAGCTCGATTGCACGAACGCAATCCGGAAGGCTTCTTGGTTGTTCGCGGTCATGACATGCACCCTAGAACTTCAAGTGAACTTGAAGTCAAGTTGAGCGATCGTGGCTCCGCAACACCGATGGCGATGGGCTGCCCGTCCAATTCGCCGACCATCAAATTTGGACGTTGGTAGTGTCGGCCGCGTGACCGAGACGAACGACTTTGGCCAACCAATCGGTCCTGATCTGGCCGGCTGGACAGCACCTGGTCGACCGACAGGAAAGCGGCTCGTTGGTTCGCGCGTAGAACTCGAACCACTCACCCGCGAACGCCATGGCGACAGTCTGTATCGAGCGTTTGCTGAGGCTGATGGGTCGATGTGGACCTACATGTGGTCCGGACCATTCGCCGATGCGACCGAGCTCGGCACGACGATTGACTTCCTCGTCAACAATCCCGACTTTGTTCCCTACGCCGTGGTCGTTGACGGTGTCCCGGTTGGCATGGCCTCCTACCTCCGCATCGATCCTGCGGGCGGGGTTGTTGAAATCGGCTCGATCGCGTTCGGTCCAACGCTCCAACAGTCGACTCCCGCGACTGAAGCCATCTACCTGATGATCGATCACGTCTTCGGACTTGGGTATCGACGCTGTGAATGGAAGTGCGACGATCTGAACGTTCCGTCGCGAGCTGCTGCCCTCCGCTTCGGCTTTCGCTACGACGGGACCTTCCGGAAGGCAACCCACTACAAGGGACGAAGTCGCGACACGGCGTGGTACTCGATCACCGACGATGAGTGGCCTGCGGTTGAGGATCGCTTCCGAACGTGGCTCTCACCAGAAAACTTCGATGAGCAGGGCCGTCAGCGTTCACGGCTTGGGAGTATCACTCCGGGCCGGCAGTAGCGGCGTCAGAAGTCGGACAGAACGTTTGCGATCTTGTGCCGGGACTGGTCGGCCATGAACTGATTGGTGTGTTCGTAGTAGGGCAGCGACAGTGCGGCGGTGCTGAGCGCCCACCCCCTCGCTCTGCGCCACACCGCTTCGTCGACATCGAGGAGCTGGCGGAACTGGTCGCGTTCGGAAGGTCCGAACAGCTCCCAGGCAACGAGAAGGTCGCAGGCAGGGTCTCCGACTCCGCACATTGCGAAGTCGATAACGGCAGTGAGACGACCTGCGGTGAAGAGCAAGTTGCCCGAAGCGATGTCGCCGTGAATCCAGCTTCCCTCTCCCGCCATGGGTTCTGCACTCAGGGCATCGTCCCACGCGTCGGAAAGCGAAGCGGCGTCGATGAGGTGTGCCGCAGCGGCAATGGACGTCCTGGTGATCTCATCTCGGGTCTGCAGCGCCACGCCTCGCCCGCCGATCGAGGGCGGACCGGGAACGTCGGACAAATCAATCGAGTGAAGTGCGCTGATGAAGTGAGCGAGGTCGTTCACGAGCTGGACGGGCGCGGGGTCGGCAACAATGCCGTCATCTCCATCGATCCACGAACAGATCGACCAACGCAATGGGAACTCATGTCACTGCTCTGATCGACAGTTCGGCCCATTGGGGAAACTGAGCATCGAGAAGACGGCCGACCATTCCCACGCTCGATGCAACTTCGTCGGCATGCATGTACGGCAGGGTAAAGCGGGAGTTGGGGCTGGTCGCTCGAATTGTTCACAACCAGCGCCGTGCACCCGACGGGTAGAGGACGTGAACAACGCCGTAGAAATCACTGAATTGAGAAAGTCGTTTGGCTCCAAGCGGGCAGTCGACGGCTTGAGTCTTGTCGTTCCGGTCGGGACGTTCTTCGGCATGGTCGGACCCAACGGCGCCGGGAAGTCGACGACACTCAAGATGAGCACCGGTCTGCTTCGCCCAGACAGCGGTTCGATCCTGGTGGACGGCCTGGACGTCTGGACTGACACGATGCGGGTGAAGGCCCGGATCGGTGTGGTGCCTGAAGATCTTCGTCTGTTCGAACGGCTGACCGGTCGAGAGCTCCTCGAGTACGTCGCCCTGCTGCGTCGACTAAGTCAGAGCGAAGCAAGACGGCGGGCTGCTGAATTGATCGAGGCACTCGATCTCGGCGAGGCCGCGAGCCGACTCGTGATCGACTACTCCGCTGGGATGCGCAAGAAGGTTGCGCTTGGTGCAGCGATCTTGCATCGGCCATCGGTTCTCTTTCTCGATGAACCCTT
This sequence comes from uncultured Acidimicrobiales bacterium, assembly GCA_937930695.1. Lineage (GTDB taxonomy): Bacteria > Actinomycetota > Acidimicrobiia > Acidimicrobiales > SZUA-35 > CALEWY01. The sequence continues at coordinate 1,841 of CALHCB010000178.1, read as the reverse complement.
CGAATCGGTTGACCCGCTGAGTGTTCGCGTTATCCGATCGATGCTGGAACAGTTGGTGGCTGGCGGGTCGACTGTGGTGTTTTCCAGCCACGTCATGGAAGTTGTCGAGCGACTCTGCGATCACGTGGCCGTCGTGCACGCAGGCAACGTCGTTGCGACGGGAACAACCCAAGAGCTCTGCCAGGGTCGTCGCCTTGAAGATGTATTCGCCGATGCGGTGGGTGTCACCTCGGGCGCGGTCGAACTCGACTGGCTCGCTTCAACATGATCGGGTTGTTTGTCGGACTGAAGCTCCGGCTTCTCCGCAACACGTTCCGGTCCTCAACGGGAGCGGCGCTCATCCTCTTCACGCTTCTGGTGTTGGTCTGCACCGTGATCGCCTGGGTGTATGTGGCGACGACGTCAGACGGCCAATTGCGCTGGTTGGGGCCGGTACTCAGCTTCTCCGTGCTCATCGGCTGGGTCTTCGGTCCAATGCTGTTCGGGGCCTCTGACGAGACGATCGACACCACTCGACTCGCATTGCTGCCCCTCCAGGGCCGCGACCTCGCTCCCGGCATCACTGCAGCGAGTTTGATCGGACCGGCCCCGATCGGGGTCAGTGCCGTTTTGCTGGCCTTCACGGTTCGACCGCTCGGCGACTTTGGTCTCGGTGGACTGGGACGGATCGGTCTGATCGTCATCGCTGCGTTCTCGACCATGACGTTTGCCATCGTCGCCTCCCGACTAGCACTCACGCTCCTAGGGAACGCGTTGCGAAAGCGGAATCGCCGCGACTTCGCCACGGTTTTGGCGGGGCTGGGCGCTGGGCTTCTGGCTCTGGGCTCCCAAGTTGTGCGCTACGCCGGAATCGACGCTGCCCTTGTTCGCTCGATCGGTCGCGTTGCACGCTGGTTGCCTGGAGGATGGAGCGGTGAGGCGATGGGCCGATTGGCGAACGGAGAATCGGTGATCATTCCTACCGCGCTGATTCTCGCCACCATCGGTGCGACGTTGCTGCTTGGCAGGCAGTGGACCAAGGCACTCACTCATGCCCTGTCTGATGTGGCCGACGGTGGCGAAGCTCGAGCGATTGATGGCCACATGCTGGGCGAGGCTCCTTGGAGTTGGACCCAGCGAATCCCGTCCCGGCATCAAGAGACCGTCGACCTTCTACGACTCGTGATGGCCAAGGAGCTCCGCTACTTGCGACGCCATCCTCGCTATCGGATCCAAGTCGTTACTCAAGCGATCGTCCTCTTCGTCGGCGGCGCGCCATTCATTGCCGCGATCGCCGATCGTCAACCCGCAGCAGTTCTCGTGGGTTGCGTGCCCGCGCTGACGGCAGGGATCACCAGCTCGAACCTGTTTGGGGCCGATGGTCGGGCACTCTGGGGCGAGGTGGTGGCGCTGCCATCGCTCGACATCGTGTTGCGGGGTCGATCACTGACGTTTGCTCTCCTCGGGCTCGTGACCGCGTTGGTTGTCACGCTGGCAACCGCGGCGTGGACGGGCGGGTGGCAATTCGTACATGTTGCCTTGGGTGCAGCTGTCGGTATGGCTTGTACGGGATCGGGCGTTGGCACGTACACCTCAACTCTGGCTCCGGTGAATTTTCCTGACGACAACAACCCCAATCCGTTCGCCACCGAGACAACAGGTCAGGGGTTCTTCAACGCCGTGATCACCTTTGGTGGCGTCCTCGTTGGCCTGATGCTGGCCGCACCGATCTTGTTCGGTCTGGCTCGGGCTCGAACCTCGCCGAGCGCGGGGTTGGCGGTGCTCGCTTTGGCGCCCGTGTACGGCATCGGCGTGTATCTCGTTCTTACTCGTATCGCCGGACGTCGTGCCGACCGTCGAGC
>CALHCB010000177.1 GCA_937930695.1 uncultured Acidimicrobiales bacterium | reverse complement strand
GAAGATCCTTGACGATCGCAGCCGCAGGGAGGTCTGCCGGGCCGACGACGACCGCCAGAAGTGCAGCCAGAATGAAGACGCCGAGCGCGCTGACCAGTGCGTACACGGGAAGCCGGTAGGCCCGTTCCAAGGCAACAGATGTTTCCTGGGAACGAGCTGGCAACACGGCTCCGGTCAGCGGCTCGGCGGTCGTCATAGCTGCATCAGATTCATGAGTTGACCGAGACGGCAGCCAATTCAGCACCAACGAGTTCGACGAACTCAACAATGCGCGGTCCCCAACGGGATGCCACATCGGCATCGACCTGGAGCACGTTGCCAGACGCTACGGCGCTCATCGTGTCCCATCCGGGACGGGCTGCGATGTCGTCGGCGCTGTACCCAACCTGGTTGGTGAAGATGATGACCTGCGGGTCAGCCTCGATGAGGTACTCGGGGGACAGTTGGGGGAACCCGAATCCGTCGGTGTCCGCTTCGTCTGCGATGTTCTCGACTCCAAGAAGTCCATAGAGAACACCGATGAAACCGTTCGAGCTGGCGCTGTAGAAGGTGTCGTCGAGCTCGTGGTAGATCCGCACGCCGGCGCCAGCATCGCCATATTCCGCAACCGCAGCGTCGAGACCGGTCATGATCTCGGCGTTCAGGGTCGCGGCCTCGTCGATGTGGCCGGTGGCGATACCGAGTTCAGCGATCTGGCGATATACGTCGTCGATGGTGAATGCACTGCCGAACACGAGCGTTGGTACACCGATGGCATCAAGGCCACTGGCGATCTCGCCCGGATCGAAGGACAGCACGACGAGATCGGGCTCTTCCGCCGCAATCGCCTCGAGGTTCGGTTCGAATCCTGAGAGTTCAGTGGTGGGAGCCTCGGCCGGATAGTTCGAGTACGTATCGGCAGCCACGACCTGGTCACCAGCTCCAAGTGCGAAGAGCATCTCGGTCGCGGTTGGTGAGAGCGACACGATCCGCATCGGCTGTGCGGCAACTGTGCTGACGCCGCCATCGTGGTTGATGTCGACGGGGAAGTCTTCGCTCATGGCGTCGTCTTCCATGGCGTCGTCTTCCATGGCGTCATCGTCGTGTTCTTCCTCTTCCATAGCTTCGTCTTCAGAAGCGTCGGAGTCGGCAGATTCTTCGGTCTCGGCAGCATCACTGCCAGCTTCGGTCTCGCTGGCATCATCGGAGCCGCAGGCGGCTGCAATCATGGCGAGAGCAAGCAAGACGAGTAAAAGTGGGTTGCGTTTCATTCAGATTCCTCCGTTCGGGTCGGAGGCTTTGTTCGAGACGCATGCGTCACCGAGTTGTCCTTCCTCCGAGGACACGTTTCGATTCCCTCGAAAGCAGGCGACCTGGCTGACGGCCGCTCAGGTTCTGAGCAGTCGCATCACAGTTGCGGGACAGCGCCGGGTTCACACCGGACTTCGCTACTTTGCGTGGAGCCCCAATTTTCGGTTCGAGGCGAGCAAGACCCTAGCGGTCGGTTTCCCCAAGTCGTCAAGCAGAATCGCCTTCGCTGCGGTTTCGGACGAGCAGTAAAAGGCCGATAGCACCGAGAACAGAGCCGATAAAGCCGGCTCCTGCCACGTCGAATCCGTTGCCGGTAGCCAAATTGACGATCGTCCCACCAATGAGCGATCCGGCGATTCCGAGGGCGATCGTGCCGATGCAACCCAGATTCGGATTGCCTCGAACGAGAAACTTGGCGACAACCCCGACGAAAAATCCGCCAATCACCCAAGACAGTGCACCCATCGGCACAGTGTTTCACACCTTCTGTAGCGGCATAGTGGCGGAGTGGCTCCAATCCGACATCAGGCCGCGGCGATCTGTACGCCGGGCCTCGAACCGATTCTGGAGGCCGAGATGCGTGCACTCGGCCTCAAACCCAAGCCCGGGAATAGCGGTGTTGTCGAGTTCCGAGCGAACAATCGACAGCTGTATGCCGCCAATCTGTGGCTCCGCACTGCCTCACGGGTGCTGGTGCGGATTGCTTCTTTCAAGGCCACAGACTTCAACCACCTTCAGTCCCGAGCCGACGAGATCGACTGGACGACGTGGATCGCAGATGGATATGCACCTGAATTTCGGGTGACGGCCAACAAGTCAGCGTTGTATCACACTGCTGCGATCGCGCAGCGCCTGCATCAGATTGTTGGCCCGCCATCGATGGGCGAGCCGACACAACCGTTCGTCGTGCGATTCGATCGCGACGTGGCGACCGTGTCGGTCGACGCAGGTGGGACCCCGTTGAGTCACCGCGGATGGCGCACTGACCTGGGCGTTGCTCCGATTCGACCGACGATGGCGGCCGCAATGCTGTTGGCGTCCGGCTGGGACGGCACGACGCCACTAGCGGATCCATTCTGCGGGTGTGGGACGATCGCGATCGAGGCAGCGTTGATGGCTCGAAATCTGCCGCCGGGCGGCATTCGACGCTTCGCATTTCAGACCTGGCCCGACTTTGAGCCGGGGGCATGGGCCAGCGTCAATGCAGGAGCCAAAGGACAGTCCGCCGACGGCGGCGACGGTGGTTCGATTCCCCTCGTCGAAGCCAGTGATCGTGACCCTGCAGCGGTTGCTGCAACCATGGCGAATGCCGAACGTGCGGGCGTTGCCGACTCGATGAAGATCGAGAAACGTCTCGTGAGTCATCTGACCGGGCACGAGGGCGAGGGCCTGATGGTTTCGAACCCGCCCTACGGAAAGCGGGTCGGCGACGGCGATCTCGAACCGCTCTACAAGCGATTCGGAGCGGTCTTGCGTGAGCGCCGTCCTCGTTGGGCATTGACCGTTGTGGTGCCGGACCGCAAGCTCGGCCGAGCATTGGACGGTCGCCTTGCTCCCGTTGCCAGCTTTGGTCACGGCGGGCTCAGGGTCAGCGTGCTCAACCGGCCTGGCGGAACTCCAGAGCTAGACCCCGAGGTCCGGTCAGGATCAGCTGATCTGCCTGACGCTCCCACGTCGTAACAGATTCAAGGCTCCTGATGAGCGCATTCTCGATGGCTTGGAAATTGTCGTCACACGGTTGATTGGTTGCGCCGGGAATCGTGAACGACGCATTGCCTTCGTCTGTCAGTGTGAGGCTGCCGAAGATCGAGTGGCACAACGACTCACCTCGAACGACGGCGTCCGCGATATTGATTTCGAGGACGAGCGCGGCCCCAACGAGTGGGTCATCTGCCGATACGTATGACTCGAGGCCCCAGATGCCGTTGGCCTCTTGACCTTCTTCGAGTGAAGCTGCGACGTCGCCGCAACTCGTGCTGAGCATGAGCATCAGACCAGCGAGAACAAGCCTGCACGGGCGTCGAAGAGGGCGACACGCTCGGGGGAGATGCACCTCGTCACGGTAGCTGCGCCGCACGGACCCGAAACGAGCTCAGATCGAGGGGCAGTGATCGTACCGAGCGCCACTACTCTCCTGTGATGCGTAGTTCGTGGCTCCACGATGTCCAGATTCCGGGTCACCGGCCCGGTCGCTATGAGCGGCCGGATTCGGTCGAGCGTGCGATCGAATTGCTCAACGACTTCGGGAATGAGGCCAAGGTCATCGCGGGCGGCACAGATCTGATGGTTGAGCTTGATCGCCAAGTCGCAACTCCGGAGCTTCTGATCGATCTCACGGGTATCCCTGGACTCGGAACGATGGAGGAGAGGGGCGAGCGCCTCGCCTTCGGCCCACTCTTCACGCACAACCAGGCCGCGACGTCAGGGCTCGTGATTGATCGGGCACTCCCACTGGCCCAGGCCAGCCTTGAGGTTGGCTCCCCGGCCTTGCGGAATCGGGCGACGATCGTGGGAAACGTCGTCACCGCCAGCCCAGCGAACGACACCATCACCGCGCTGCGGGCTCTCGATGCTGAGCTGACGGCAACTTCAGTGAACAGTTCTCGCACGATTCAGCTCGCCGACTTCCACACCGGAGTACGGCGCACAACGCTCGAACCCAATGAATTGGTAACCGCCGCGTCGGTGAAACCACTGGGCCCGGGTGACCGGGGCGTGTGGGTGAAACTTGGTCTTCGTCGGGCACAAGCCATCTCGGTTGTGCACGTTGCGCTCGTGCTCCGTACGAATGCGCAGGGTCAGATCAACGAATGCCGCCTTGCGCTCGGGAGCGTGGCGCCAACGATCGTCACCGTGCCAGCGGCCGAAGAGTTTCTCTGTGCACAAGGAATTGAATTCAACGGACTGAGTCCTGAGATCGTGGACCGAGCAGCGTTGCTTTGTCGGGAAGCAGTTGCCCCGATCGACGATCCGAGGGCGACCGCTGACTATCGAAGCGAAGCCGTGACGATCATGATTCGTCGGGCCCTTTCGAGTCTTCGCGAGAACTCCCAAGCGTCAAGTCATCCGGCCGCGGCTCCCACGCTTGGCGGACCCAGCGTCGCTGCAGCCGCCCGCCCCTCGTCGGTGACGGTTGGCGACGATGTCAGTGCCAACGTCAACGGGACCGAGATCGTCGCACCATTGACGGGTGGGTCGCTCCTCGACTGGCTGCGAGAGGGAGCGATGCTGACCGGGACGAAGGAGGGTTGTGCCGAAGGCGAGTGCGGAGCGTGCACCGTGTCTCTCGAAGGGACGTCCGTGCTCAGCTGCCTCGTTCCGGACGGCAGGGCTGAAGGAGCAACCGTTGTCACCATCGAAGGACTTGCTGGTGAGAACGGACTCCATCCGACACAACAGTCCTTCATCGACAGGGCAGCGGTGCAGTGCGGCTACTGCATTCCCGGTTTTGTGATGGCAGCGGCTGCGCTTACGGATGCCGAAGCGGTCGACGATTCCCAGCGGAGGCTGGGTCTGTCCGGCAATCTCTGTCGGTGCACCGGGTACTACGCGATCGAACATGCCGTGCAGGACGCAGCGAATCCGATGATCGTCGGCAGCGAGAATCGACCATGAGCCTCGGGGATTCGCAACGAAAGCCGGATGCGGCGGGCAAGGTGACCGGTGCTGCGATGTACGCCGGCGACGTGCTCCTCGACGATGTGCTGACCGCCAAAGTGCTGTTCACCAACGAGCCCCACGCCAGGGTTGTTCGACTGGACGTCTCCGCTGCAGAAGCAGTCGAGGGAGTGATCTGTATCGTCACTGCCGCCGACGTCCCAGTGAACGAGTACGGCCTCACGATGCTTGACCAGCCGGTCCTCATCGGCCCGACATCGACGGGGAATTCTGCGGTGCCGCACGACGTGTCGCGCTGGGAAGCTGATCATCTCGCCATCGTTGTGGCGGAAACCGAAGAGGCTGCGGATCGAGCAGCGGCCCTCATTGAGGTGGACTGGGAGCAGCTCCCTCTCGTCGCCGACATCGATGCCGCCATGGCGGACGGAGCGCCACTCGTTCACCCTGAGCATGCTGCACAGTCGAACGTCTATCACCACATCGTGATTCGCAAGGGTGACGTTGCTGCTGGGTTTGAGGCCGCCGATGTCGTGATCGAGGGCACCTATGAAGTTCCCTACCAGGAGCACGCGTACCTTCAGACCGAGGCTGCGATCGGCTATGTCGACGACGAAGGCCGAATCACCGTTGAGACCGCGGGTCAGTGGACCCACGAAGACCGGGAACAGATTGCGCATGCGCTCGGAGTAGATGACGAAGCGGTCCGGGTGATCTATCGAGCGATCGGTGGGGCGTTCGGCGGCAAAGAAGACATGAGTCTTCAGATCGTGATTGCACTGGCGGTTTCGGTGCTTCGAGACCGGGGTATAGAGCGCCCGATTCGATCCGTGTGGAGCCGCGAAGAGTCGATCGTGGGTCATCACAAGCGACACCGGGGCCGCATCACCTCGCGTTGGGCAGCAACGAGCGAAGGCAAGATTCTGGCCGTCGAAGCAGACGGCTACCTCGACGCCGGTTCGTACAATTACACCTCGAACAAGGTGCTCGGAAACCTGCACATGACGGTGTCCGGCCCCTATGAAATTCCGGCGGCCCGAATCGATTCCTACGCCGTTTACACCAACGCCATTCCCGGCGGTGCCTTCCGCGGATTCGGCGGGCCGCAAGGCTGTTTCGTGTCGGAGAGCCAGATGAACAAGCTGGCCGCCGCGACTGGTCTTGATCCGGTCGAGGTTCGCCGGCGCAACACGTTGCGGGAGGGGTCGATCGGGATCACGGGCACCGAACTCCCCGCAGGCGTGAGCTTGCCGGAAGTGATCGAAGCATGCGCCGACGCGGCTGCTTGGAGCGAACCGAAACCCGCTCCCAAGCCGATCGCTGTCTTCGCATCGTTGCCGGCGACAACCGACAATGTTCGACGCGGGCGCGGCTTCGCCTGCACCTACAAGAACGTCGGATTCTCGTTCGGCTTTCCAGAACGGAGTGAGGCGGAAATCGTGCTCATCGGTTCCTCCGACACCGAACACCCAACGGGTGCCGAACTGTTTCTTGCAGGAGCGGACGTCGGTCAGGGCGCGCACACTGCCTTCGTGCAGATGGCTGCCGAGGCGACCGGTGTGTCTTTCGACGCGATCGTCCCGACGTTTTCTGACACCGCATCATCTGGCGACTCAGGATCGGCATCGGCATCTCGTCTGAGCTGGATGACCGGAAACGCAATCTTGGGAGCGGCGGAAGAAGCGGAAAAGGCATGGCGAGATGGCGACCGGCCGGCTCGAGGACACTTTCGCTATACGCCGCCGCCCACCGAGCCACTCGATCCTGATGGGGCGCCAACGGTTCCGAACTTTGCATACGGCTATGTGGCCGAGGCGGTCGATCTGTCGGTCGACATCGAAACGGGCCACATCGTGGTCCACGACGTGGTGTGCGCCATCGATGTGGGTCGAGTCATCAACCGCGATCTCTGTATCGGGCAGGTCGAGGGTGCCATCATTCAGGCGCACGGGTACGCCCTCTCGGAGAATCTTACGGTCGTGGATGGTCGGGTTCTCAACCCGAGGTTCAGTGGCTATCTCATCCCTGGTATCGGCGACATTCCCGAAGCCGTACGGACGGTGTTGTTGGAGATCCCGGACCCGATCGGACCCTTTGGCGTTCGTGGGATGGCGGAGATGCCGTTGATGCCCTACGCACCCGCCATTGTGGCGGCGCTGCACGACGCGACGGGCGTGTGGTTCGACCAGTTCCCGCTCACTCCCGGGAGAGTGCAGGCGGCCCTTCGAAGGTGACACGAGCGGCTGGGCGAGTCGTTCTAAAAGATGTGTTGACGTTGACCCAGGGTTAAGCGGGAGGATCGAGAGCAATGACACATCAGGACTTCCCCGAACAGCTGTTGAGCATTGGTGAGTTCTCGAGTCGATCTCGGCTCACCCCGAAAGCCCTCCGCTTGTATGACAAGCAGGGCCTGCTTTGCCCCGCGGTCGTGAATCCATCGAACGGCTACCGGTACTACACCACAGAGCAACTCGACACTGCCCGCCTGATTGGGCTTCTGCGCTCAGTCGACATGAGCCTTCGCGACATCGCGGGATTGATCACTGCATCGTCGGAGAATCGCCAGCGCGCGGTTGACCTCCTGGATCAGTTTCTCGTTGATCTCGAGGCTCGGCACAGCAGTCGACGACTGTTGGTTCGTCATGTCCACACCATCCTGCGAGAGAAAGAGCACACCATGTTTTCCATCAACGTCAGGCATGTCGAGGCACAACGAGTGATGTCGATCCAGCGTCGACTGCATGCCTCAGAAACGGATGCCTTCATCGCCGAGGCAAAGACCGCGTTCGCCGCTCACCTTGGCGACGCGGCGCCGATGGGTCCGTTCATCGCGGTATTCCACGGGATCGTCGATCACGAGCACGACGGACCACTCGAGGTTCTCCAAGGATGTGGCGAAGACATTTCGCCGACCGATTTGATTGGCGTTCGTACCGAGCCTGCACACGACGAGGCCTACACCACGATCACGAAGGCCCAATGGGACTTCCCCGCAATCCTCGCGGCCTATGACGCTGTTGCGTGCTCGCCGGAAGTCAGTTCGAGGACGGCAAGCGAGCTTTCGTGCCGGGAGGTCTACCTGGCCGAACCCGAAGACATCGGAGACGACGACCTGATTTGCGACGTTGCCTTTCCGATCGGTGCGCAAGCGAGACCCGTGTAGCGAAGCGGTTATTCGAGCACTTGGCCGACTTCCTGGTCAGGTTGGGCCCGTGCTTTGTCGATAGAAGGCCGTGGCCCTGGCCCAGCAGAACGTTCCTCAACCAAGACTTCCGCACAGCGACCAAGAGCCTGGCTCTGGTGCTGCCGCCGCGGATCGCGCTCCTGAGACCGCGTCGGGGAGCGCATCGGGGCGCGCATCAGGGCGCGCGTCGGGGCGATTGTACGTGCTGGACCTCATGCGATTTCTCGCCGCGCTTGCCGTGGTGTTCTTTCATCTCTCCTACACCAGCACCGGGGGAGCGGTGTTCGACCGCCTCGACGTCGTCACTCGCTATGGCTACCTCGGGGTCGACGTCTTCTTCATGATCAGCGGCTTCGTCATCATGATGAGCGCACGTGGTTCTGGTGTCCGGCGTTTCGGCGCCAATCGATTCATTCGTCTCTTCCCGACCTATTGGCTCGGAGTTGGGCTCACGACAATTGTCGCCGGCGCGCTTGGCGCAACGATCTCGGCTCGAACCGTTGGTGCAAACCTCACGATGTTGCAGGCGGTGATCGGTGTCGAACATCTCGACGCCTCGTATTGGTCGCTGCTCTATGAGGTGTGGTTCTACGTCCTCATCGCCGTCGTCGTTCGGTTGTCGCTGCTCGATCGCATGGAGGAGTTGCTCCTGGGGTGGACGGTGGTCTCCGCTCTGAGCTTGGTCGTGGACTATCCCCGCATCGTCCAGGCCGTTCTCATGACGAACTACTCGCACTACTTCATTGCTGGCGTGTTGTTTGCACTGATCCGCGACGACAAGCGCGTCGACCTTCGACGAGGACTGCTGCTGGTACTGACGCTGTGTCTGGCCGCTCAGCAGGGGGCATCGAATGCCCTCGCTCTCGAAGCGGGATACGGCGACGACTTCTCGCCCTGGTTGGTTCGCTTTGTCGTCGCCGGCTTCTTCGCACTCTTCGCGATCGTGGCCTGGAACGGTCTCGGATGGTTGAAGGGGCCGAGCCTCGTCACGCTCGGTGCCATGACGTATCCGTTGTATTTGATTCATCAGCTGATCGGCTTGCGAATCTTCCTGGCATGGGATGCTGACCCGGCGATGATGTTGGCGACGGTTGTTGCCGGGATGATCGTCGTTGCCCATGTGATCGCCCGATACTTCGAAGCCCCGCTCGGACGATGGTTGCGGAAGAGAATTCCCCAGAATTGGTAGGTGCGCGCCCTGGTGGGCCAGTCGATCAGGGCGTGATTCGAAACGCACGGTCTTCCGCTCAACCTCGGCTCGAAACGCGCCGATTCCTAGTGCGATGACCGCACTGGCTCACAACACCGCTCCCGCTGCGCCCGCGTTGGTCGACACGCCCGGACCGCGGCGGATTCATGAGCTTGACCTGTTGCGATTCATTGCAGCGTTTGCCGTCGTGGTGCATCACTACCACGAGCATCTGTTCGGATTCAGCGAGCGCATGCTCGGTGTCGCCGATCCATTCTCCCGCTTTGGCTATCTCGGGGTTGAGCTGTTCTTCATGATCAGCGGCTTCGTCATCCTGATGAGTGCACAGGGTCGGTCACCTCGTGACTTCGCTGTCTCGCGCTTTGTTCGCTTGTATCCCACGTTCTGGCTCGCGGTTGCGCTGACGGCACTCGCAATGATGGCAGCGGGAGCAGCCCCTCCGGTGGGAACGGTGCTGGCCAACCTGACCATGCTCCATACCTATTTCGGGGTGGAGCACCTCGACGGCACATACTGGTCGCTCGTCGTCGAAATGCGCTTCTACGTGCTCGTTGCCATCGTGATTCGGCTGGGACTACTTCATCGAATCGAAGATCTCTTGCTTGGCTGGATGTGCTTCGCCGCACTCCGTCTTGTGATCAACCCACCCGCGTTTCTTGATCAACTGCTGCTCTCGAGGTATAGCCATTTGTTCATCAGCGGCGCCGTGTTCTACCTCGTATGGAGGGACCACGCGTTCACTGGCCGTCGAGTGGGCTTGCTGGTATTGGGCATCGTGCTCGGCACTCGATATGCCGGTTTCGATGCCGCTGACAGAGCAGCTGATCATGGGGCCGACTTTCCAACTTGGCAACCCCAGGTTGCAGTGGTGCTCTTCTTCGCTGCGTTCCTCCTGATCGTGTGGAACGGCATCCCAGGACTTCGAGGTCGCGATCTCGCGTCGATCGGAGCGATGACGTATCCGCTGTATCTCTTGCATCACATGATCGGCCGGCAAATCTTTGCATCGTGGGAAGCCGATCCATACGTGCAGGTGGTCGCCGTATCGGCGGGAATGATCCTGGTATCCCACCTCATTGCCAGATACTTCGAGGCTCCTTTGGGGCGTGTGTTGCGGGACCAGTTCTTCAGAAAGAACCGCCCCAGGAACTGACCACGAGATGCTCCTGTGTTGGAAGCTCAGCGGCCTAGGGTTGCGGCATGAGCGAGCCCTCCCTGAGTGCACACGGCATCACGCCCGGACTGGTCTGCGGACACCACCATCTCTACTCGGCGCTCGCCAGGGGAATGCCGGCACCGCCGCAAACCCCGAGCAACTTCATACAGATCCTCGAACAGGTGTGGTGGCGGCTCGACACAGCGCTCGACCTGGAAATGATGGAATGGTCAGCCAAGCTTGGCGCCCTCGAAGCATTGGAATCCGGCTGTACCGCAATCGTTGATCATCATGAGTCGCCGAACGCGATTGAGGGAAGCCTGAGTGTGATCGCTGACGCTTGCGCTGAGGTCGGTGTCCGGGTCGTGTGTGCCTATGGCGTGACCGATCGACACGGTGCCGATGGCGCCTGGCTCGGGCTGGAAGAGAACGACCGGTTCTTGAGCGAAGGCGGCCGAGGGATGGTCGGTATACACGCCGCCTTTACGTGCGAACAAGACACGATCGACGCCGCAATCGAGCTCGCAGACAAACACGACGTTGGTGTGCATGTGCACGTTGCGGAAGGTTTCGCCGATGCGGGCGCCGGTGCAACGCTGGCTCGTCGATCGCGTGACAACTGGCTGCTCGTGCATGGTGTGAACCTGCCTGACGGCATCGACATCTCTGGCACCCTGGCGCACAACCCACGGTCGAACATGAACAACTCAGTCGGCTATGCGTCGCCTGCTCGATTCGACGTGCCGATTGTGCTTGGCACCGATGGCATTGGCGCCAACATGCTCGAGGAGTTTCGCCTCGCCTTCGTCAAGTTGCGGGAAGAGGATGTCACGGCCAGTCCAGACACCCCGTGGCGTTGGTTGGAGAACGGTTGGCGCTTGGTGCCTGAGGCCAAAGACGACGTCGTCACCTGGACCTACCCAGATATGTCGGCGTGGCACATGGCCTACACGACGGGAGTTCGGCCGATCGACATCATCGTCGAGGGCAAGAAGGTGCTCGAAGACGGCGCTGCGACCAAGGTGGATGGTGACGAGATTCGGGCCAAGGCTGCCGAGCAAGCGGTCCGCCTTTTCGCCAAGCTCTAGCTGGATCGCCCTTCGCTGTTCATCCACCAAAGCCAACCCGCGAGACCGAGGGGAATAGGAACGGCGAAGCTCAAGAACCGAAACAGGAGTACGGCAGCGACGATGGCAGGTTCGATGCTGGCTGCCGTGCCGCTCATCAACGCACCGACGAGGCCGAGCTCCATGACGCCGAGGCCACCGGGGGTGATGGGAATCGCGGTAACGAGCCGACCGAACGCGAAGGCTGCGAGGATGGCAGCGCCAGACAGCTCCGTGCTTGCCACGCCTGCTCCTCGGACACAGATCCACAGCATTGCCGCCAGGTTGAGATGTCCGGCAAGCGTCCAGAACGTGAGTTGCCGCCAACGTTGTGAAAGCAGTCGGAGTGTGGCCTGGCGCCACTCCTCGATTCGCGCTTGGCTCACAATGCGCCGAATTGGCCGGCTGAGCGAGGCCGCGACAGCGGGAGAACCTGCAACCAAGAGCAGGAGCAGAACAGCAGCGATGAGCAGCACGGCACCAACGATGGCTGCCTGCACCAGACCGCCGGAGAGCGGTGCCGTTGTCGCCAGGAAGACGAGCGCCGCCGATGGCATGGCGAGCTTGATGATGACATCCCAGATGCCGGTCAGGATGATCGACTGACCGATCGCTTGTGGCGGGTGACCCCATGACCGATACATGGCCGCGGTCAGGCCGATCGAGAGCGCGCTTCCGCCGGGCACCACGTTGGTCAACGCAGATGTCGTCCAATCTGCAATAGCGGCTCGTCGCAGTCGAAGTCCTGGCAACGCTGCCACCTGTGAGGCAGCAGGGGCGACAAGGTTCGCGGCTCCGATCACAAGAAGTGGGGCAATCCATGCTGGCTGGAAGTCAGTCAAGGCTGAGCGAACGTCGCGATAGTTGGCGATCCGGGGAAGAACGACGATGAAGATGATTGCGGTAACCGCGACACTCAGCGCTTTGAAGGCACGCCGTCGCGTGAATCTGGTGAATCGGCCACCCTGGGACGAAACGGAAGCTCGTCCGGTTTCTGATGATGGGAACCGCACACGCCTCTCCAGACTCTGGGTTGTCTCCCGTGATTGAGGTGACTGACTCTAGAATCGCGTGGTGCCGACACCATCAAACGTCATCTCGGATGACGAGCGCCGCCGCGATCTCAAGCGGATGAAGATGGTGGCCGCGGCAATGCTCGTGCTCGCCGCCATCGTATTCGTCATCGCTCGAGGCCTTGAAGAGTCGAATGGATGGGCCGGTTACGTCCGGGCCACCGCTGAGGCAGCGATGGTGGGCGCCTTCGCTGACTGGTTTGCGGTGACGGCGCTCTTCCGGCATCCACTCGGCTTGCCGATCCCGCACACGGCCATCATCGAGAAGCGCAAGGACCAAATCGGCGAGAGCCTTGGTGGATTCGTGCAGGAGAACTTTCTCACCCGCGAGATCGTCACCGATCGTTTGGTCGGAGCTGAGTTGGCCCGTCGAATCGGTGGCTGGCTGAAGGAACCTGAGAACGCGAAGACCGTTGGCGCCCAGAGCGCCGCGGTCGTTGCTGGTGTCACCGAAGTATTGCAAGACGACACGGTCCAGCACGGCATGGAACAAGTCGTGCTGTCCCGAGTGCGGTCGATCCCGGTGACACCGCTTGTTGGGAAGGCCGTCGATGTCGCGATCGAAGGCGAGCATCACCAGCGTTTGCTCGAAATGACGTTGAGCGGAATGTCCGGGTTCATGGATGAGAACCAGGAGACCTTCCGGACTCGCCTGGCGGAAGAGTCTCCATGGTGGGTGCCCGAAACAGTGGACGATCGGGTTTTCGACAAGATCTACGAGGGTGTCGCTCGTTTCCTCGTCGACATTCGCACGCAACCAAACCACCCGTTCCGAGGTCAGCTCGACGCCAAAACGATCGAGATCTCTGAACGGCTGAAAAGCGATCCCGAACTTGAGGCTCGTGGGCAGAAATTGCGGGACGAGATTCTGGATCACCCTGAGGTGAGAGCCTGGACCTCTTCGCTTTGGACGCGGATCAAAGCAGGGCTCGTCGATGCCACCAACGATCCCAGCTCTGAGTTGCGGGTACGGCTTGACGAGGCCCTCATCGAGGCAGGGGCAAGCCTCGAGAAGGATCCGGCGCTGCAGGCCAAGATTGACCAGTGGATTGTGGAGTCCGTTGGCTACATCGCGGAGCAGTTCAGAGGTGAAGTAGCCGAACTCATTGCATCGACGGTCAAACGCTGGGACGCGGCAGAAACCAGCGATCGTCTCGAGTTGCAGGTTGGTCGAGATCTGCAGTTCATCCGGATTAACGGAACAATCGTCGGCGGAATTGCCGGGTTGTTGATCTACACGCTCTCGGAGCTTGCTTTTTGATCTTGCCCGCTCCAGCAGCGGAAATTTGGCGATATCGGACGACCGTTCAATTGTTTCTTGCTTGTGACGATTGTTCCACGATGTGGGACGATCGGGCATCGGGGTGGCGCTGTCTTGTTACGTTTGTCACGCCGTCGAGTGCCCGGTTTGTGAAGTTGGGTCGCCGTCGTTGCTTCGACAAAAGGGGACCACATGCCAGAAGCTGACGAGATCATCAGGCTGGAAAACGTCTACAAGATCTTCGGGCCACAGCCCAGAGGCCGAGCGCTGAAGCTTGCCAAGGACGGACTCACCAAGAACGAGGTGCAGTCAGCAACGGACCACGTCGTTGGCATGACCAACGTCAGCTTCGACGTGAAGCGCGGCGAAACGTTTGTGCTGATGGGGCTTTCCGGTTCTGGAAAGTCCACTGCCATCCGCACGGTCAACAAGCTCCACGACATCACCGATGGTCATGTGTATGTCGATGGCACCGATGTCCAGTCGCTGACTGGCTCGGCCCTGCAGGAATTCCGGCGAGAGAAGATGGGCATGGTCTTTCAGCACTTCGCCCTGTTCCCTCACCGGTCAGTGATCGACAACGCGGGCTATGGCTTGAAGGTCCAGGGCATGGATCGCAAAGAACGCGACGCCAAGGCGCTAGAAGCCCTCGAGCTGGTCGGCCTCGGCCCATTCGCTCACTCAAGCCCACGTCAGCTTTCTGGCGGCATGCAGCAGCGAGTCGGCCTGGCCCGAGCACTTGCGGCCGACCCCGACATCCTCCTCATGGACGAGGCGTTCTCCGCACTCGACCCACTGATCCGCCGTCAGATGCAGGACGAGATGCTCGCCATCCAGGATCAGCTGCAGAAGACGATCCTGTTCATCACCCACGATCTCAACGAAGCACTTCGCATCGGCGACCGGGTGTGCATCATGAAGGACGGCGCAGTCGTACAGATCGGTACGCCTGAGCAAATCCTCACCCAACCTGCGACGGGTTATGTGGCCGAGTTCGTTCAAGACGTTGATCAAGGACGAGTCATCGACGTCGAGACCATCATGCAACAGCCGGTGGTGATCCGGCCGGGTGAGACGATCGCTCAGGTCCTCGAGAACATCGGAAAGGGCGGCTCTGGCGCTTTCTCTGTCGACGATGTCGGCAGGCCTACGGGGCTCTTGGTCCCTGAGGACGGCATTCGGGCCAGTGCGATGGGCACGACCGATCCTGCGGCTGCGCTCCGCATCGATTTCGAGACCGCGAAGGGCTCCCAGAAATTCAATGACGTCTATGCATCTGCTGGACGGGGTCTGCTGCTCGCGGTTGTCGACGACGGGGGCAGGCTCATCGGAGCGCTCGACCCCCGCGAGATCATGGAAGAAATGGGCCGCGTCGAGCAGTTGATAGACGGCTTCGAGCGAGAGGTGTTCATGTGATGGGGTCTCTTTTGTTTGCACAGGAAGACGACATCGGCTTTCTCGACAACGAGTGGCCCGAGTCGTTCACATTTCCATTCGGCGAGTGGCTCAAACAGCTCGTCTTCTGGGCTGTCAACAACCCGGTAACCGACAAGATCGGCGAGATCGTCGAGTGGCCGTTCACCACCTTCTTTGATCTGATCATGAGCGATCAGACGGGCCGTGACTCGATCACAACCATTCCGTGGTTCTGGATCGTCATCGGCGTGTTCCTCGTCGCCTCGGTCACACGGAACACTCGAGTTGGCCTGGCCAGCGCAATGATGCTTGCGGTGTGCGGTTTCCTCGGCCCGGAGTATTGGACCGAAACAGCCAAGACGATCGGCATGATCCTCGTGTCCGTCAGCCTTTGCGCCCTTGTCGGGATCCCGCTCGGCATTCTGGCCGGACGGTTTGATGGCGTGTGGAACGTCGTGCGACCGACGCTCGATGCGATGCAGGTTGTGCACTCCTTCGTGTACATGCTGCCGTTCATCTTCTTCTTCGGTATCGGCGAAGTCTCCGCAACCATGGTGACGATGGTGTTCGCGCTGCCGCCCTTGGTGCGCCTGACCAACCTCGGCATCAGACAGGTGCCCGAGGACGTCGTGGAAGCATCTCGTTCCTACGGTGCGACCGAACTGCGTGTGCTCACAGATGTGCAGCTTCCGCTCGCACGGCCAGCGATCATGACCGGCCTCAACCAGACCCTGCTGCTCGCCTTCTCGATGCTCGGCATCGCCGCCCTGATGGGCGCTGGCGGACTCGGCCGGTTGCTGTTCCGAGCGATCAACAACCTCAATCTGGGTCTCGCCGCTTCTGCCGGACTGGCGTTTTTCCTTCTGGCCGTCATCCTCGACCGAATCTCCCAGACTGAACTCGACGACGGCATCGGCCTCGCCACCAAGATCCGCCAGGCTTGGGCGTTTCGCTCAGATGCCGAGGGCCTCATGGCAACCCGGGCCGAGATGATCGCCGACAATGCCGCTCCGGAGCCAAGCGAGCGTCCTGCGCCCGTTGGTGCTCAGGAGCGGATGGGTCTCATGATCGGCGCGGCCGGTGGTTTGCTCGCCGTTGTCTCGATCTTCCTGACTTGGACCAACGATGCTGGCCTGGTCAGCAGCTGGGCTCGTCGTGCTGATGAAGACCTCCTTGGGCAGTCCTTCAACGGCTTTCAGGCGTCCGGCGGGTCAGTCTTCGGTGTCGTCGTCGGCGCACTCGGGCTTCTTGCGCTCCTTGCTGCGGTTCGCCCGATGGTGTCGTTCCCCGACAGCATCGCCCGCAACCTGGCCAAGTTCCAGGGCATCATGCTCGGTGTGCTGGGTGGCTCCATCGCCTTGATCTGGGTGCTGAACATGCTTGACACCGGCTTCGGACCCTTCCCCACGATCGGCCTCTGGGCCTTCGGCCTCTGCGTTGCGGCGCTCCTGATCGAAACCTTCGTCGTCGGGACACCTCGTCTCGGCTCTGATGGTGTTCTCATGGCCGGATTTGGAGTCTTCGCCTCGGCGCTCGCCTTCTCTCTGATGCAAACATCATCGTTCGTCGAGGTCTTCTCGATCGGCACGGGCGTGTACGTCGGAATTCTGGCAGGAGCGGTACTCATCGTTGGTGGCGGACTCGCCACCATGAGTGCTCCGTATGGTCCTCGTCGGCCATTGCCGATCGATATCGGATGGGGGCGAGTCGCCGCTTCGGTTCTCGGCCTCGTGCTGATCGCGTCCTCAGCGTTCGCCATTGGTGATGACGAGGCGAACACCGGACTCGGCTGGTTCTATGACGGACGGCTCGAGTCGCTGGAGACCCCAGAGTTCCTGGCCGAGATGCAAGCCATCGAAGACGAAGCTGGCGACGACATCAACAAACAGTTGGCGGCTGCACAGGAAATCACCAATGCGTACAACTCGCTTCGAAACGGTGAGACCCTGGTCTTCAACGGCGTTGACAACGACGGCCCGCGGCTCGGTTGGATTTCGATCGTGCTCGGCGCACTTGCCGTGCTCTTCTCGCTGATGGCAGCAGGAGTTGTCGGATCAGACGAGAGCAGTCGATGGCGGGGATCGGTCTTGCTGACGGGTACCGGGTTGGCGCTCATGGCCATTCCTGCAGCGTTCACCGTCAGCATCGTCCGTGTCGCTGAACCCGGCGTGTTGTCGGGTGTCGGAGCATTTCTGACCTTTGTCTCCGGATTCATCATCTTCGCCAGTGGGCGCAGCGTGGTGAACGAGTTCCGGCGCCGCAAGGTCTACGGCGATGCCGCCCGAGCCGACATCAACCTCACTCGTGAGGGCATAGTTGAGGTTGACGCCGCCGCGCAAGCGGATCTTCAGAACGTCTGATCCGCGAGATTCACCGAAATTTCTACAAGTTCTGGGGCACCAAGCACACCCCGATGGTAGGGCCTGACCATGAAAGCCCCGGAAAGCGCCCTACCGTCTATATCGAACCAAACTGGGGAGAGACCCATATGAAGATGACAAAGAAAAGTCTTTGGCTCGCTTTACTCGCATCATTTGCGCTGGTAGCAGCGGCGTGCGGCGACTCATCGGATACCAACGATGCGTCCACCGACACAACTGAGGCGGACACGGCAGAAGCCGAAGAATCAACAGATGACGACGCGATGGAGGACGAGTCCTCCGACGACGAAGCCATGGAAGACGATGGCGCTATGGAAGAGGGAGCTCTTCCAGGCGATGGCAAGACCGCCAACATGGGTCGCGCCAACTGGAGCTCCGGCTACGTCCACGCTCAGATTCTCCATGACCTGATGGAAGAGATCGGCTACGACGTTTCCAGCCCTGATGGGCTCGAGTTCGCACCTGACCTCGGCTATCAGACGATGGCACGTGGCGAGATGGATTTCTGGGCCAACAGCTGGTACCCGGGCCACCTCTCATGGTGGGAAGGCGACCTTCCTGACGGAACCCGCATTGGTGACAACCTCGAGCGTCTCGAAGGATCTGTCATGCCAGGCGGCGGTCTCCAGGGCATGCTCGTGACCAAGTCATGGGCCGAAGAGAATGGCGTCACCAGTCTTGACCAGATCAACGGCGACGAGGCTCTCTGGAGCCAGCTCGACAGCGACGGTAATGGCAAGGGCGAGTTCTACGGTTGCCCCGAAGACTGGACCTGCGACGACATCATGGCGTCACAGATTGCCTTCGCTGGCTGGGATCAGCTTGAGCAGACCCAGGCCGGTTACGACGCAATGTTTGCGGAGTTCCTGACCAAGGCCCAGGCCGGCGAGCCCGCCATCATCTACACGTGGACCCCGACGGCTTACCTTGCGCAGGCCATCCCCGGTGAAACCACGATGTGGCTTTCGGTCAACACGCTGCTTGATGACTCCAACCCACTCGACCGTGAAGGTGGAGAGGCTTACGAGCAGGAGGGCTACACCGGCCTCGGCGACGACGTGTGCCTTGGTGAAGACGGATGTCAGCTCGGCTGGACCGCTGCAGACATCGAAATCACCGCCAACAAGGCGTGGCTTGCCGACAACCCGGCAGCCGAGGCTCTGTTCTACGCCTTCAAGCCACCACTGATTGACATGGCCATCGCCGGCGTCGCCCTGAGCGACTCCGACGGTTCACAGGCCGCCGTTGAGCAGATCTCCGCCGACTGGATTGCGGACAACCGCGATGTGGCCGACGAGTGGATTGCTGCCGCCATGGCAGCCGGCTGATTCAGCTGACGCTCTCAGACTGATCGCTTCGGTGATCAGACTGAACAAAAACGAATGAGAGAGGCGGGGCACAAGCCCCGCCTCTTTCGCGTTCAGGGTCGGTTTGCGGTCACGCCGCTCATCGACTGTCATGCCCCGGATGCCCAGCGACAGATTCGCCGATATTCCGGAACCAGCGGGAGCGCTCGTTCATGATCGGAACTACGCGGTGCGCGCTTTTCGGGAAAGTCCGACGTCGCTGCGGATTCGGGGAGAGGTTCATGACCAAAAGCCCCCCGGCTTGTACATCGCCGATGACCCCGAGCCCATGTCGGTGCACTTGATGGTGGTGGACCTGGTGCTGTCGTTTCCGTCGCTGGAGATCACCTCGGCCGAGGTCGTGATGGAGGTGACGCCTCATCGGGGCTGCACATCCATCGAACCGACGTATGACCAGTTGGTCGGGTTGTCGATTGCTCGTGGTTTCAGCCGCCACGTGCGCGAGCTCTTCGGAGGGCCCCGCGGGTGCACTCATGTCGGCGCCC
>CALHCB010000176.1 GCA_937930695.1 uncultured Acidimicrobiales bacterium | reverse complement strand
CGAAGATGATCGACATCGGTGACGGCGAGATGAACGATCGCGTCTTCGACGCCGGAGATCAGATAGGCCGCGAGCGTTTCTGGCAATGAAGACACGGTCTGCAAGAAGTGTTGGATCGTCGCCTCATCGGTCGGGGAGAGTTTGACGAAGACCATCGCTTGGATCGGCCGTCCTAGTTGGTCGAGGTCAACAGCTGCGTGATAGCCCGTGATCACGCCACGGTCCTCAAGATCGCGAACTCGCGCTGCCGTGCTCGATTGCGCCATGCCTGTCTTCAACGCGAGCGCTCGATTGGTGATCCGGGCGTCGGCCTGCAGTTCGCCCACGATCATGTGATCGATTTGGTCCACGGAGATCTCTTTCGAATTATGTTTGGAACAGGATCCCCAAAACTAAACATTATTTGGACAAGGCTCGGGAATCCGGAGTTCGGCGGACAATAGTTCGGAACTGTCGACGGATGCCCAAACCTTCACCATGATGAAAGGGTCTCGGGTCGATCGAGACACGAGTTCAGGCACACAGAGTTCACGAACATCGATTGAGAGTTCACGAACATCGATTGAGGCCAGGGGGCCGCTATGACCGACACCTATCGGATCGAAGATCGGTACACCGCCGAACACAAGACGGTTGCTCTGACGGGCATCCAGGCGATGGCTCGCTTGCCAATCGAGCAGTTGCGCGCCGACCGTCGAGCAGGCAAGAACACCGCAGCGCTCATTTCTGGGTATCCGGGTTCGCCGCTCGGTGGGTTCGACGGAGCGGCAGCGGCCGCAGCCAAGACAGTTCCGGATCTGCCGATTAGTTGTCGACCTGCCGTGAACGAAGAACTCGGAGCAAGCGCGGTGATGGGCTCCCAACTGGCTTCGGCGCAGCCCGACGCGATCTACGACGGGGTCCTTGGCATCTGGTACGCCAAAGCGCCCGGCGTCGACCGGGCAGTCGATGCCCTTCGACACGCGGTCTACGCCGGTACGTCGAGGTGGGGCGGCGCCATTGCGCTGATCGGTGACGACCCGAACGCCAAGAGTTCGACCTTGCCGTCGTCGTCAGCGAGTGTGGTGGCCGACCTGCATATGCCCTTGCTCTACCCCGGTGATCCTGGGGCTGTCTTGGACCTTGGTCGACACGCCATTGCGCTCTCTCGTTTCACCGGCCTTTGGTCTGCAATCAAGATCGTGGCCGATGTCGCCGACGGGCTGACGACTGTTGCCTTGGATCCAGATCGTGTTGTTCCGATCACCCCGGCACTGTTCGACGAGGCGAACCGTCGCCAACCCGATGGACGCCTGCTCACGCCGCACACCATCGATCTCGAACAAGAGATCTACGACATTCGCTACCCGCTCGCAATCAACTACGCGTCGGCGAACGGGCTGAACCGAGCCACGGTGAATCCGTCCGATGCGTGGCTCGGAATCGTTGCCTCCGGGATCACGTATCGAGAAGTTCGCGAAGCTTTGGAACGTCTCGGGCTCGGATCCGACGACGCCATCGCCGGGGCAGGTATTCGATTGCTGAGAATGCAGATGCCGATCCCGTTCGATCCCGACACGGTGCGACGCTTTGCGGTGGGGCTCGAGACGTTGTTCGTCATCGAGGAGAAGATGCCGAATATCGAGTCGCTCATCAAAGACGCGCTCTACCACCAGGCCAACCGGCCGCTCGTGATCGGAAAGACCGACGAGGTCGGCACGCCACTGCTGCCCTCCCATGGTGCGCTTGATGCCGATGGGCTGCTCGCTCCACTCCGCACCGTTCTTTCCCCGAGGCTTGCCGAGCGTCTTGTCCCAGAACGGGCCAAGCGGACGTTGATTCCACTCGTGACCGAAACCGAACGTGCACCGTTCTTCTGTTCGGGCTGTCCTCACAATCGAAGCACCGAAGCCCCGGAGGGTTCCTTGATCGGTGCTGGCATCGGGTGTCACACGATGACGTTGTTGATGGATCCTGACCGGGTGGGTGACATCGCTGGTCTGACGGCGATGGGGAACGAGGGCACGCAGTGGATCGGCATGTCCGACTTTGTCGAGCGAGGCCATTTGATCCAAAATCTTGGCGACGGGACCTTCTTCCACTCGGGTCAGCTGGCGATTCAAGCGGCCGTGGCATCGGGTGTGAACATCACCTACAAGCTGCTCTACAACGGAACCGTCGCGATGACGGGCGGCCAGGATCCCCAGGGGCAGACGTCGGTCCCAAACGTGGCGACGTCGCTCCTTGCCCGTGGCGTGAGTCGGGTTCTCGTCACCAGCGATGAGCCCGAGAAGTACGGCAGAGTCGTGCCCTTCCCCGGCGATCAACAGCGGCGCATCGGCGGTATTGCGCTTCCTGCTGGCGTCGATGTTTGGGACCGCACTCGTCTCATCGAGGCGCAAGAGTTGCTCGCGGCAACACCCGGCACCACGGTGCTCATCCACGATCAAGAGTGTGCCGCAGAGCTCCGCAGGGCCCGCAAGCGAGGCAAAGCGCCGATGCCTGATGAGCGAGTGGTGATCAACCCTCGCATCTGCGAAGGCTGTGGCGACTGCGGGAGCATCAGCAATTGCCTCTCGGTCGAGCCTGTTGAGACGCCGTTCGGTCGCAAGACTCAGATCAATCAGACGACGTGCAATCTTGATCTGTCCTGTCTCGAGGGTGATTGCCCGTCCTTCATGACCGTCGTCCCTCGTGCCTCTGCCGAGGGTCCTAGGCCGCTGCCCGTCGCGCCCGTCGTGCCGGAACCAGTTGTGGTCGTCGACGATGAACGCTTTGCCATGCGAATCACGGGAATCGGGGGAACCGGAATTGTCACGGTGTCTCAGGTCATCGGAACCGCGGCGATGTTTGACGGTTACAACGTTCGTGGTCTCGACCAGATCGGCCTGTCTCAGAAGGCGGGGCCGGTGGTGAGCGACGTCCGGCTCTCCAAGGCCGGAGCAAATCACACCAACCGACTCGGAGAAGAACAAGCCGACCTGTTGTTGGTCTGTGATCAGTTGGTCGCAGTGACTGACCGAGGGCGCCTCGTGTGTTCGCCTGACCGCACGGTTCTTGTTGGTTCGTTGAGCGCCACGCCGACGGGAGCCCAGATTGCACAACCAGAAATCGAAGCCCCAACGGCGGCTGCTTTGGCTGAGTTGCTTGGGAGCGACACGCGCCCTGACCAACGACATTGGGCCGATGCCGAGCTCATCACCACTGCGCTGTTCGGTGATGCTGTTCTGGCCAACATGTTCGTGGTCGGTATGGCGGTGCAGGCAGGAGCGCTTCCCATCACCCCGGAATCGGTGCACCGTGCCATCACATTGAACGGTGTTGCCGTCGAGAAGAACCTGGCGGCATTCGCGTGGGGTCGTGCGCAAATCGCCGAACCCCGAACCGTCGAAACGGTGATGGCCGATCAGGTCGATTCCGGCCTCGGATCGGATGCTCAACGCGAGCCGTTGCGCTTGCCATCCGCCCTGCGCGATCGAGTTGGTGGGTTGGCTGTCGAAGGGTCCGCACTGTGGTCTGACCTCGACCGGCTCACCGCAGATCTCATCGGCTTCCAGGACGAAGCCCTGGCGAGTCGCTATCTCGATTTCGTGGAGCGGGCGGCTGAAGCCGAGCGACGAACCGGTCTCGACTCACAATCCTTCACGCGGGCCGTCGCGGTGTATCTGCACAAGGTGATGGCCTACAAGGATGAGTATGAAGTGGCCAGGTTGATGTTGAGCCACGATGGCCTGGCAGAAGCCGAGGCGGTGGCTACCGGCGGTCCGGTCACCTATCGACTGCATCCGCCGATGCTCCGGGCCTTGGGGATGGACCAGAAGATTTCGATTGGTGCATGGGCGACACCGGGCATTGGTGCGCTGGCCAAGGCAAAGCGTCTGCGGGGAACGCGACTCGATCCATTCGGGCGAGCCGAGGTGCGCAAGCTCGAGCGCGAGTTGGTGAATGACTACACCACGCTTGTCGAACAGGTCGCGTCGGCTCTTACCGCATCGAATCACTCGGCCGCTGTGGAGTTGGTGTCGTTGGTTGATGTGGTGCGGGGCTATGAGGAACTGAAGGTGCGTCGGGTCGGCGAATACCGGGCCAGGCTTGCTCCGATGGTGGCCAAGTTCAGCTCTGGTCAAGCCACTGGTTGACCCGCGGCTGGACACGGCGTGCGAGACCGGTAGATTCCAGCGGGCACGTACCTCTTCGAAAGCGAGCCCACCCATGGCAGAAATCACTCTTGGCGGAAATCCGGTCAACACCAGCGGCACCGTCCCGGCATCCGGTTCACCAGCTCCCGAGTTCACGCTCACCGGCGGTGACTTGTCACCGATGTCCAACGGAGACTTCGCCGGCCAGAACCTCGTTCTGAACATCTTCCCCAGCGTTGATACGCCGACCTGCGCCACCAGCGTCAGGACCTTCAACGAGAAGGCATCATCGCTCGAGAACACGACCGTGCTCTGCGTGTCCGCTGACCTTCCCTTCGCCCAGGGCCGCTTCTGCGGATCCGAGGGACTCGAGAACGTCAAGACCGCATCGACGTTCAAGAACCCAGAGTTCCTCGAGAACTTCGGCGTGGCCATGTCTGATGGAAAGCTCGAAGGACTCTGCGCCCGGGCCGTCGTTGTCGTGAACGGCGACGGACAGGTCGTGCACTCCGAGCTTGTCTCCGAGATCGCCAACGAGCCGAATTACGAAGCAGCCCTCGGCGCCCTCTAACCAGCGAAGGCTCTGCCCAATGGGCAGAGCCTTTCGGTTTGCTCTGTTGGTCTGGCTCGTTTCGGGCTGACCTACCGGCCCTCTGGCCGGTACATCTTGATGGGACGCTCAGCGGTGATCCACTCGCCCTGCTTGCTCCACTTGCGGCCAGCGGCTGCACCGCCATCAACGACTTGGGCATGGCCGGTGACGAATGTTGATTCGTCACCGGCGAGCCAAAGAGCCGCCATGGCGATATCGCTGGGATCCCCAATCCGTCCGAGCACCTGGGAACGTCCGAGCGCCGACTTCAGTTTCTCCAAGTGTGAATCGCTGACTCCTGGCCGACCGGCGGCCAACGGCGTGGCGATGATGCCCGGGCAGATCGCATTGACTCGGATGCCGTTCTCGCCGAGCTCCAGGGCAACGGTCTTGGTCAGGTGGATCACCGCGGCTTTCGCCACGCTGTAGAGGTGCGGCGAGTAGCCGGCCTGGAGGCCGGCAACCGATGCGGTGTTGATAATCGAACCGGAACCTTGGGGCTTCATCACCTTGGCAGCGTGCTTGATGCCGAGGAACACACCCTTCACCAGGACGTCCATCGTGATGTCGAAGTCTTCGACGCTGGTGGTGTCGATGGGGCCGAGCGCTCCTCCGAATCCCGCATTGTTGAACATGACGTCCAGCGAACCCCAGCGGTCGGTGGCTTCGGCAACCGCGGCGGCAACGTCTTCTTCACGGGTGACGTCAACCTTGAGCGCTGCGACTTCGTCCCCAAATTCGGATGCGAGTGCGTTTGCGCCGTCCTCGTCCATGTCGGCGATCAACACGCTGGCGCCCTCAGAGGCGAAGAGTCGCACGGTCTCCGCACCGATGCCGCTCGCTCCTCCGGTCACGATCGCAACGCGGTTCTCGAGCCTGTTGAGATTTGGGCGGGTCGTGCTCATGATGTCTCCTCGTTTTTGGATCGGTTGCGTCCTCGGGTCGCGGCCAGATGCATGACGTGGCGATCACCTTCTTGCCGGATGAGGCGAAGTGTCACTGATTGCATCTTCCAACCCTCCGGAGTACGGACGCACTCGTCGGTATAGGTGCCAAACATCGTGTATTTGTCGCCGCCTTCTCCCGATGTCAGCCAGTGCTCGGCTCGCATGTGTGCGGTGATCACGGCAGTATCGCCATCGATGGCGTAGCGATGGGAACCCATGAAGTGTTGGGTTGCATCGAACTCAGCGAACATCCGTTGCATCGCTCGCACGTTCTTTTCCGCCGGGAGGAATCGGGGCGGAGGTTCTGGCGCGAAGTCGCTCATGTCGAATCGCACCTCGTCGGTGAAGACCGATCGCCACAGCTCCCAGTCCTGGTGATCGAGACCGAAGGCATAGCGATGGATCAGGTCCCGAAGGTCTGACTCATCGATGAGCCGCTGGATCTTTGCGTCCTGGTTTGCCTCGTGGTCGCTCACGCGTTTTCTCCCTGTTCTGGCGTTGCTTGGCCTGGTGCCGCCCATTCGTCGGCAAGCAGCACGTCGCTCTTGGCGAGCTGCTCAACTTGCGCTTCGTCGTAGTCGAGCCAACGGGCGAGCACTTCATGGTTGTGCTCGCCCCGATGGGGGGCGACGCCGACATCTTCGGTTGTTCGCTCGTTCACCCGATATGGCGATCGGATGATTGGTCGAGTCCCACCGTCGCGATTGTCGACCTGGGCAACGGTCTCGCGATGAACGATGGTTGGCGATTCGAGGACCTCGTTCAGTTCCCGCAGCTCACCCCAGGCGAGGTTGGCGGTGTCGAGGCAGTCGATGACGGCGGCCCGATCCGGGAGGGCGCAGAAGTAGTCGGTCACGATGGCACGCCGGTTGGCGATCTTCTCGGCCACCGGTGCATCGGACGGCGTTGGATCGGTGAGGCCGTGGATCTTCGTCATCTGGTGCCAGATCCAGCGCAAACCGCCAGGAATGCAGAACGGCCCGCTGACCGTCTGCCACACTTCGCCGTTCTTTTTCTCCGAGAAGCGGTTGTCCAAACTCGATTGGATGTTGTCGTTCGAGAAGGCCATGGCATCCATCATCGCCATGTCGATGTGCTCGCCGACTCCGGTGTGATCTCGCAGCCGCAGTGCGCCCATCACGGCGATCACTCCATGCATGCCAGACAGCACATCGGCTGCGCTGAACGAGACGTCGAGCGGAATCGTGCCGTCGCTTTGGTCGTTGTCTTGTTCGATGAGGCCAACCTCGGCGTGAATCACCGAGGCATAGGCGGCCCGTTGAGCTTCGGGGCCGGTCTGACCAAAGCCGCTGATCGACAACATGATCAGTCGGTCATTGACGGCCGACAGAGCATTCCAGTCGAGTCCGAACCTTGCCATGACACCGGGTCGGAAATTCTCCACGACCACGTCTGCCTTTGCCGCCAACTCGAGAATGAGTGCAGGTCCTTCGGGCTTGGTGAGGTCGACACAGATGTCTTCCTTGCCCAGGTTCTGCTGTGTGAAATATGTCGAGAGCCCAGCAACTGGTCTGCCCCAGAGTCGGGTGACATCTCCTTCCGGAGGTTCAACCTTCACAACCTCAGCGCCGAGATCGGCGAGGATGCGCCCGGCGACCGGTCCCGCGAAGACGCGTGACAGATCGAGTACCCGGACGCCGGTGAGTGGGCGAATGGATGAGTCAGCCATGGTCGGACCTTAGTAATGGGTCCGGTCTCACACCCTTTCGAACCCGTCATGGCTGCGGAGCAACGAGTCTATTTGAATATAGACTCAGGGGGTGTCCGAATCGAAACCTCCCTCCGACGTCGTTGTTGTGGGCGCTGGCATCGCCGGTCTCGCCGCGGCTGTCGAGCTCATATCTCGAGGCATGTCGGTCGTCGTCGTCGAGAGCCGAGACCGGGTGGGCGGTCGGCTCTTGTCCGCCAATTCTGGCGAGGCCTCACTCGACTTGGGTGCAACCTGGTTCTGGCCTGGGGAGGATCGTGTCGCACGATTGGTGGCTCGGCTTGGCGTAAACGTCCATGGCCAATACCTGGATGGCGACGCGCTCTTCCACACCCCGGCTGGCGCGCAACGGATCGATGGCAATCCGCTCGACGGACCAAGCTTTCGGTTCTCTGATGGGGCCGACTCGCTGACAACAGGGCTCGCCGCCCTCATGCCAGCCGGGACCCTGCACCTGAATACGCAGGTCGATGCTGTTGCCGTCGGTGTGACAATTGGAGGATCTGTGGGTGTCGAGGTGCAGGCGGGGGAACTACGTTTCGAAGCTCAGCACGTTGTGTTGGCATTGCCGCCCGCGCTTGCGGTCCATTCCATCCACTTCGAGCCCTCGCTGCCGGATCGACTCGCAGGTCTCGCGCGGGTCACGCCCGTATGGATGGGCGGAACCACCAAAGTAGTTGCTCGGTTCCAACATCCCTTCTGGCGTGAAGAAGGCTTGTCTGGGTCCGCGATGTCCCACGTCGGGCCGATGCGCGAACTCCATGACATGTGCGGGCCGGATGGTTCGCACGCGGCCATCTTCGGTTTCGTGCCGGCGTCCGGGGGCGGACCGACCATCACCGAAGCTGAGGTGTGCCAGCAGTTGCGCGAACTGTTTGGTCCGCAGTGTGAACCGATCGACGTCATCATCTGCGATTGGCGGACCGAGTCAGCGACGTCGCCGCCCGGCGCGGAGAACCTCACCGCCTATCAGACCTACGGCCACGAGCTCTTCCAAACGCCGGCCCTTGATGGCCGTGTCCATTGGGCATCCACCGAAACGTCTCAGGAGAACCCGGGACACATCGAGGGCGCGCTCGCGGCAGCCGAGCGCGCCGTCGATGCCATCGCCAGTTCTGTTGCTACAGCGTCTCCCGTTGTGCCTCCGCACGCACCTCTTGCCGAATCCCCGACCGAAAGAGAACCGTCATGAGCACCCCGACCCTCGCCGACCTGCTTGTCGAATACGACCGAGCCCTCGCCTACACCGCCGATTTGTGGAGCGACCTCACGATCGAGGAAGTCCGTTGGCGCCCGAACCCCGAGTCGAGTGCGATTGGTTGGCACCTCGGTCACCAACCAGCCGTGGCCCACTTCTTGGTCCGCAATCTCACCGCGGCCGAGGTCTCGATCGACCCGGAGCTCGACGCCTTGATGGACTCCGCCACGCCTGAGCCTGACCGAGGCGCGCTGCCTGAGCTCGATCGTCTTGCTAGCTATCGGGATGAGGTTGCTGAACGGCTGCGTTTTCGGGTTGGCAACATCGATTCCGGCCAGGTCGGGGCCCCCAACCAGCTTCGGATGGTCGCCCACACGCTCCTCGTCGCAACGATCAACCACGAATACCAGCACGACAAATGGGTGGGCGAGGTACGTCATGATCAGTTCGGCAAAGACCTGCCGCCCGAACCGACATCAGATCGGTTGTCGCTGGTCGACGGCTACGTCGTTGTGAGCTGATGGCGAGACCATCGGGTCGCCCGCTTCGGCAAGAGCTCGTCGAAGCAGGCTGTCAGCTGATCCAATCTGTCGGTGTCGGTGCGTTCAACTACAGCGCGCTCGCCCAAGTTGTGGGGGTCAAGGCTCCGTCAGTTCATCACCATTTCCCCCGCAAAGAGGACCTCGTCGCTGAGGTCGCTCGGCAGTATCGGCTCCAGTTCGCGGATCTGGTTGCCCAGATCGACGACGATCGAGCATCTGAACGATTGCGCTCGTTCGCGTTGCTGTTCTCGGCGACAGCGGCGAAGCAACAGATGTGTCTGTGCGGTTCGGTCGCGGCGGAGTGGAATGCCGTGGGCGACGGGCCCCGAGAGCAGGTAGAGGGCTTCTTCGATGATCAACTCTCATGGCTCTGCGATCAGGTGGCGAATGGCGTGCGAGGTGGGGAGTTCCCACACGACCTGAACCCACAACGATGTGCGGAGGCACTTTTGGCCGCTCTCGAAGGGGCAACGCTGCTGAGTCGGTCCGGAGGACGAGGTGAATTGGGTGCCCACGTCGGCGACTTTCTCGTTGATCTCGTTACCCGAGGTGACACCTAGGCGACTCAGCAGTTGCAGCGCACGACAGGGCGACGATTGGCCTCGAACCGCGTTCGCCGAGAAGATAGGGGATGGCCGACGACAGCTCACGTCCCGAAAAGGTAGAAAAACCAGCGAGTTTCCCTGCGAACTTCGATGTGTCCGACCGCAAAGAACGGCGTCCTCAGGAGTACTACGACGAGATCAAATCTCGTTTTGCCCAGGAGCGAGATCTTCGTCTCGACTATCGCCCGCCGGGTACCGACCAATACATGGCCGCCGAAGGAATCTTCGAGTCATACGAGACTGATCCGTATGCCGATTCCGTGCCGAGCCGCGATCCCATCGTCGACGAGGTCGAGGTTCTGTTCATCGGCGGTGGCTTCTCGGCGCTGCTCACTTCTGCACGTCTGCGGGAGAAGGGTGTCGAGAACATCCGGATCGTCGAACGTGGCGCCGACGTCGGTGGCACCTGGTATTGGAATCGCTACCCAGGGGTGGCCTGCGACGTCGTGGCCTACGACTACCTGCCACTTCTCGACGAGATGGACTACGTCCCGACGCGTCACTACGCCGGCGGCCCTGAGATCCTGGCCCACTGCCAGGCGATCGCTCGCAAATACGATCTCTATGATCTTGCCGTCTTCGGGACAACCGTGACCTCCACCATCTGGGATGAGGCCACCCAGCGCTGGATGATCACGACCGATCAGGGCGACTCCATGACCGCCAAGTTCGTGATCTGCGCCAACGGCACACTCGCCAAGCCCAAGCTGGCTCGGATCGAAGGCATGGCCAGTTACGAAGGCATCTCGTTCCACACCAGCCGTTGGGACTACGACATCACCGGTGCGGATCTGGAGAAACTCAAAGACCTCCGAGTTGGCATCATCGGCACGGGCGCCAGCGCCGTCCAGATCATTCCCAACGTTGGAGCGAACGCCAAAGAGCTCATCGTGTTCCAGCGCACGCCGTCGTCAATCGACGTTCGAGATGATTGGGAGACATCTGATGAGTGGGCGGCCAAGCTCGAACCGGGTTGGCAAGCCAAACGGCGGGCGAAGATCATCTCGAAGCAACGCGAATTGGCGGAGCGTCGCGGGAACCTCAAGGGCATCACCCGTGAAGAGAAGATCCGGCGCCAGGAGAACGCGAACATCGACGCCATGATGCGGATCCACAATCGGATCGACGAGATTGTCGAAGACGAGGCAACCGCCCAGTCGTTGAAGCCGTGGTACATGCTGATGTGCAAGCGTCCTTGTTTCCACAACGACTACCTGCCCACCTACAACCGTCCGAACGTCCGACTCGTTGACACCGAGGGCAAAGGCATCACCGAGATTGGGCCAAAGGGTCCGATCTTCGAAGGTGTCGAGTACGAAGTTGATCTTCTGATCTACGCCACAGGCTTTGAGGTGCAACAGACGGGCATCTACAACAAAATCATCGGTGAGGGCGGCCTCAACCTCGACGACAAGTACGCGAACGGCATTCGTACGTTGCTCGGCATTCACACCCAGGGCTATCCCAATCTCTTCGTGATGGGCGGCTACCAGGCATCGTTCCAGTTCAACCTGACGGATCTCCTTCAGGTGCAGGGCGATCACATCGCCAACGCGATCGACCACGTTCGCACGAACAGTTACGACACGATCGACGTGACGGTCGACAGCGAAGAGAGCTGGGTCCAAGAGGTCATTGCCCATCGAGGCAAGACCAATCGAAATGCCGACTGCACTCCCGGCTATTACAACTTCGAGGGCCAGGAGAATCGTCGACAGGACGGCAACTACAACGGCGGCTTCGCGGCCTATGTCGACCACATCCACGCGATCGAAGAAACCATGGACAGCCATTTCGCCTTCACCGTCGACGCCTGAGTTCTGGATCGGCTGGGTTCTGCGGCCCCAGTCAATGGCGCGACGGGACTGCCCTATGGGCGAATATTCGTGATCGTCGGACTCGCTGCTGTTGGGGCCGAGATGGCGCGACAACGACAGCGAGTCCGGATCGAAACATCGACTCGGTGAGTCGTCAGTTTGTGGAGGCTCAGCGTTTTGTGATGTTCGAGCGTGATGCGTCGGTCAACACACGGAGCATTGATTCGTTGATCGTGGCGGCAGCGAAGCCGGGGCCGACAGCGAGGTGGAACGTGTTGCGGAATGCAGCAGCGTCCTCGCTACGGCCAATGTCGTTTCGGAACATTGGAGTCTCCAGGACTGAGTATTGATGGGCCCTCTCCGTGTCCGATGTGGCTCGATCTTCTCGATGCCTGAGGTACGGATGAAGAGGTATGGGAAGAGGGACTATGAACCATCAACCCACTGTTGTCGATGTGACGTTTGTCATCCGGGACGAAACGTCCGTTTCGGCCCGGAAACAGTGCCCTATACGCCAACTCCAGCAGCCTGAATGCTGCCCAGCAGCAGATCTGCGAACAGGGCGGCCCCGATGGGGGTGAGATGGAGGCCGTCATAGGTCAAATCATCGCGGCCGCCAGAGAAGGCGGCCCAGTCAGCAATGATCACCTTGTCGTTCTCCGCTGCCACTTGGCGCATGTAGTCGTTGGTACGGGGGTACCGCAGCGAGAACACGCCTGCTTCTCGCAACGTGACGAGAACGATCAGATCGGCCTCGCTGCTCATGGCGAGCATCGTGTCGATCGCGGGCTTGTAGTCGGTGTCGTTGAATTGGTTGTAGCCCAGACCGAGCACCACGATGCCATCGAGCCGATCAGGGAACTCCGACAGGACACTCGGGCCGGCGCTGATGGGGCGACAGCCGGCGCCGCGATTCTCCGCCCACTTGCTGTTGCGTCCGTCAAACGTCAGTCGGTAGTCGCCAGCGAGTCGATTGGGAACTGATTTGATCGTGTCGCGGTACGCCGCTCCCATTCCGAGCATCACCGAATCGGTGAGGACGAAGAACTCGATGGCTGGTGGGCACTTGAACGTGAAGTCGGCGGCGGGCCAGCTGTAGTAGCCGGCGAGCGGTGGCTGGGTACCCGTGGTTTGCACGAACTCTGGTGACTCTGCGAACAGCAGCATGATCGTGCCGCGGGTGTCGGTTTGCAGCCGAGTGGTCCAGTAGCCGACTCCCTCGGAATCGCCGGCTCGCCCGAGGACGTTCTGATAAAGCAGCTCGACGAAACCTTGGTCGGTCAGGTCGCCGTAGAGCTCGTCGAATTCAGTGGAAGCTTCGAAGTGTGAGGAGATTCCCGGAAGGTCCCGCCGTCCTGTGGCCCACTCGTCGACCCAATAGGCAAAGCCGTCGGACTCGGGAGCACGAAGGAAATAGGCGGAATAGAGCCGATCGATCGAGTCGGTGATCCCTGGGCAGGCCGTGGGATCAGCAACGGCGCTGGCCGGTGCAGGGACAGCGACGAGGGTGATTGCTGTGAGGCTGAGGGCGATCAGAAGTCGGGCGATGAATCCGGGTTGTCCGGGGGTTTTCATCGAGACAGAGTGCCACGAAGTGGCGCCGCGACCAAGACCCGGGGCGCTTTGCACTCCGGGTCTGTCGCCGACCTCAGGCCATCGTGAGTCCGCCGGACACCGACAAGGTCTGCCCGGTCACGAAGCCAGCATCCTCACTGGCGAAGTAGACGACTGCAGAGGCAACCTCGCTCGGTTGCCCAACCCGCTTCATCGGGACAGCACGGGCCATGGCACCGATGACTTTTTCGCCGTTGTCGCTTGCATCAACGATGGCGCCCAGCAACGGCGTGTCGGTCGGCCCGGGGCACACGACGTTTGCCGTGACTCCCTTGCGGGCCATTTCCCGAGCGATGGTCTTCGTGAACGAGATCACTCCACCCTTGGCTCCGGAGTACACGGCTTCCAAGGATGAACCGACTCGTGCCGCGTCGGAGCTGATGTTGATGATGCGGCCCCAACCGCCTTCGACCATGGCGGGGAGACAGGCATGACTCGTGCGCAGCATTCCCTTGAAGTTGATGTCGATGACCCGATCCCAGAAGTCTTCATCGGTGTCGAGGAATGGCATGAGGTCATCCCACCCTGCACAGTTCACGAGGATCGAGATCGGCCCCAATTCGTCGACGATTTGCAGTCGACCGTCGGCCACCGAGTCGCTGCTGGTGATGTCCATGTTCACCGCGATTGCGGTCCGCCGGCTTCGGTGATCTGGCGGACGGTCTCGGTTGCACCATCTCCCTGGATGTCGGCGACGGCGACCTTGCGGCCGTCCGCAGCGAGTCCCAAGCAGATCTCGCGTCCGATTCCGCTTCCGCCTCCGGTCACCAGGGCAACACGGTCAGTTGTGGCCGCCGCGCTCATGCGCTTGCCCGCACGGCACGAGCAATTTCGCCCCACTTACCAAGGGCCTGCGGGTCGTGACGCATCTCAGACTCACCCAGATACATCACGACTCGCGATGCGGTTCCCGAGTATCGCTCGACGAGCCGATCCGCCATGTCGTCCCATGAGGCGGTGAGGCCGTAGAGCTCGAGCATCTCATCGGTGATGAGATCAGCCATCTCGTCGATCTGGCCTGCCTTCATTTTCTCCCGGATCTTGTCAGTGGTTCCCCCGAAGCCAAGATCTTCGAACTGGAAGGCGTAGTTGGGTGTACTGCCGTAGAAGGCAATCTGCTTCTTGGCCCTGGCCACGTATGGCGCTCGTTCCTCCGGTGTGTCGCCCGGGCAGGCAAAGACCGGAATGATGAGATCGATCTCGGATGTGTCACGGCCGGTCTTGGCGGCACCGATCGCGACGTCGGGGAGGAGACGGTTCTCGATATAGGGCATCGAGTGAAGCGGATGCACGTGGATGCCGTCGGCGACTTCGCCCGCGACCCGTGTCATGTACGGGCCGACGGCAGAGATGTCGACCTTCATTTCGTGATCGTGAGCTCGCGGCGACCAGTCGGCAGGAAGCAGGCTGAGGTTGTAGAACTCGCCCTCGTGCGACAGTCGTTCTTCTCGATTGAACGCACGGAAGCACGCTTTGACAGCGAGCACATAGTCGCGAAGTCGTGCTGCGGGACGCTCGAACTCTGAGGAGTATCGACGGACGACGTGGGCCTTGACCTGGCTGCCGAGTCCAAGCCGGAAGCGACCGTTGGTGTTTGCTGCGAGTTCGTGAGCTACCGCAGCCGAGACCATGGGGCTGCGGGGAAAGGCCACCGCGATTCCGGTGGTGAAGTAGAGGCTGGGGGCGGCGGTCGCCGCAGCTGCGATCTGCATCCATGGGACCTGGCTGGTCTCGGTATAGAGCATTCCGGAGAACCCGGCACCCTCAAGCTTGCGAGCGAGGTCAGCTGCCTCATCCCATGTCGACGACCCCGTCATCAGATCGATTTCCATCACTGGCCCCTTTCGCTGCTGGCCCCGTGCAGGGCCGCGGGCCGACGTTAGTGGAGAGAGCGATTCCGGAGAAAAGCCCAGGGTGCGCGACCATGGGTTGATGATCGACTCCGGCCCTACCAAGACTGCGATGCCAGCGTGACCGAACAAGCGAACGAAGGGCACGGCCCGCTGACCGGCGTCCGTATTCTCGACCTGACCAATGTCGTGATGGGACCCATGGCTGCCAGGATTCTGGGTGACCTCGGGGCGGACGTGATCAAGGTCGAGGGACCCGACCCCGACTTCATGCGCGAATTCGAGCCAAAGCGCTCGCCGGGGATGAGCGGGTTCACCCTCAACCTGAACCGTCAGAAGCGAAGCGTCCAACTCGACCTCAAGAGCGACGAGGGTCGTCGAGCGTTGCTCGAGATCGCGGCGACCTCTGACGTCTTTCTCTCGAACATGCGGCCAAAGGCGCTTGCTCGGCTCGGCCTGGCTCCTGACGACATCCGAGCGGTCAACGCCGACATCATCTACTGCTCCGCTGTTGGCTTTGGAACGTCTGGCCCCTATGGCGGGCGTGCCGCGTACGACGATGTGATCCAGGCTGTTTCCGGCATGGCGTCGATGTTCAGTTGGCACGGTGGCGATCCGGCGTTCTTGCCGTCGATCGTCGCTGACAAGATCACGGCGCTGCATATCGCCTATGCCATCAACGCTGCGCTCTACCAGAAAGCGATGACAGGCAAGGGTGACTTCATCGAGGTGCCCATGGCGGAGTCGTTGGCGGCCTTCAACCTCGTCGAGCACCTCAACGGGCATACGTTCGAACCGAAAGAAGAGCCGTTCAGTTATCAGCGGCTCCGGACTCCGAACCGTCGACCCCGCCAATCTGCTGACGGGTGGGTCTGTGTCCTGCCGTACACCGATGCGAACTATCGGGACTTCTTTAACGTCGTTGGTCGCCCGGAACTGGCAACCGATCCCCGCTTCTCGACGGTCAACGGCCGTATCACCAATGTGGACGAGCTCTACGGACTGGTCGATCAGTTCATCTCTAGCAAGACCACCGATGAGTGGATGGAGATCTGCGAGCAGTATTCGATTCCATGCGTGCCCGTAGTCGAGCTCGAAAACGTGGCGGATGATCCTCACTTCGATGCCGTTGGTCTGGTGGAGGTCGAGGATCACCCCAGCGAGGGCGCGTATCGAGTTGTCCGCGATCCCGTTCACTTCGAGTCGAACCCATGGACAGATGTTCGCCGTCACGCTCCCCGAGTTGGTGAGCACACCAGCGAGATCTTGGCTGAGCTGGGTTGGACCGACGATGAGATCAGCAACCTTTGACCGCTTTGGGCTCTACTGTCGCGGGCAATGGCCATCACTGATGATCGTCCGTTTCGGTTCTACGACAACCGCCAGAAGTATCTGACCTTCGTCACGACGTGTGACGAGAAGTGGCGGGTGGCAGAACGAGCCGCCCGTGAACTCGACGCGCTGAACCCCGAGCCGCCTGCCTTACGGGTCTTCGACGCGGGCGTTGGCGACGGCACCGTGCTCTCACACCTCATGCGAGCCATGCATCAGAAGTTCCCGACGATCCCGTTCTTCGTGGCGGGCAAAGAGATCAGTCTCGAAGATCTACGGCTGACCCTCGACAAGCTTCCCGACCGTCTGGTTGAACACCCTCAAACCGTCGCGGTGTTGACCAATCTGCACTACAGCGAGTCGCCGACGCTCTGGCCGAACACACCGGAGAAGCAGGAGAAGCTCGTCTCCAAGTACGTCGAACTGAAAGGCAGTGGGTCGTACGCGTTCGGAGAGCAGCTGCGGGCAATCGATGGGTTCTTGGCTGAGCATTGGCAGGTCAAGCCGAGCGAGAAGACCGGCAACCCGCTGTATGTGACTCCTACGGTGCTCGTGATCTATCGCTCGGATCAGAAGTTTGCACTCGACAACGTCATC
>CALHCB010000175.1 GCA_937930695.1 uncultured Acidimicrobiales bacterium | reverse complement strand
AGAACGACTCGCCCCCTTCCTCGCTCGGAACATCGCACAACAGGAGGAAGTAGTCCGGATACTGCCACCCGTAGGCATAGCCGTCACTGTGGCAATTCGATCGAGTCTGCGAGGAGAGCCCCATCGGTCTCCGATCTCGTTCGCCGCCGTCGCTCACCTTGGCCGCTGGAGGGGCGGCGAGCACGCTCGAACCGAAGACGCGGTGCGGAATCGCCTCGCTTGCCACAGCGTCGCGGCCACATCCGGTCAGAATCACCGCTCCGTCGCGTTCAAGCAATTCACGGGCATATGCAGGATTCGCAGTCCGTTCGGGGACAACACCGGTTTTCGACAGGTCCATTATTGCGTCTTTCGTTTGCGGGGGAAGATTGGGACTGAGATCGGGAGACGTGGCCTACACCAGCGCGGACGCGAGCCATTCGTCCACGCTGGCGCTCCAGGCCAGCACCTTGTCGGACGGCGCGCCGCTGCCCTCAATGGAGGACCGTGCAATGCGCGCCAGCAGTTCGTCGTTGAATCCGAATTCGGAGCGGCACAACTCGTATTCGTCGAGCAGCCCAGGCCCAAACAACAACGAGTCATCGGCATTTACGCTGCAGAACACGCCCGCGTCAAGCAGTTCGCGGAGGGGGTGCTCGGCAAAGGAATCGGCGACTCGCAACATAATGTTCGACGTCGGACACACGTCGAGACAGACCGTGGAGTCCGCGAGTCGCTTCACCAACTCGGGATCCTCGATCGCTCGGACGCCATGCTGAAGCCGGTCAGCGCCAAGCACATCGAGAGCCGCAACGACACTGCCGGGCCCCGCCAGTTCCCCTGCGTGTGGAGCGGACAGCAACCCACCCTCGCGAGCAACGTCAAACGATTCCTTGAACCATTCCGCGGGACCGACAGCCTCATCGCTCGCGAGTCCGAATGACACGACATTCTGATCCTTGAACTTCACCGCAAGCCGAGCATTCTCCGTTGCATTGGCCGGCGGCTCGGTCCGGTCCCCAGCGATCATCAGGCCAACACCGATACCAAATGCATTGGATGCCGCTGCCGCAGCGTCAACCACGATCTCAACCACAGCTTCAACCGAGCCAAAGGTGGCAGTGTGCATCCTCGGTTGGAACGAAGGTTCGATCCACACCGCTCCGTCCAGGGCTGCGTCCTCAACTACCTCGGAGACGACACGGCTGAGATCGTCAGCCGTCTTGATAACCGTCGCCGCGGTCTTGTACATCGCAGAGAAGGCTGGAAAGTCGCCGTAGCCACTCGTTTCAGGGACGATCATCTCGTAGTGTTCCGCGAGTTCCGTCAGCGTCGACGGGCGCATGCTCCCCTCGAGGTGTGCATGAAGATGCGCCTTGGGAAGCATTTGGAGTGAGCGCAATTCGGTCATCGCATCGTCGTCTTTCCATCGAATGCGTCCTCGAGAATCGTCAGGTCAACCAGACCATCCAGTGGGGGAAGAGGATCGACCCCTACCGCTTCGAGCACGGGATACATCTCGTCAGCGATCCGGTCTGGGTCAATCCAGAACAGACCCTTTTCCTCGGTGAGCGGACCGCGATGCAACGGAATCTGCGTCTCGTTCTCTGCGATTTGCTGATTGAGGTCGAGCCCTAGATCAACACCGAACTTCTCGACGGAGAGTCGGGCCGCTACCTCAGGATCGTCCTCATTCACTTCCCAACCAAGAATCAGCGCCCGCATGAACCGGACGAGCAGATCGTGGTTCTCCTCCACATACGATCGGGGCGCGAACATCACGTTCGAGTACAACGGCAGACCAAGTTGCTCCCATGTCGCTGTGATGTAGTCCTCGCCTTCCACATAGCCTTGCTCAGCCAAGATGAGCGGTTGGTTGGTCAGGAACGCGGAGTACGCCTCGCCCTGACCCTCCATGAGTGGCTCGGGAGTGAATCCAGCGGGAATGAACTCATAGTCGGTGTCGTCGAACCCACCTAGCTTCAGCGCTGCCTTGACGTTGGCCTCCGCCCCTGGCTGACCCAAGAACTTGATGCCGACCAAATCCTCTGCCGTCTCAACAGGGCGGGCGGGCGTCGAGATCACGCCGCTTGGGCTTGTCTGGAACTGCGTGCCGAACAGAACGTAGTCGTCACCTCCCTCCGCCATCGCCTGGAAGATGCGCAACATGCTCGGGTCTTGACCGATCTGGGCATCCCCCGCGGCGACCGCCACGGGTGGCGCTGGAGCGTTCGGTCCACCTTCGAGGAACGTGGGATCAATGCCCTGATCGGCGAAGTATCCGTTCTCGATCGCAAGCCAAATTCCTCCGAACTCGACATTGTTGATCCAGCCGTTCGCCTGGCGGATCGTGTCGAGCTCAGCCGGCGCCCCGTCTGAGCCAGCAGTTGTCGTTGGCGAATCAGCGGACGAACCTTCGGTTGTGTCGTCGCTCGATCCGCATGCGGCCAAGACTTGTGGCAGGAAAAGAGCACCGGCTCCCACTCCAGCCGTCCGGACGAATCTGCGACGTGACATCGGGTCCATTGGAAATACCTCGGTTTTCTTGGGTGATTGAGAGAACGACGTCGCCGGAGCGACATTTCTGACTGTTGTTCAGGCCGACCAGCGACGATGACCAGCGCGCTCCAAGCGGCGGGTGATAAGGAACAGCGTCACGCTGAAGATCGTTGCGATGATCGCTGCGCTCCAAGCCGTGAGCATGTCGAGGTCGCCGATCGTGTCCTGGAACACGTGGCCCAAGCCTTCAGTGCCCATCAAGAACTCGGCGACCAGAGCGGCGAGTATGCAATCGGCTGCCGAGAGTCGCAGAGCGACGAGTCCGTTCGGCATCGCTGATGGCAACGCCAATCGACGAAAGAGCGTCAGTCGTCGAGCCCCAAAGACCCGGAAGAGATCCTCAGACCCTGGTGGAGTAGCTCGAAGGCCGGACGAAACGAAGACGAAGGTCGGGAAGAACGAGATCATGACCGTGATCAGCAGGATGGTTCGCTGCTCGTATCCAAAGACTCGAGCGAGCACGGGGACCATCGCCACGATTGGGACCGAGCGAAGGATGACGGCGACCGGCGTCAACAACCCGTTGATTGCTCGAGCAAACCATGAGAGCGATGCGAGTGACGCTCCTAGCGTCGTTCCGCCGACAAGTCCCACCAGCGCCACGGTGAGCGTCGACAAGGTCGGGTCCACGTATCGACCAGGGTTGGTCAGCAACTCTTGGGACACCGCCCCGGGGCTGGGCATCACG
This sequence comes from uncultured Acidimicrobiales bacterium, assembly GCA_937930695.1. Classification (GTDB taxonomy): domain Bacteria; phylum Actinomycetota; class Acidimicrobiia; order Acidimicrobiales; family SZUA-35; genus CALEWY01. Next base: position 14,537 of record CALHCB010000175.1, on the reverse strand, counting down.
ATCCGATTGATGTCCAGGACGGTGACGTAGGCGTGCCACCCAAGAACGAGCGCCATGACGCCCCAGTAGCGGCGAACACACCAGCCCAGAACGTTCCAAATGCCTTGGCCAACTCGTCGAATGACCGACACAGAATCGGTTGCCCTCGCAGGCGTGCCCACTTTGGGAAGTGAGGCTGATCGAGTTGCTATCCGCGGGGCCACCAAGTCGGTGTTGATCTGACTCATCGGATTCTCGAGACAACGAAGCGCTCAAGCGCGCCGAACAGTGCAAAGGCCGTCAAGCTGATCAACGCCGCCAGCATCGCGCTCGCCCAGAGTTGATTGATCTGGAAGTTCTGCATTGAACTCACAATGAGGATTCCGATACCCCGAGGGGCGCCGAACCACTCGCCCAAGATCGCACCGAGAACAGCGGCTGGTGCTGCGAGTCGAAGGCCGTCTGCAATCCCGGGAAGCGCAGCTGGTACCTGAAGATGCCGCAATCGAGACCATCGCCCTGAACCCATCACGGTGAAGACATCTCGATGAGTCTGTGAGGTGTCGTCAAAGCCAGCGGACGCCGCTACGTAGACGGGGAAAGCTGCAGCCAATCCAGCAATCGCTGCGGGAGTTCCCGTTCGGCTGAGCAACACGATGAACAGCGGGCCGAGCGCGATGAGCGGAATGGCATGGACCGATGCAACGAACCGGTCCATGCCCTCCTTTGCCGCTGGGAGAACTGCTCCGCTTGTTGCGAGAAGAATTGCCACCGCGCTTCCGTACAGGAATCCGCGAGCGGCTGATGAAAATGTTGCACCGACTGCTCGTCCGAAGAGAGTTCGGTAGGCAGGATCAGCCAAGTAGGTGACGACATCGGACACGGGAGGAAAGGTCGTGCCGAGCACTCCGGATCGGCCAGCCGATTCCCAGACAACTCCGAGTACGACGACACCGATCGCCCCGTACATCAGCCCTGACCCGGTCGTTTGTGACTTCATGGCCCTACCACCTCATCGTGATCGTCCAACGACTTCGTCAACTCGTCGACTACCGCGTGGAACTCTGAGGAGCGCATGAGCTCTGGCTTCCTCGGACGCTCGAAGTCGATCTTGCGGATCCGCTCAATCCGCCCGGGCCGAGCGCTCATGACGACGACTCGATCGGCAAGAAACACCGCTTCCTCAACTGCGTGGGTGACCAACAGCGTGCTGATGTGATCGCGAGCCCAGATCGCTTGCAGCTCGATATTCAGCCGCCGGCGGGTCACCGCATCCAGCGCGCCGAAGGGCTCGTCGAGCAACAACATCTTTGGCTCGAGAACCAGCGCTCGGGCGATGGAGGCACGTTGCCGCATACCGCCGGACAGCTGACGTGGACGAGCCTTCGCAAACTCGGAGAGACCAACGAGTTCAAGCAGTCCGGCAACACGGTCCTCGTCGACTGTGCGTCGAGCAAGCTTGAATGGCATCGAAACATTCCTTTCGATGGTCGCCCACGGAAGCAATGCATGATCTTGAAACGCCACACCCAGTCCGTGACTTCTTGCCATCTCCTCCGGAGCGTTGCCACCGACTGTGACCGAGCCTGAAGTCGGCGACTCCAGGCCAGCAGCAAGTCGAAGGATCGTGCTTTTGCCACAGCCCGACGGACCGAGGAGGGCGACGAACTCGCCGTGGCCAACTTCAAGGTCCACGGCGTCGAGCGCTCGAACAGACGTGCCGCGTCGCAACTGAAAGTCCTTGCCGACGCCCGACAGCTGAAGGTCCGCCGGCGCGGCCGATGAGACCAGATCGATGTGCGCAACACCATCTTCTAGAAGCAGATCAAGACTCATCGCTTCGTCGACCTGACTCGAGTTCTCGCATCCGCTTCGACTTCAGGTGTGCAGAACATTGAGCCTCCTAGGGCTTCAGCGCCAACGTTTGGATACGGGAATGAACCAACTGATTCAAAAGGTAGACGGCAGCGATGTCCCAGGAATGTCCGCATTGTGAAGCCCACGTTTCCGGAAGCTCAAGCGCGCCGCTACTCTCGCCGCCGTGCGATCCGACATCCCAGAACGCGAGCGATTGCGGGCACTCGTCGCCGATTACTGCATTGAAAATGGCGTCGCCAACCTGACACTGCGAAGCGTCAGCCGCGCCGTCGGAACGAACAACCGGATGCTTCTGTACTACTTCGGGTCCAAAGAGGAGCTGATCCACGAAGCGCTCCAGGAAGCCAAGGCGCGATACCCACTCATTCGAGATGTGTTCCAGTCTCTTGAAGACCCCGAGAGACCGTTCGACGACCGCGTGCTCGCTGCTTGGAAGATGATTTCAGCCGATGAGAATCTTCCGTTTCTGCGATTGTTCTTCGAGGTCTTCGGACTCGCGGTCCGAGAGCCCGATCGCTATTCGCACTTCATCGACAGCGGAAGAATCTGGTCGCGCCGCACCGCAGAAGTGTTGCGGGCGGAAGGTGTTCCCACCGACGACGCACGCGTGATGTCCCGAGAGCTCGTCGGCCTCTGGCGAGGCCTTCAGTTCGACTTGCTCGCCAGTGGAAGCCGCCGGGCCATTGATGCGACCTACGAGGCGGCGGCCAAGAACTTCGCACAACGAGTTGTGCAGAGGGCTGCTCTGACCGGCCCTGTCAGGTAACACCAAGCAAGTAGTGAACCGATTGGTTCATTGTTCACACTCTCGAAACCCGTCGGTGAAGCTGACCTGTTAGATGTGGAGGTGTCGGGTCGCCCAGATCCGAATAGCGACCCTCGAGAGGATCCTGATGTCCACCACCAACATGCCAAGAATTGACCTCGACAGACTCACCTCCAACTTCAAACGAGACGGCTATGTCGTCGTCTCCGGTTTGTTCACCGATGACGAGATGACGGAACTGGAGGATGCGTTGGTTGCCGCTCAGCAAGGCGTCGCCGACGGATCGATCGACCGTTCTCGCTACGGCGGCGACTACCTCACTTCCGCTGATGCCGGTGCTCCACCGCCGTTTGTGAACTACGTCCGCGATGTCACTCGGCTGTCTCCGGTCGCCCACGATGCTTTCAATCGACCTGAACTCGTGGAACTTCTCACCCGCTGTCTGGACGGCGCCGAGATCTGGGAGTTTCCCGAAGAATTCGGCGAACGTTTTGGCGTGGTCTATCAGGATGCACGGCCGGGATCAGAGAGCGCGTACAGCCGAATCGGTTGGCATTCTGATCACCAGGCGTATCCGAACTCTGACTTCCATCCCTCGATCGCCCTCACCTTCCACATCGACGGCACCTCGCCAGCGAACGGCTTCCTCAGGGTCGTCCCAGAGAGCCACACATGGACGACAGACGCCATGCCGCTCGGGTTCGAGAAGATCAGCGGTGAAGTCGCTGTGTACTGCGAACGCGGCGACGTGATTCTGCACCACTACGACCTCTGGCATGCGGCGGCAAGAGCGAGCGAAGACCCCCCGGGCGGAGTGCGACGTCATCTGCGAGGTTCGTGGCATGCCGGACGACGCCCCGAGCCGGGCGAGGAAATCGAGCCGTTCAACAAGAACGCTGCTCGATAGGCGACGCACATCGCTGCGAGAATCGATGCGAGCACACCGCGAATCGATCTCCTTCTGAAGACCACGTACTGTCGACGCATGGACGCGCGACCGCTGGCAACAGAACCTCTCGTAGCATTTCTCCCGAGCGGGCCTCCGCGGGCTATCGATCCCCTCATCGCAGCGATGGCGGACCAAGCAGAGCGGGCCGACTCAACCCGGGAGATCGATCCCGAACTCATCAACCAGATCAAGGCCAACCCGATCATGGGTCTGTCTGCCGCAACGAACATTGGCGGCAGCGAGGCAACAGTTCTCCAAATCGGACGAGAGCTCGAAGCGGTCGCTGCCAACTGCACGAGTTCGGCGTGGACGCTTTGGAATCACCTCGCCGTCTTCCATCTGTTTGCCGGAACACTTGGCCCCGACCATGCCGACCTGCTGCAGACGATCATCGAGCGAGGTGAATGGGTGTGCTTCCCAGCCGGAGCCGGCTCGGGGGTCACGGGGACCATCGAAGGTGACAACATTCGGCTCAACGGTCGAGGAGCATTCAGCACCGGCGGCCGGTATGCGGAGTGGGCCGGAGTGGTGTGTGTCGTCGTCGACGATGAGGGCAACCGCCTCGAGCCGCTCAACCTGCGCTTCTCCGTAGTCCCGCTCTCCGCAGACGGCGTCAAAATCGATCCAACCTGGGATGGCAGCGCCGTTCGGGCATCGGCAACCGATGACATCCACTACACCGACGTCATCGTGCCCTTGGAGCGCAGCGCGCCGTGGTTTGGTGCAAACAGAGCTGAGACACTGCGCGAGGTTCCCGTAATCGCCCACCGCTACCGAGAAGACTGGGTCGGCTTGTCCGACGTCTGGCTCGGATGGATGGGCGTCGGTCTCGTCAGAGCTGCGCTTCGGGAGGTGACCGAGGAGCTACGCAGCCGACGCTCGATCCTCGGCAAGTCGATGGCGACGCGACCAACAGTGCAGGTGAATCTCGGACGGGCTTCTGCACTCGTTGCCGCAGCTGCTGCGACGATGGAAACGGCCTGCCGCGAGGTCGACGCCAGAATCGACGAGCTCGTCGTGCCTGACGAAGCCGACTATCTGCGGCAGATGGCGCTGTCCGCGTCAGCGCTCGAGCAGCTCGCCGAAGCAATGCAACTCCTGCTCCGCACTCAGGGCGGCAACGGCCTACGAGAGAGCAAGAACTTCGAACGTCGCTGGCGCGACTTCCAAGCCATGCCCTTGCACATCAACGCCCATCAAGACCGCGTCCACCACCAACTCGGACGATTTGTCTTGGGCGAGGAACTCGAAGCCTTTTAGACCGACCCTTGATCGAGCATTCTTAGGATCAACCCTTCGGGGTGAACTCGAAGGGGAACGCAAGCCCGCACGATCGAGCCAGATCCGACATGCACTGTCGATCTGTCTTGTAGTTCTCAGTTGGGAACCAGATCGTTCGAACGACGACGCGTGGTCCAGCTCGCCTAGAGGCGTTGCAGACCTTGTTCGAGCGCCACGAGGGCTCGACCTCGATGGCTGAGCTCATGCTTGTCGTCGGTCGGCATCTGGGCGAATGTTCGCCCCTCGCCCTCGTCCGGCTGGAAGACCGGGTCATAGCCAAACCCGCCGTCACCGCGCCGCTCGGCGACGATCGTCCCTTGAATGCTGCCCTCGCCGGTGACGCCGGTGCCGTCGGGATTAATCAGGGCCACGACGGTGCGGAACTCTGCACGTCGGTCCTCGACATCCACCGCACCCGCAGCTTCGAGTTCGCCCAAGAGCTTCGTGACGTTGTCGTCATAGCTTGCATCTTCACCGGCGTAGCGAGCGCTGTACACGCCCGGTCGACCATCGAGGGCTTCGACGAACAGACCGGTGTCGTCAGCAAGCGCTGAGCAGCCAGTGAATTCGGCGATCTCGATGGCCTTCTTGATGGCGTTGCCTTCGAGGCTGTCCTGGTCCTCGATGGTTTCTGGCGCATCGTCGGGCCGGGCAATGACCTCGTAGCGCTGTCCGAGAAGCGCGACGAGCTCTTTGACCTTGTCTGGGTTGGCGGAAGCGACGACCAGCTTTGGTCGGGCGCCAGATGAACCGTCAGCCACGATCGGGACGGGCCGCCGGAGGGGTGGCCAGAATGGCTCGCTGGGCGGCCACGATCTCGTCGACACCGTGGGATGCGAGGTCGAGCATGGCGTTGAGGTCGTCGCGGGAGTAGGTCTTTCCCTCGGCGGTTCCCTGCACCTCTATGAGGCCACCGGTTCCCGTCATCACAACGTTCATGTCGACTTCGGCAGTCGAATCTTCGATGTAGGGAAGATCGAGCCGGTGCTCGCCGTCGATGATGCCGACGCTGATGGCCGCGCACTCAGTGGTGAGAGGGTGATCGTTCGGGTTCTTGAGACCAGCGCGAGTGATCGCGTCATGCAAGGCGACATAACCACCGCAGATTGAGGCAGTTCGAGTGCCACCGTCGGCCTGCAGCACGTCACAATCAACCGTGATCGAAATCTCGCCGAGCTTCTTCATGTCGCACACGCCGCGCAGGCTTCGACCGATCAGCCGCTGGATCTCTTGATCCCGGCCCGAGGTACGACGCCGAATTCGCTCGGGGCTTGATCCGGGGAGCATGTTGTACTCGGCGGTGACCCAGCCTTCGCCGGAGTCCCTCATCCAGCGCGGGACAGAATCATCGATCGACGCGGTGCACAGCACATGCGTGCGGCCGAACTTCACCAGGACAGACCCATCGGCCATATCGGTGAAGTCACGCTCGAAGCTCAGCGGGCGCAGTTGGTTGTTTTCTCGGCCGTCAGGGCGCATGGATATTCCATCTTTCAGCATCGACAAGTTCAGGTCCCAGGAGTCTGCTGCCTAGAACCGTGAAAGCGCGCACATCGCCCGAAGAAATGAACCGGTGGGTTCCGACCCGGTCGGTTTCTGGGTGGGCCAATCCGAGCTCTCGCAGCTCATCGGCAAGAGCAAAGGCCGTCTCGTCCGCAGAAGACACCAGCACGACGTCTTCCCCAACGGCGTCGCCGATTGCTCGGGCGAGGTACGGATAGTGCGTACACCCAAGAAGCAAAGTGTCGACACCACCATCGATGATCGGCGCCAGCAAGCGCTCAGCAAGAATCCGAACCTGTGGACCCTCGGTGTTGCCTCGCTCGACGAACTCGACGAATCCCGGGCAGGCGCACGACACCACGGAAACGTCAGCATCGACTTTTCCGATCACGGTGTCGTAGACCCCCGACTCGATCGTGCCGACCGTACCGATCACACCAATCCGGCCGGTTTCGGTGGCTTGCAAGACAGCCCGCGCACCGGGCTCGATCACCCCAAGCACCGGAATATCGAGCTCGTCCGCCAACAAGTCGACGCCTGCAGCCGTGGCGGTGTTGCACGCGACCACAAGGTATTTGATGTTGTAGGCGTCGATCAGGTGTTCGGCTATTTCCAGCGCAAAGCGTCGAACCTCTTCGAGCGGTCGTGAGCCATACGGGTAGCGACCGGTGTCGCCGAGATAGACGAGGTCCTCAGCGGGCAGCAGATCGATTGCGGCCCTGGCCACCGTGAGACCGCCAAAGCCGCTGTCGAACATGCCGATCGGGCGATCATCACCATCGAGGAACATGCGTCCCGTTGCCGCCTTCGTCACGCTCGAAACTGTAGAGGCTCGACCGAATGGGCCCGACGACCCCTCCTCTGAAGAACTTGATGGGTAGTGCATCCCGAACACTGGATTCCGCACTCTCCGTGCGCCTATGTTCACTCACAGCAAGTCGGTCGCCGAAACAACGGAGGCCGCACAGTTTGGGGTGATGACCAATGGAAGGGTCGGTCGGGCGAAAGCCCGGCCGTTCTTCTGTTTTGGGCCGATGCTCGATCCGAGGTAGTGATCTCGCCGTCAGAAGTAGATGACGGAGTCGAGCGTCTCGATGACGTCTTCGAGCGGCTCGGTGTAGGCGCCCGTCGAGAGGTACTTCCAGGCGCCGTCGCATACGACGAACACGATGACGGCGCTCTCGCCCTCAGGAATCCTGGATGCCACCTTGGCCGCTCCCGCCATGGCCGCACCGGAGCTGATGCCTGCAAAGATCCCCGCATCACTCACGAGCTTGCGGGTCCATTCGAGCGACTCAGCCGGACGCACGATGCGCTTTCCGTCGAGCAAATCCATGCCGCCCCACTTCTCGAACACCGGTGGCACATAGCCGTCGTCCAGACTGCGGAGTCCTTCGACCCTTTCGCCGCTCGGCGGCTCGACCGCATAGATCTTGACCTCGGGCTTTTGTTCCTTCAGGAACGTGCCAACACCCATCAGCGTCCCGCTGGTTCCCAGACCTGCAACGAAGTGTGTGATGTCTGGGACGTCGGCCAGAATTTCCGGACCAGTCGTTCTGTAGTGGGCTGTCGGGTTGGCCTCGTTGCCGTACTGATAGAGAAAGATCCACTCGGGATTCTCCTCCGAGAGTTCCTGAGCGAGCCGGACAGCGCCGTTCGATCCTTCCCCACCGGGCGACGGGATGATCTCGACCCCGTATGCCTCGAGCACCTGCCGGCGTTCAATGGTCACGTTCTCCGGCAGGACGATCTTCAGGTGGTAGCCCCGAACTCGACAGATCATGGCGAGCGCAATTCCCGTGTTGCCCGAGCTCGGCTCGATGATCGTGCGGCCGGGAACGAGTTCACCCGACTCTTCAGCAGCATCGATCATGGCCAATGCGATCCGGTCTTTGACCGAACCTGCAGGGTTCTGCCCTTCGAGCTTGGCGAAGATCCGGACGTTTGGATTTGGACTCAAGTGGCTGACGTCGATCGTCGGCGTACTACCGATCAGTTCGGTGATCGATCCGTAGACCGCCATCTCAGCCTCCGGCGACGGCAGGCAAGATTGCCACTTCGTCGCCTGCGGCAACGGCGGTGTCGAGGTGATCGAGGAAGCGGATGTCCTCGTCGTTGACGTACAGGTTCACAAACTTCCGCAGCCCACCCTCTTCATCGAGGATGCTGGAGCCGAGACCGGGATAGGAGCCAACCAGCGAGGCAAGAACTTCGCCAACCGTTGCTCCCTCTGCGGGAACAGTCGACTGGCCTTCGGTCTGAGCGCGAAGCACGGTGGGGAGACGGACAGTTGCAGGGGCAGCAGACGGTGCGGAAGACATGATCGACACTCCAAGGAGAGAAGGTGCGGTCTCGAGTTTCGAGCGACGCGAGGGGGATTGTTGATAAACCTGACAGGAATCGTAGGGAATTCCAACTAAGACAACAAAACCGGTTCTTCTGCTATTCCTGCGAGCGTCATCGAATCGCCCTCCCCTGCCTGCACCCGGAAGCTTCGCAACTCCGGGAAACCCCAGGCCAGAGACACGATGACCCAATGCCACGTCGGCGGCACGAGTGGCGCAGTGGCTTCGGTCACATCGGTCGGGGATGGGTAGGCCGCAGTGTGCGTGTGGGAGTGCACAACACCGACGATTTCGAGTCCGTCATCGTCCGCTCGTCGTTCCGCCTTCATGAAACCCATCGGATCCAGCGTGAACACTCGACTCGAGTTGGCCGCATTCTCGATCGGTTCGAATCGCAGGATCGGATCGTCATCGCCGGACTGCCCGATGAGCACCCCGCAGGCTTCGTTCGGATAGACCCGCCACGCCTCGGCGAGGATCTCCATCCATGGCTGATGGCCGATTTTCAGCATGGAGCAAACGCTAGTGGCTGTAGTGTCGAGTGCATGGCAGTGCAGATGGTCGCCACCAACAAGAGTGCGCGCCGCGACTACGAAATCACCGACACCGTCGAAGCCGGAATCATGCTCCGAGGAGCAGAGGTCAAGTCGCTGCGTGAATCCAAGATTCAGATCAGCGATGCCTACGCACGATTCGAGGACGGCGAACTCTTCGTCATCGGCCTGCACATCTCTCGGTATTCACGATCGGGCACCCAAGGATTGGTCGACCCTGAGCGCAAGCGCAAGCTGCTCATGCACCGATACGAACTCGATCGGCTCAATTCCAAGATCAACACCGAGCGAGTCTCGTTGGTCCCCATGGCCCTCTACTTCAAAGACAGCAGGGTCAAGCTCGAACTCGGCATTGGCAAGGGGCGCCGAACCATCGACAAACGCCAGCTCATTGCCAAGCGGGACGCCGATCGAGAAGCTCGCCGAGAGCTGTCGGACCGCCTGCGACGCTAAGCCAGGAACAAGCTGACCCCCGCACGTTGGTGGGGTCTGAATGCCTACGGGCGAGTGGCCAAAGTGCCCTTCTAGAAATGTGAGCACATAGCTACTCTCAGTGGTATGACTTTCCGGCGGATTACTGGCGCGCTTTCAGCAGGGCTGCTTGCCGCGACCCTCACAAGTGTTGGGGGCGCTCCGACGATCGCTGATGCACAGGCACCTAACGTCGGCAACGTTCCCGCTGGCTGGGAGGTCTCTCCCGAGCCTGTTTCGACCTGGGGCGTCGCAACATTGATGCCCTCCGAGACGGTCGTCTTCGAGAGCTTGGTGTGGGACTTCGCCGAGATTGATGGTGTCGTTTACGTCGCCGGAAAGTTCGGAAACGTCCAAGAGTCTTACAACGCTCCTCTTCAAAACCAGGCATACCTCGCGGCATTCGACGCCGACACTGGCGAGTGGATCCCCTCCTTTGCCCCGGCACTTGATGCTGGTGCGTTCTCGCTCGAGACCGACGGCACCAACCTTTTCGTTGGCGGCGAATTTACCTCGATCAACGGGACAGCGACTGGCCCACTCGCCGCACTGAACCCGACCACCGGTGCTGTCGTTGGCAGCTTTGATGCCGATCTGACCTTCCCCGCCGGCACCGCGGTTGTCATGGATCTCGACATCGCCAACGGCTCGCTCTACGCCGGCGGCAACTTTGCCTTTGCGGGTACCGACATCGCCGTCCGCCTGGCCAAACTTGATCTCACCACCGGCGCACACGACACCAACTTCGGAGCTGCTGCTTCCGGCGCACGGGTGTGGACACTCGAAGCGTCTCCCACCGGCGACCGGGTCTATGTCGGCGGCTACTTCGAGGTCCTCAACGGCGAGCCTCACAAGTGGTTCGGCGCCCTCGACGGACTGACCGGCGAACTCGTTCCCGGCGTTGCCCAAGGGACACCAGAGGGCATGCCCAACTGTTGCAAGCAGAACCCGTTCGACATTGCCGTGCACGGCGACAAGGTGTTCGTCGCTCGTGAATCCCACCTGCTCGAAGTTCTCAACGAGAACGACCTCAGCCGAGTCGGCTACTACCTGACCTCGTTTGGTGGAGGCGACTACCAAGCGGCTGAAGTTGTCGGCGATCGTCTCTACACCGGCGGCCATTTCTGGGCCAACCAGGGCTACTCAGAGGACGTTGTCCCGTTCACCAACGCTGCGTGGCAGCAGGCCAACCTCGACACACTCGACGACCCGTCCCAGACGCACACGATCTGGTCGGCGGCATTCGACGCCAACAGCGGCGAAGAGATCCCGAGCTACCTGATGGACATGGGCATGAAGTCGGGCATCTGGGCCATTCATGGTTCGGAGAACGGACGCCTCTGGCTTGGTGGCGACGTCAGCCGAGCAGGATCCGGTTGGGCGGGCGGCTTCGCGACGTTCGCTGCAGCACCCACTACCGAACGCGGCCCACTGCTCTCGCAGAACCAGCCAGCCACAATGTCATCGACCCGCGACGTGTTCTCGGCCAACTACGCCGTCGACCGTCATCTCGCTGGTCAAACACGCCATGACGGCATTCGCACGTTCTACGCAGAGACCCTCGTCGAGGACAATCCGTGGATCGAGATCGATCTCGGGTCCGTCCAACAGGTTGGCGTTGTGCGGCTCTTCGAACGAGCCGTCGGCAACTTCAACGGCATGTCAAACGGGTCGCTCTACCTCTCCGACGTTCCATTTGATTCAACTGATCCCACTGCGACACGGGCTCAGGCGGGCGTCTCGACGTTCGACACGGGCAACATCGGACGCTGGACCGACGTCGAAGTGTTCAGCTCAGCTCGCTACGTGCGCTATCAGCTCCCCGGGGCTGGGCGTCAACTCACCGTTGACAACATCGAGGTCTTCGAACAGGTCGGCAACGGCCCGGTGCTCGCAGCACCCGCAACGCTGCGGGTGACACGAATCGAGAACCGTCGAGTTGTCTTGAACTACGGCCTCGTTGCCGCAGCGGACAGCTACGAAATTCTTCGTGACGGCGTTGTTGTTGGCACCGACGACAACGGCTGGTTCGTCGACACAGAACTCGACGAGGGCACGACATACACCTACACGGCACGGGCGCTCGACGCCGGAGGAAACCCCGGTCTCGAGAGCGTCTCGGTTGAGGCCACGACACTCGGCGGCTCACTCGCTGCTCCTGCATTCGCCGAGGTCACCCGTACCGAGGCTCGTCGAGTCGTCGTTCGCTACGGCAAGGTGCCTGGCGCCGCAAGCCATCAGATTCTGATCGACGGCGCAGTTGTCGGGACCGACAACGACGGCTGGTACACGGCAACCGGTCTCGAGCCAGCAACCACCTACTCGATCGAAGTTCGCGGTGTCTCTGCAGGTGGAGCGATCGGCGAGTCAGCAACGGTGAGCGTGACAACAGAGGGCATCACGCTCGGCGCCCCCGCCTTTCTCAACGTGACCCGAACTGAGATGCGTAAGATCGTGATCAACTACGGCACGGTCAACGGGGCCAGCACGCATGAAATCCTCGTCAACGGCGTCGCGGTCGGAACCGACAACGATCGCTGGTTTACGATCACTGATCTCGAGCCCGGTACGACCTATGACATCGAGGTACGCGCTGTCGGTGCCGACGGGACTCCGGGCCCGACCGCTTCCGTAATCGGTACCACACTCCCCTAGCGAGCTGAGCTTGCACGAGGTGGACTCGTTGCCTCGGTCGACGAAATGGCTGCGAGGCCGTTGAAGGTTTCGTTGATTGCCATGATGAGATGTGCCGCGCAGCCATTGTCACGGTGGACATTGGCCTCGGCGTAGGCATCGCTCTGCACCATTTCGAGGAAGTCACCGGCCGTCGGATACGAGACGAGCGCGCTGTAGTCCCAGTCGCCGTGCACGGCTGGGCCAAGCGTTGCTCCCATCACCTCGCCTGCCCAGATGATTCGCCCGGAGCGATCCTTAATGAGCTTGTTCGCCATCTTGCTGTACCGCACATAGGCATCCCACCCCGAGCCGTCACCATCGAGGCTCTCGGCGCGGAACTTCATGAGGTTCAACATCACGAGCGGCTGGTCTTGTGGCAGGCCCGCAATCGTCTCGGTGTGCAGCTCTTCGATCACTTCGATGCTCCTCGTCGGTGAAACCTTGGGTGCCAGATTGCTCGACGAATCCAACGACCGTCGAGTCGGCCGCCACCAACACCCAACTTCGGCCACGCCGGTTCCCTTCTGGATGGCCGTTTCGTTGTAGTTTGTCCTCAATGGTCAGCCCGGACCTTGCCGCCGAGACACTCGGCGTCGCACCCACCGCTTCAGACACAGAGATTCGGCGCGCCTACAAGCGATTGGCCCTCGAGCACCACCCAGACCACGGTGGCGATCCTCGACGAATGACCGATATCAACGAGGCCTACTCCCAGCTCATGAGCCAGCTCGACGCGGCCCACGAAGCGGAGGATCTCGGCATCCGTTGGACCGACCTCGACATTGACGAGACATTCGAGCCGTGGGAAGAGACGATGTGGCCCGAACCACCGCCGGGGTTCAAGGGGTTGTGGCGCAGTCTGCTCGCTGTCGTCATCCTCCCCATCGCACTGTTCGCCATCTTTGTCGGTGCAGTCTTACTTCTTCTGGCGTATTGGTAGCCCCAGCTCACTGTGGCGGCGCGTATCAAGAATCTCTCAGAGTCCGTCACAGAGACCCGATACAGTGAGCAACCCTCTTCTGGCCGCGGCGAGACGAGGCGCTATTTGAAAAGAGAGACAGACAGCATTTATGCAACTGTCTTTCGACTCGGGGCTGATCGGTTTCGACGTCGAGACGAAAAGTTGAGTGTGCGACCCGAGTTGCTCAGACTCGTTAAACGGGGTTCAACAGAAGCGCCAACAAGGCTGACTTCGCTCTTGCCGCCTGATCTAATCAGGTAGTTAGAGGAAAACTGCGAGCCGCGAGGCCACGCGGGGCCAGATCGTTACAGCCCGGCAACAGAAGTAGCGGTGGACGGTGGGAGAGACCACTGACTGAAGGGAAAGACCCCTGACCCAGAGGAAAGACTCAGAGGTAGTGGGCGCAAGCCCCAATTGACCCGGCAGTCCGGTTGCCTTTAAGGCCGGAACCTCGGGAATGGTCGTAGCACGGTCAATGGATCCTTGACGGACGGGGGTTCGATTCCCCCCAGCTCCACCACCACGGGGTGTTTGCGGAATTCCGCAAATCCCTTCGCAGAATTGCCGGACGGCTACCGGCAAAATTCGCTGTGAAAATACATAGGAAATTGGGATCGCGTTCGAAGGCTCGGACCCTCCCTTCGGCATTCAACCGCTTTACACGTTGGGGAAGTTCTCCTCCGCCTCACTCTTCGCCGCGATTATGTGTGGCGCTGCCGAGTGGTCTGGCTGCAACAGTTCGCCGGTTCTGTGGCGCGGCCCTGAGTGTTCCGACGCGCGATTATCGAGTGGCTCCAACGCTGAACGACCAATCTCAAGTGCCGATCCGGTCGACCGGCGCGGTCCACTTTGGATCTGTCGCCTGGCTCAATCGTCTAAGTGGGCGCCCCCAAGAGATTGGCGAGCGCGAGTGGGCGGCGCTCGATGTCGAACTCACGAGCGCTGCTGGCGCATTGCCATGCTTCGATGAGGGAGAAGAACAGGTGGACCGTCCGCCAGTCCGGGAGCGGCGCGAATGCCCGGGCATCAGCGTATGACGTCCAAAGTCTCTCGCGCAGAAGCGAGAAGTCGCGCTCGTGGGCGCGGTACCAACCACGTCCCCACTCCCTGAAATTGAAGTCTCGAACAGGATTGCCGATCGCCGCCGTCTCCCAGTCGATGACGCCAGTGAGGA
>CALHCB010000174.1 GCA_937930695.1 uncultured Acidimicrobiales bacterium | reverse complement strand
CCTGCTTGGTGGAGCAGGAAACGGTAGGTACACCGGCGTTCGTCAGCTGGGTGGCGATCATCTCACCCGCAGTCTTGGTATTGCCGGTGAGGCTCTCATAAATGACGATCGCTGAAGTCATTCCGACATCGTAACTCTGATCACCCCGGTGCACGTAGGATCGGGCCATGACAGATCGACGATTCAAGATCTCCATCACCTACTGCGTCCCGTGAGACTATTCGAGCTACGCCGTGCGCGCAGCAACTGACTTGCTCTCCAACTACCAACACGTCATCGAGGATCTCACGCTGATCACCGGTGATCGGGGGGTCTATGACGTGGTGGTGAACGACGAACTGATCTACAGCAAAGGTGAGACTGGTCGTCACGACACCGAGGGCGAAGTCCTCGAGCTCTTCGCCGAACTCGTCGGACCCGATGTCCGTCGTTTCGGCACCTGATCGCTCGCTGAATCCATCGTGCTCGAACACGCAATACCAATGAATGATCCGGACGACCCTCGACTCGAGGTGTTCCAGGGTCTGCGGGATCACGTGTTGCGGCAGCGACGCGAACGTCCAGACGGCGACATGGCGGGAGTCTTCGTCTCTGAAGGCGATCTTGTCGTCGAGCGCGCGCTCGCTGCCGGCTATGAACTCTCATCGATCCTGGTTGATGGAAAACGCTCCAAGCCGATGCCTGATGCCATCGGGCCAGACGTCCCGATTTATGCGGCTGGCCCCGATGTGCTCGTCCGAATCACCGGCTATCACCTGCACAGAGGGATGCTGGCAGTCTTTCACCGACGAGCGGTGCCTGAACCCGAAGAGATCTTGAGTTCAGCTCGAACTGTCGTCATCTGCGAAAACACGAACAACCCCACCAACCTCGGGGTCATCCTCCGTTGCGCTGCTGGGCTCGGCGTCGACGGATTCTTGCTCGACCCCACCTGTAGCGACCCGCTCTATCGCCGGTGCGGACGAGTCAGCATGGGTGAGGCCTACTCGCTGCCCTACGCCCGGCTCCCCGGCTTCCCCGACGGTCTCGACATCGTCCGGGACCACGGGTTCCGGATGCTCGCGCTCACTCCAGCTGCCGATGCTCTTCCCCTCCCTGAGCTCGTCCTCGATGCCGACGAACCCGTCGCCATCCTCTTGGGGGCCGAGGGACCGGGTTTGACTTCCGGCGTACTCGAGCGCATCGAAAAGGCTCATGCCCTTGGGGGCGGCGTCAGCGATGGGACTGCTGTCCATCATGGGAGCAGCCGCGCCGGTGGCCTCGAAGGCGACGAGATCGTCGGTCCCGAAGGTGACGAGGTCGGGAACCACCGCTCCATCGCTCGGCCCGACTATCGCATTTCGATCCCCATGTCCGGATCCGTCGACAGCATCAACGTCGGATCGGCGTCTGCGGTCGCCTTCTACGGCGTCCAACAGGCCCGCAGGGGCTGACACGATTCCAGACTCCACCAACGCGGGGTCTTCGTCAGCCATCAGTTCGCTGTGGAAGGTTTCGCGTCGCTTCTCTGGCCCGGTCGAGATGACGAAGCCACTTCCCGTTGGTTGGTTCTCCGACGGGGCAGAGCGAGCGGCCCGCATGAGCGCGCCGAGAGCGGCGTGAATCTCGCTCAGATCGTCCAGGCGAACGGGGAATGGGATTCGGCTCTCTCGCCGCTCTCCTGGTTCGGTGGCCATGACGACAAGGCCGTAGCGGTCGATGCGAATCAGCTCGGCTTCAGAGGCCATCCAGCGGCCGCCGAGGACTTTGGTGAGCAACAGCAGATCGGTGCCCAGACGTTCGCCCAGCTCGGCCACGAGTTCAGAATCGTGGTCGGCGAGAGGGTCCGGATCGGCTCCGGCAAGATCGTCGGCCCGCAACCATTGATCGATTCCCAGATCATCGATCCAGCGCACGCGTGTCGGAACGACCCGCAACCACGAGAAATCGAGTGACTCAACAACGCCAACGAGATCGGGGTGACGCATCAGGAACCGGCCCTGCAATTCCAGTTGTTGCATGCCGGGTACGACAACGAGATCGCCCTGAATCAGGAGGCGGTCACCAATGGAAATGCCCGCACGGGCGTCTTGGCGTCCTCGGATGGTGTGGGTCGACAAATTGGAAAGGACGGTGACCGGAGCGCCCTGTCCGTCGTCCACGATCGGGACTGGCGCGACGACAGGCCGCCCGTCTGTATCCACAGTGGCCAGAACACCGGTTGTCGCCTCAGCGAGCACCGTTCTTGCCCGCTCGGCGTTGGTTGGTTCCAGCACTCTCTACTCATCGGCGGCGGGACCCTCGGCCTTGAGGCGCACTGCTCGACGCCCCCTCCTTTGCGCCTGACTTGAGGGTCGGCGTCAAAGAGGGCACCATTTGCCCATGATCAAGAGCACGATGCAGGACGTTCCCCTCAACATCTCCCAGCTTTTTCGGCATGGGCGGACCGTGCACGCCGATTCAGAAATTCTGACCTTTCACGGCCCAGACCAGGAGCTCCAGGTCTCGACCTTTGCAGAGGTCGGCGATCGGGCTGACCAGCTTGCCGCAGCGCTCGCGGCGCTCGGTGTCGGCGTGGGTGATCGTGTCGGCACATTCATGTGGAACAACCAGGGCCACATGGAGGCCTATCTCGCGGTTCCCTGCATGGGCGCAGTCCTCCACACGCTGAACATTCGGTTGTTTCCTGAGCAACTGTCCTACGTGATCAATCACGCCGAAGACAAAGTGATCATCGTTGACGCTTCGATCGCTCCTTTGCTGGCGAAGGTTCGCGATGAATTGACCACCGTTGAGCACATCATCGTTGCTGGTGAGGGCGACACGACCGGCTTGGGAGAAACGCTCGACTACGAGGAACTGCTCGCAGCTCAGTCTCCCGGCTATGACTACCCCGTCGTCGACGAGCTGGCGGCGGCTGCTATGTGTTACACGAGTGGCACCACCGGCAATCCCAAAGGTGTGGCCTATTCGCAGCGCTCGACGTATCTTCACTCGCTCGCAGTCCAGACCATGCAAGGGGTCAGGGTTGGTGAAGACGATCGGATCTTGTTGATCGTGCCGCAGTTTCACGCCAACGCCTGGGGAATGCCCTACGCCGCCTGGGCCACCGGGTGTGACCTCGTGATGCCCCAGCAGTTCCTCCAGGCTGGTCCGCTCGCTCATCTGATCGAAAAGACCCGCCCGACGATTTCTGGCGCTGTTCCGACGGTGCTGACCGACATCCTGCACAACGCGGCCGATGCCGATCTGAGCTCGTTGAAGCATGTGTTGTGCGGTGGCTCTGCTGTCCCTCGCTCGCTCATGGAGGCATACGACGAAACCTTCGGCGTCACGGTCGTTCAGGCCTGGGGTATGACCGAGACCAGTCCGCTTGCGGCAATCTCCCGACTCCCCAAACACGACGTTGGCGATGATGAGTATGCGTGGCGAGTCCGCAGCGGCAGGGTCCTGGCCGGTGTCGACTTAAGGATTTGTGATGAGGACGGCACGGTGCTTCCGTGGGATGGCCAGGCCCAGGGCGAGATCGAGGTTCGAGGCCCATGGATCACTGGCTCGTACTATCTCGATGCCAGCGACGAGAAGTTTCACGACGGCTGGTTGCGTACCGGTGATGTCGGCTCGGTTGATGCAAAGGGTTACATCCAGATTTCCGATCGGGCCAAGGACGTCATCAAGTCTGGCGGCGAGTGGATCAGCTCCGTCGATCTGGAGAACACGCTGATGGGTCATCCGTCCGTGTTGGAGGCGGCAGTCGTTGGCATTCCCGATGATCGGTGGGATGAGCGACCGCTCGCCTGCATCGTGTTGGCCGACGGCAAGACGGCGACGCCCGAGGAACTCACCGAATACCTCACCGACAAGGTGGCCAAGTGGTGGTTGCCAGAGCGCTGGACGTTCATCGACGAGGTTCCAAAGACTTCTGTCGGAAAGTTCTCCAAGAAGGACCTGCGTGCGTCCTACACCGATGGGGATTTGACGGTCACCACCGTTGGCTGACCCACGCTACGAATCGTTCCCTGAGGGCTTCTTCGCACGGCTCGACGAGACCGACGACCAACAGTTCTACGCCCAGCCCCGGCTGGTCACCCACATCGATGATCGAGCAATCGAAGCTGCTGGCCGCGTCTACTCCGAACTCGGGTTGCACGGTCAGATCCTCGACGTGTGCGGCTCATGGATCTCGCACTTCGCTCCCCCGCCTGACGCCCTTGTGGTGCAGGGCATGAACGTCGGCGAGCTGCGGGAGAACACCGCAGCGGTGGGTGGGGTCGTTGCTGACTTGAATCGGTCGCCAGCACTGCCCTTCGCGAGCCGCAGTTTCGATGGTGCGTCGTGCTGTGTCTCGGTGGACTACCTCAACCGGCCACTCGAAGTCTTTGACGAGGTGGCACGAGTGTTGCGTCCGGGAGCGATCTGGGTGCACGTCTTTTCCAATCGCCTCTTTCCGACAAAGGCGATCCAGGGCTGGCGAATGTCGAGCGACGACGAACATATGTCGATCGTCGCCAAGTATTTCGCGCTCTCAAGTGGCTGGGATGAAGCATCGGCCTCGATTGTCTTGCCACCAGGATCTGGTGGCGACCCGCTCTATGCAGTGTGGGCGTCGCGGTCGAGCTGACCCTCGAGCGGACAATCAGCCGCCTGAACTCCAGAAGTCTTCCAGGCGACCCTCGAAGCGGTCCGGGTCCACGAGGTGGGGGTAGTGGCCGTGGTCGGCCCACACTTCGACGGTTGCATTGGAAATGAACCCCGTGAGCCAGCTGGCGTACTCGGGCCCGGGGTCGATCCCGAACAGCGAGAGGTACGGCGTTTCGGAGCCCGCATACCCAGCGAGGGCACCTTCGACGACCGCCGCGATTTCTTCCTCACTCATGGTGAACATCAGCTCCCAGACACCAAGAACGACATCTTGCTTGGCCTGTCGAGCAGCGGTGATCCGTCCCATCTCGGACGGTGGGAGCATCGTGCCGGACATCTCTGCGAACAATCCCTCGATCACCGCAGGAAAGGTCGCGGGGTCTCGCAACATTGCCTCGACGGGCTCCAAACCAGCCTTGAAACCGCCGAGCTGGAGTGACTGGTCGACGTTGACAACTGAAGTCACGGGCATGGCAGCTCCGACAGCGGAAACGACGGCACCACCCAGCGAGTGTCCAACGATGTGTGGTTGTTCCAGACTCTCGGCCATCGCAACGGCGACGACGTCGCCTGCCATGGCTTCGAGGTCATAGCGGTCCGCCATGCCAGAGTCGCCGTGACCTCGAAGGTCGAGTGTGATGATCTGGTGATTCTCCGCCAGACGCTCTTTGATCGGGGCCCAGGTCTCTGAGCTCTCGGTGATGCCGTGCACCAGCACGATGGCCGGTCCGGGCCCAGCACCGGCTACGTCGTAGGCAATCGAGGTTCCATCGGAGGCTGTGGCTGTCGACATGGTGCTCACCATCGCACACTCGCGATGGCAGTGCCCCTCCAAAGGCGGTCACTTCAGCAGAACGTCGTGACCTCGCTCGAGAATCTCAAGTTGATCGCCGGACCCAAAGCCCACGGGGATCAACTCGGTGCGCACAACTCTCGGAGCCCGGACTCTGCGTTTCGTTGGCCGAGGTTCCAGCTCAGCCATCCGCCGTCGGAGATGACGACACGATCATCGCCGGCGGCAAGCCGCGCTTGATCGTCTCGAAGCGTTGCTTGGGTGCGCCCACCCGGCGCTGTTCCGATACGGCAGAGCTTCTCGGTGACCTCGGTTCGCAATTCGGGGGTGAGACGGTCCAATCCGTTGATCAGAGTGATCTGTCCGTCGGCAGTGAACTTCTCCATGTGGAAGAGCATCGACCGCTCGTCACGATCGAGGTTGTTGTTGGCCATGATCGCCTCAGGATTCATGAGATTCAGAGCGAACAACGCAACGAGTCCCGAAGCAAACAAGGTCGGCATGGTCCAGGCTTGATCGGGACGAACGTTGGCCAGGCGCACAGCGACGATCACGAAGGCGACGCCGACCCACAGCGAGAAGGCCGAACTGTAGAACCGGAGCGGGGTCAGTCCGTCATCGGCGATGTAGAGCTGAAGGCGAGTGAACGCAACGCCGACGACGACCAACGTGAGCGCTACTGCCACGAGGCTCAGTCCTTGGAACAGCCGGTTTGAGCGAGCCCAAGAGATGGTGAGCGCCCGGAGGGACAGAAGGATGACGAGCATCAATCCGGCGACCCACAACAGCTGAAAGAAACCTTGTCGGGCATATTCCTTGTACGTCAGCCCCGCCGCGGCCAACGCCTCCTCGGCTGCGCCAGTTCGAGCCAGGAGCTGGGCGATGACAAAGGCGCCAAACAGAGCGTTGAGGCAGCTCAACACGACGAATGTCTCGATCTTGCCAAGCGTCGGGCCCTGCATCTCGACCTCACCGGCTGATCCGGTATGGGCCAGTCGAATGAGGAGCGCCATGGTGCCGAAGCCGATCCCCATCAGTGTGAGGTGGCCGATCAAGCTTCCGAACGACACCGGGCTGGAGAAGAATGACGCGAAGACGACATCGGCAGATCCGAGTAGGAGCCCCAGGACGAGCACCATCGGCGTCGCAAGCAGCAGCCCGCGAAGTACCGCTGCGCTTCGCGAAGGGCCGATGCCTTGGCGTCGCGCCGCGACCTTCCGAGCCTGGATCTCAGTCGGGATCTCGTTGAGGAGCAACGCTCCTTGGTTGATCGACTCCAGCGAATCTCGAATGCCCTGGAGCGGGCGGTAGTCGAAGAGTCGTTCCTGGCGCATCGTGGCGACAAAGACCAGCGTGACCACCGCCAGGATGTTGAAGGCAACCAGTTGGGGATCCGTCCGGACCGAAAGCATCAGTCCGAAGCCGGCCGCCACGACGAGGGCTACTCGACTGCTCGTCGTTCGAATCTTTCCCGAGAAGAGCAACCCACCGGCCAGCACGATGACAAGCAGGGTGCCCGCCGCGTTGTTCCAGGGTGGTCGTCGCAACGCGAGATCGCCAACGACGCCAGCAGCTACCCCCGCCGCTATCCAAGCTGGAGCGAAGCGGATCGGGGCTCGAAGCTCTTTGGGCGGCTGCAAGGCCATGGGTTGGCCGCGGTGCGGAGGAGGCGGAGGCTGCTGGGGAGCAGGGGGTGGAGGCTGGCTGGCCGCTGCAGGACGACGAGGTGCCTGAGGAATCCCTGCTCCGACCGCAACTGGATGCTCCCTTGAGCTCACCGATTCTGTGTGAGTTCGTGAACCTTCGTCGCCCTGCAACCCGTCGTCGTCGCCATCTCGTTCGTTCTGTTGATCCGCCATGGTGTCAACACCTCCGCACACCAGTGTGACACGCAGTCGACAAGAGTTCCGTGGGGAGATGTGCAGATTTCGCGCACACAGCATTCGGGGTCACAAGCACGTTCGAGTAAGCCTTGGCCATGACTGACGTTCCATTCCCGGTTGTCCATCCAACGTCGGTTGCCTGGATCGGCACCGAACAGATGATCGAAGTCGATCGGGTGATGATGGATGACCTCGGCATCGATCTTGTGCGAATGATGGAGGGAGCAGGTCGATCACTCGCTCAGGTCGCAGAGCGACTCGTTGCCCCCACGCGTGTCGTTGTGGTTGCTGGTTCGGGTGGAAATGGTGGCGGAGGCATGGTCGCCGCCCGACATCTGGCCAACCACGGCGTGGCCGTTTCTGTCGTGCTGAGCCGACCCAGCGATCGACTGACCGCCGTGCCCCGTCAACAGCTCGAGATCCTTCACCACATGGGCGTGCCGATCGCTGACCCCGACCAGGCCAACCCTCTGATCGACGGGGCCGACCTTGTGATCGACGCCCTTCTTGGCTACAGCTTGCAGGGGGCGCCGAGAGGCCGAGCAGTCGATTTGATCGAGGCCATGGCAGACCGGGCTGTAGTGGCACTCGACGTCCCGTCCGGACTCGATACGTCCACTGGATCGACACCGGGCGTCCACGTGTCGGCGCTGGCAACGTTGACCCTCGCTGCGCCAAAGATCGGACTGCGCGATCATGCGAGTGTCGGTCGGCTCTTTGTGGCCGATATCTCCGTGCCTCCTCGTGTGTATGACGCGTTTGATGCCGGACCCGCCCCCGTCTTCTCTCCCGGTCCCATTCTCGAGATCAGCGCATCCTGAGACTCCACGCGAGGTACTGCAACGCCCATGATGAAACTCAACGCAAACGATGTCCGCGCCGAGTTCGATCTCGAAGCTGGCGGACGGCTTGCGTCTTTGGTCGTGCGCGGCTCTGAACTATTGGTCGATCGGGAAGACAACCCGATGGGCTGGGGCGCCTACCCGATGGTCCCCTGGGCCGGCCGAGTCAACCACGGAACGTTCAACTTCCAAGGGGCGAATTATGCGCTGCCGATCACCCTTGCCCCCCACGCGATTCATGGGACGGCGTACACCTCGATGTGGACTGCAGGCCCCGTGAGCTCATCCAACAGCACGGGGGTGGCGAGTGCGCAAGGCTCCATGCGACTCGATCTCGTTGATCCGTGGCCATTCGGCGGAGTCGTCGAACAACGCGCTCAACTGACGGAGAGCTCCTTGCGACTCGAGCTCGAAGTCACTGCCTCGTCTCGGGCGATGCCAGCAATGGCAGGCTGGCACCCTTGGTTCCGCCGAGAGATTGAGGGTGCGACCGAGCCAGTTTCGTTGAGTTTCGGCCCGGCCAGAATGTGGGAGCTCGATGATCAGGCAATTCCGACAGGCAACCTTGTCGAGTCGCCAGATGGACCGTGGGACAACTGTTTCCGAGAGCTCGAATCCGACCCTGTGTTGCGATGGGGTGACCACCTCACCGTGAGGCTGACATCGAATTGCGACGACTGGGTGATCTACACCGAACCCGATCACGCGGTTTGTGTCGAGCCCCAGACCAGTGCGCCGGACTCTTTCAACCGGTCACCTGACGTTGTCCAACCGGGCGAATCGCTCCTCGCCACGTTCGATCTCTCCTGGTAGAACCGGCGAGTCGTTCGTACCGGTCGCCAGACCGGATGTCAGGGCGGATGAGGCAAACTGAGGATGTGACGCCAACTCCTGATGATCCGCCCGTTTCCACCCGGCGCATCAACGCCGCAGCCAAGCTGTTGCACGGCGATCCTGAGATCGTGGTGAAGGTGATCGATCGACTTGACGTCGATCAGCTGTCGAACCTTGGCGATGTCATTCTTCAGCTGCAACGAGAACGAGCGGTTGCTCGTGGGGACCTTGATCAGATCATCGACCAAGCATTCGAAATCGGGTTCGGTCGCGATGGTTTGGGGGTGGTGCCCTGGATCGAAGGCGATGTCGTTGTGTGCCCAGGTTCGATCATCTCCAAGTCGCGTTCGAGCCATCGTTGTCGCTTCGTGTCCGTCGACAACACCTGGATCTGGGAGTCAGGTGAGTTGATCCGAGAAGACAAGCGCTCGTCTCCTGGTGCGGTTGACGGCTTCCGTGCCGTGGGACTTCTCCCGGTACTCAACGGGATGGGACTGGATGTCGTGTCGGGCAAAGCCCGCTCGGGTCAGCACTCGGTGGACAAGGTGATTTCATACGTCGTTCGACGCGGCAAGCTCGAGGAAGTGTCGCAGCGAACGGTCAACTCAGCGGGCATGCAATGATCGACCTTGCTCCATGGGAAGGCCCGTGGCCCGACGACGACAAAGACGCCAACTTCAAGAACGACGTCGCCCTGTACAGCAAGCTTGATCCGTTGACCACGCTGGAAAACCTTTCGACCAGCACCGGCATCCCCGTCGGTTCGCTCTGTCGCTACATCCTGGCGAAGTGGACTTCAGCGGGCGCCGAAGCGTTGATGGCACTCGGCGCCACCGCGGTCACTCGGATGACCGACGTCATCGCCGAAGCGGAGTCGGTCGGCACCGATGAAGCACGGGTCAAGGCCTATCACGACCTCGCTCGGCAGCTCGGATGGATGAGTTACCCGCTGGAGCATCCCGAGGTCTATGACTCGCAGCACGAAACCGACGTTGCCGCGAGCGCCAATCCGACCACGACCGGCGAATCCGATGGCTCAAAGTAGATGATTCAGAAAGATCGGTTGACTCTCCCTTGGGGGGAGACTTCATCATGGCGGTATGGAAGCTGAACACGGAGGCCTCGAACATCCGGGCCTGATGAGCATCGGGTTGTTCTCGCGGGCGGCACTGCTTTCGGTCAAGTCCTTGCGGTCCTACCACGAGACCGGCCTGCTGGTTCCCGTAGAAATCGATCCGAGCACGGGATATCGCCGCTACCACCACAGTCAGCTCACCGACGCGGGCGTCATCCGACGCCTACGTCAACTCGACGTGAGCCTGGCGGACATCGCCCGAGTCATGAACGCTCGAGATCCCGAAGTGACTCGTGAAGTTCTCGCGAGACACGAACAGCTCATGCTTGCTCGTCTCGACGAGACGCTTCGGATTGTCGACGAACTCAGTGCTGGAATCGAAGCTCCTGCGCTGCATAGCCCCATTCATCGTCGGCTCGAACCCGCTCGCCACATCTTGGCGATCGAAGGCGAATGCACCGAGCCGGAGTTTCCCCAGTTCCTAGGAGGTGCCTTCGGTGAGCTGGCAAGCGTTATCGGTGGACTTGGGATCGAATCGACGGGAGCCGATGGAGCCCTGTACCCACCAACCATCGTCGACGATGGGGCTGGCCTCGTCGTGGCGTTCGTGCCCATTGACGAACCGGTTGTGCTCGATGCATCGACCCGAGGTCGGGTAGGTCTCCGAGAATTGCCGGGCCAGACCTGCGCAGTCGCCGCGCACTACGGAGGCTACGACACCCTTGACATCACGTATCGACAGCTTGGCGCGTGGGTGTCCCAGTATGCCGAACCTGCTGATCAGCCAGTACGAGAGCACTACCTCGTGAGCTACACCGATGACGTCGCACCGGATGAATTTCGCACCGAGATCTTGTGGCCCGTCCGCGACATCAACCAACAGAGAGAACCACAACCATGAGTATTCGTCCCGTCAACATCACCCTCGATTGTGAGAACCCAGAGCAGGTCGCGGCGTTCTGGTCCAAGGCCCTCGAGTCCGATATCAACGATGGCGCCAGTCCCTTCTTCTGTGCGCTGCACCACGAACCGTCGGGGATGAACTTCTTCTTCATCAAGGTCCCAGAGAACCGAACAACGAAGAACCGGATGCACCTCGACTACGAGGCAGCTGAGGCGCCGGCAGAGGTGGAGCGGCTCGTCGCACTGGGAGCGACCAAAATTGCAGACAAGGACGAATGGGGCCACCAATGGACCGTCATGAACGACATCGAGGGCAACGAGTTCTGTGTTTCGGGTCCCCACGTCTGAGCGCGAGCAAGAGATCGACCGCGATGAGGGATTGCCGCCTCTGGTCCGATGATTCGAATCCGACCAGATGAACTGCTGCGGTGTTGAGGTGTCAGACTCCGTCCTATGACAGATCGTGTTCTTCCGGTGGCCATCGACGCGGAGATCGACGAACAGTGGATGTCCGCTGCATTGGGCCATCCGGACGGCATTGCCTCCATGACTCGAGCATCGATCGGTACAGGTCAGGTTGGCGAGAACGTGAGGTACGAGCTGACCTGGCACGGTGACGTCGATCTCGAATCAGTGCCGGCGTCCGTCGTTGGCAAGTTCCCGAGCCTCGATGAACTGTCTCGAGAGACAGC
>CALHCB010000173.1 GCA_937930695.1 uncultured Acidimicrobiales bacterium | reverse complement strand
GCGGACCAAGGTCATCAGCACATCGGCGCGGGCAGCAAAAGTGCACCATGTCTTGACGCCGTTGATGAGCCAGCCCGAGCCATCATCGGTCTTGGTTGCTGTGACCTTCACGCCGGCAACGTCAGATCCGAAGTCGGGTTCGGTCACGGCAACGGCGTTCATGATCTCGCCCATCGCCAGCTTGGGCAGCCATTCCTGCTTCTGTGCCTCGGTCCCGCCGGCCTCGAGCGCCCGGGCCAGAATCTCCGGACGAGTGATGAGCGAACCACCGGCACCGAGGGAGCCTCGGCTGAGTTCCTCGGTGGCGATCACCATGCCGTAGTAGTCAGACTCGCCGCCGGAGGCGAAGCCGCCGTACTCCTCGGGGATCGAGAGGCCGAACACGCCGATCTCGGCGAGGCCTTGGATCAGTTCCTCGGGAATGTCTGCGTTCTCTCGGTGGATGTGTTCGGCGACGGGAACGATCTGCTCATCCGCGAATCGGCGGAAGGTGTCTTGCACCAGCTCGAACTCGTCGTCGAGGTGACGCGGGCCTTCCTGGCCTGCGAGTTCGGCGAGCACTGCGGGGTCACGCCATGTCGACACAAAGGACCGGCAGCCATCGAGCGCATCGGTGCTGCATGCCCACTGCGCCTCTCGTCCCCACACCTTGGCGACAAGATCAGCAAGCGCATCGGCAATGAAGACACAGGTCAGCCGACCTTCGAGTTCACCCTTGTTGCCGTAGTCGAGCATGGCCCGTGCCGTTTCGACCGCGGCGGCGGCGTGGGCGATGTCGTAGGCCATCACTTGGTCGGCATCGACCGAACTGGTTTCAGCGAGGTGTCTTACTGCGCCGCGAATCACCGAGGAGGCAAGTTCGAGTGCGGACGCGGCGTCTTGGAGGTCAGGCGTCGTCATAGCGTCTCAGAGTACGTGATGAAGGCCGGCCGGCAGCCAATCGGTGTGACGGATTACCCGCGGGCTAGGGGAGGTCGGCGACCGCTGCTCGGAGTTCGTCGAAGCTCGGACGATCGTCTGGTCCGGCTCCGTGGTAGCGCCAAACAAGTTGACCGTCGGCTGCGAGAAGAACGTTGCCGCCAAGTTGGAGGGTGTCTTCTTCAGACCGTGTCATCCGGGCGCCGCCACCCAGGAGCCTGGCGTAGGTGATGATCGCTCGCCAGCCGTAGACCCGCCAGACCGAACCTCGGGTGAAGCCCATCGAGTTGTAGAAGGTCAGATCGGGATCGGTGACCACCGTCAAAGGATCAGCGAATCGACGTCGGTAGCTCCGGAGGTTTCGTTGCTTGGTGAAGGTCACGACGACGACGTCTGGTGTCTCGCCAGTGGCGGTTTGCAACTCCGAGCGTCGGTCACGAACTGCGCCGACATGTGCTTGGCAGGGGAGTCAAGCCAAGTGACGATGAAAGATCAGCAGGAGGGGGCGAGGCCGATGATCAGAGGGTTTCCATGGCTGCCCATCGTGATCAAGAAGGACAGAATCCAGGGTTGAGTCGGGTGACGCCACGCGACAGCCAACCGCTGTCGCTCGGTCGCTATTCCGAATGAGCTGGATCGCTGATGAGTTGATGACCCGCAGCTACGCTCGATCCTTGCCGTGTACGGAGGTTTTCGGGACGTGAGTCGTAAAAGCGAGCTCTACTACGAAGAGATCGGCGACGATTTCGATGCCTTCATGTCGGATTTCGACGTCGAACGACGTGGCGTGCTGATCAACGAGCTGATTCCCGACCAGGAATTCGGTCGAACGCTCGAAGTCGGCTGCGGGACGGGCGCCATCACCCGTACCTATCGGTCGCGTGTCGGTGACCTGCTGACCACCGATATCTCAGAGAAGTTGGCGTTGCGAACCGCCGAACAAAACCAGGCCACGGGTCAGAGGCAGGACGCAACACAACTCGATCTCGATGATGACACCTTCGATCTCGTGGTGTCCTCCGAGTGCATCGAACACTGTCCAGAACCGGCGCGGGCTGTTGGCGAGATGATTCGTGTCTTGAAGCCGGGCGGATACTTGGTGCTGACGACTCCGAACCGGCTTTGGCAACCCGTAGTCACCGGCGCTCAGAAGATGGGACTGCGGTCGTTTCAGGGCAACGAGGTGTTCCTCGGGGTTCGCGAACTTCGTTCAGCCGCAAGTGCCGCTGGCGCCGACGTACTTCGCCAGACCGGCTGTCATCTGTTCCCCTGGCAGCTTCCAGGAGTCAAGCCAATCCTTCGTCGATTGGACGCTGCAGGGGATCGGCTCGTTCCTTTCATGATCAACCAGGCGATCCTTGCCCAGAAGAGGTCGTGATTCCGCCATGACGGCGATCGCACCCCGAGGAGTGTCGGTCACACCAGCGACTCGTTCGATCGGACGGCTCGATCCGATTGGTTTCGTGCTGCTCGTCAGCGTGGTGTGGTCGGTTGGGTTCCGGGTAATTGTCGACGACCACTTTCAATACCTGGTGCCGGTGCGCCGGGCAACCGACTCGACATTTGCGCTGAACGATTGGTTCGCGGAGGACACGACACCGTTTCACTACACCTTCCAAGCGTTCCTCGGCCTGGCCGCTCGAGTAGACGCCATTGGGACCGGGCTTCTGGTCGTCCACCTCCTCACTATCGTCACTCTTCTCGCGGCACTGCGACTTCTGCTCGGATCGAAGACACCAATGCTCGCCGGGCTGGGCTTGACGATGTTCGTGCTGCGCTATGGCGTGCAACAAACGTGGGGAGCAGTCAGCCTGCTCGGCTTCACAGCCCTCCCGCACTTCCTTGGCCTGGCGTCCTCGTTGCTGACGATCGCCTTGTTGGCCAGCGGTCGTCGCAGGGCTGCCGCGGTTGCTGCTGTTGTGACTGCATACCTGCATGTCAGCGTCGGCGCTTGGACGATTGCAGTTGTTGCCGCCATGGTGGTGTGGGAAGTGGCTGCTCGAAGAGATTCGCTCCGTCACTACATCGCCCCGACCCTCGCCGCACTCCTGGCGATGATCCCGTTGCTCCTCGTCGTGCGATCGAGCTTCACCGGCGAGCCAGTTGATCCGGACGTCTATCAGATCTTGTTCCGGCTTCGGGCTCCCCATCACTACGTCTTCAGCGCGTTCCCAAGAGACAACCACATTTACATGGGTGTGGTGCTGGCGGTCGGGCTCTTGTGTGAGCACCAGCTTCGCCTGCCGAATCGAATGATTCGCACGGCCATGCTCGCCATCGTGGGGCTCGGGTTGATGGCTGGCTTCTTCTTGCATGTCGTCTACTGGCCGCTGCCGGTGCGGCTCTTTCCGTATCGAGTCGCCCCGATCCTCACCGCGCTCGCCGCGGTCTGTGCGGTACGGCTCTTGATCGAGCGACGCGGTGCGGGCTCGCCATCAGCCGGTTCCTTCGATCCGTCTCCAGTCGTTGGAGCCGTTGGCGCCATTGCCCTCGTACTGATCGTTCGTCCCTGGGACTTGTTCGGGGATGTGGGAGCGATGGTGTCCACAGCCGGGGGCCTGATCGTCCTCGTCGTCTTGCTTGGCGCGATTGCTGTCGTCTGGGTTCGTTTGAGCGATGCCGACCAACATTCGTCCCAACGCACGGCAGTGGCGGCCATGGCGATTGCTTTGGTCCTGACGGCGGCGAACCTCGCTCAGAAGTCGCCGACGCATACCTTCGATTGGCTCACTGCCGACCAAGAGCTTTTGGTAGATGAGATTGCTCGACAAGTCCCTGTCGGTGGTCTGGTGATGGTGTCACCGGACCAGTCCTTTGTTCGTTTCGGAGCAGGTCGGGCGGTCATTGTCGACTTCAAAGCCTTCCCACTTGCAGGATCAGAGATGATTGAGTGGCGAGATCGCCTCGCCGCGGTGACTGGAGAACCCATGACTCTCGGAGGCGCAGAAGGATTTGAGTTGCGTCGAGGATTGACTCGGGCGTACCGCGCCAGGCCGGCGTCGGATCTTGTCGACGCTGCCTCGTCCTACGGTGCAACGCATCTTGTCGTCGAAGCGTCGTCGCCGGCCTTCGCCGAGTTCGAGAGTCAAGGTGCGAGACGGCTTGTTTCGGCTGGCGGCTATGCGATCGTCGAGGTTCAGAAGTGATCATTGAGCAGGCAACAGACGACTCTCGCCCGACGGTCGCCGTCGTCATGGCGGCAATGAACGAGGCGGCTGCTCTTCCCGTTCTGATCAGCCAGGTTCTCGAATCGTTGGAGGCCGCGGATGTTCGGCCCGCGGTCTACGTCGTGGATGACGGATCAACAGATCGCACCGCCGACGTAGTGCTCCAGATTCGTGAAAGTGATCCTCGAGTTCACTTGGTCGGCCTGAGCCGCAACTTCGGCCACCAGGCAGCGTTGTTGGCAGGTCTGCACACCGCACAGGGAGATGCCGTCATCTGTATGGATGCGGATGGCCAACATCCTGCGGAGGTTCTGCCCGAACTGATCCAGAGATGGCGAGCTGGAGCAGACGTGGTCCACACCGTGCGATCCGACCCACCAGGGCTCGGCTGGTTCAAGCGAATCACGGCATCCATCTTCTATCGGGCCTTCCGCTGGCTCAGCGGACTCCCTCTCGAGAATGGCATGGCGGACTTTCGTCTCCTCGACCGAGGCGCTCTCGATGCGACGCTTCGGGTCGCTGGCAACCGCCCATTCTTCCGCGGCTCCGCTGTCTGGATTGGCTACTCGGTGGAGACCGTGCCGTACGTCGCGGGAGAACGCGTCGGCGGAGAATCATCGTTCTCGCTCCGGGCCATGACCCAATTGGCCCGCGACGGCGTCGTTGGCTTTTCTGCCCGGCCTCTTTGGATCATTTCAGGACTCGGTATGGCGGCGTCGTTCGTGGCGTTCCTGATCGCCTTCTATGCGGTCGCCATCGGGCTCGTCAGTTCTCGTGCCGTTCCCGGTTGGGCATCCACGATCGGATTTCTCGCTGTGTTGCAGGGGCTCACATTTGCCCTTCTCGGAGTCTTCGGCGTGTACCTCGGTGCGGTGTTCGCCGAAGTGCTCGATCGCCCGCCGTATCTGATCCGAGGAGTTGACGAGCAACTGTTGCCCGGTGGACGGGAGCACCGGCACCGAGCAGTCGGCCCGGAGGCCAACATTCCTGACGCCACTCGTCGTGACGCCGGCAGCCCTGAAGCTCCGTGAAGTATCGGCAGCTCCGCTACCTCTCGGTGTCTCTGGTGAACGTTCCGCTGGTCCAAATCTGCATCCTGGCTGTTCAGGTGATCTTCAACTGGGACGGATGGCTCGCAGTCGTCGTCGTCATGACAGCCTTGACCGGGCCGGCGTATTGGGCGACGAAACGATGGGTGTGGGCGGACGGGACTGCCGATACGTCAACGGCGGTTGGCGTCTTCTGGTTGATGTCGATGATCGGGCTAGCGGGCTCTGCAGCCTTGACCTATGCCGTTGGCCGTACGAACTCAGCCCTGTGGGTTGCGAACGTGGCGAGCATGACGGTGTTCGGGCTGTTGTTCGTGCTCCGATATCTCGTCCTGGATCGTCTGTTCGCCCGGCGAGAAGAGTGAGCGAACCGCTCGAAGAGTCGCGCCGGGCCGTGATGGAATGGTTCTCGGTCGAGGGGCGGGATCTTCCCTGGCGATCTACCCGTGACCCCTGGGCCATCCTCGTCTCGGAGTTGATGTTGCAGCAGACCCAGGTTGCTCGCGTTGTTGATCGCTTGCCCCAGTTCCTGTCTCGCTTCGCCTCACCCGCAGCCTGCGCATCTGCACCGGCCGGTGAGGTGATCGATGAGTGGAAGGGGCTCGGGTACAACCGCCGAGCGGTCAACCTTCATCGGGCTGCGACGATGATTGTTGCCGAGTACGGCGGCGCAATCCCGTCTGAGCTCGAGAGCCTGCTTGCACTGCCGGGGGTGGGTCCTTACACGGCTCGCGCCGTGTTGGTGTTTTCCTTTGAGCACGATGAAGCAGTCGTCGACACCAACATTGCCCGAGTCCTGGCGCGATGGGGAGACGAGGCGCTGACCGCGACCGCGGCCCAACGGCTTGGCGACTCCCTCGTCCCTGAGGGGCTGGGTTGGGTCTGGAACCAAGCGTTGATGGAAGTCGGCGCACTGCGCTGTCGGCCGGTGCCGTTGTGTGCGGCGTGTCCGCTGCAGACGGCTTGTGCGTGGTTCATGCGAGGATGCGCCGAACCGGACCCATCTCACAGGACCGCCGGGGTGTCATCTCGTCAGTCGCGATTTGCCGGATCGGATCGCCAGGGACGCGGGAGGCTCGTCGATGCCTTGCGGGTCGGCTCTGTCGCGTCGGACGAACTCGCTCAGGTAATGGGTTGGCCCGAGGACCCTGCTCGGGCCGAACGTGTCGCGTCAACGCTCGTGCGCGATGGCCTGGCCATTCGCTGCAAGGGGGAGTGGCGGCTCCCCTGAGCCGATTGGTGGAGCCAAACGACCGATTACGACCGTCGCGCTCCACCAATCCAGGTTTTAGGAGCCTGACGTGATCCGCTCGACCAATGCATCGAAAGCCTTATCGGCGATCGTGATCATCTCATCGTCGGTCCGATCCTGGATGGGATGCTCCACGAAGAGACGCTCAGGCTGAAAGCCGATCGCCTCTCCCTGCTTCTGGGCGGCGTCAACGAAGACCGAACTGGCAACAAAAACCCCTGGCACTCCGCGGCGCTCGAGATCGGCGATGTCGTGCACACTGCACGACGTACAGCTGCCTCAATCAGCGAGCGCTTCGATCACCGCATCGCAGTTGGTCGCGATTTCATGGCGGAGATCGACCGGCGCTGGTTTGGCGAACGTCGGCTTCGCATATCGAGTGACGGTTG
This sequence comes from uncultured Acidimicrobiales bacterium, assembly GCA_937930695.1. Classification (GTDB taxonomy): domain Bacteria; phylum Actinomycetota; class Acidimicrobiia; order Acidimicrobiales; family SZUA-35; genus CALEWY01. Next base: position 10,300 of record CALHCB010000173.1, on the reverse strand, counting down.
CGCCGACGTCAGTGAGTCGCTCTTCGAGGCGATTGAGGAACTTGTCTCCTCGGGGCTTCGAAATGTCGAGAAGCCCAACTCGAAGACCGTCGAGACTCGAGGGGCGAGCAACCCGTTCGATGGCTTCGGCCGACTTCTTGGCTGTTGGATCGAGAACGGTCGTCATGCAGACATCTTTCCGTGTTGGTTGGTTCTTGTCGATTCGTGGATGAAGAGACGTGCGTTGAAATGGAGCGCAATGGTGTCGCGCCGCCGGCTGTCAGGAGCCGATGCGGTGAGTGACCGGTTCGGACCCCTTCGCCCCGCCGACCCAGCCGGTGAGGACCGAGGAGAACAATCCGGCGTCGCCCCCAGCATGCATCACGAGGAGCCCTCCAGGTCGGAACTTCGGGATATCCATGCCGGCAAAGTCAGCGGGTAGACCCTCATCGATGCCGTGGGCCCCGCGGATCAGATCATCGCCCTTGAGCGTGAGAAGAGTGTTGAGCTCGTTCATGAACCGATCTCGATCCCATCCAGCTTCGCTGAAGATGCGCCCGTGTTCGGGCGAGATCACAAGGGCGGCGTCAAAGCCGATTGCCAGTTTGGAGCTTCCCGAGGTCGCGAGCATTGCTGCGAAGGACCGGGTGAGCGACTCCGGTGTTCGTGAGATCTGGTCGATGATTGGTGTGGGACCCTGCCCGGCAAACAACGTGACGGTGTCTTCGCCTGCCTCGAATCCGCGTGCGACCGACAGGGGACTGAAGGGTGAGTCCTCTTCGAGTTCTGCGAAGCAAAACGAGAGCTTGCCCGGTGATCCGTGCATCGACATGTCGACCCCCTTTTCGCCAGGGCGGGTGCCCCCCGGTCGGCCCCCACCGAGGTTCAGAATGACGAGCTGAAGGGCTCGGCCGATGGTCATGTTGGCTCGGTTGCCCTGGCCAAAGGCGTTGTGCCCGCCATTCATCCCGATCTTCTTCGCAATCGGCCCGTTGACGATGATGATCGGGCCCGAATGCATCGTGGTGGCCAAAAGTCCGTGCATGTTGAACTCGTCTGAGCAGGCCGCTTCGACAGCTGCCAGGACGACCGGGAAGTACTCCGGCTTGCAGCCGGCCATGACGGCATTGATCGCGACCTGCTCAACGGTGACCTCGATGAGGTCAGGCGGCACGGTGGCCACGATCTGTTGAGGATCACGAGTCGTGCCCTCAAGCATGCGAAGCACTCGAGCCTCGGTCGGCGGAACAACAGGGAGGCCATCGGTCCAACCTCGGTCGAACGCAGCCTCCATCTCGTCTTCGAGCGCCGCGAACTCGATTCGGCGGCCGTGGAGCGCTGAGCCTCCGAAACGGACGGTCAGTTCGTCGACATATCCAGGATCGACGGAGAGCGATCCACACCCGGGCCGTTGTTCGGGCAGAGCTGCGCCGAGGTTCGGGACACCGGTGAATTCGGTCCACTGCTCGCGTGACCAGCCGACGATCCTTCGAACCTCGACACCGTCTTTCACCTCGATGAGCGTCGGCACGGTTTCGATCTCGTGATGCCACGACACGCTGAGGTCGGTGTCGTCGACAACGCCGGTGAGCGATGTCGGGAAGCCGACGTCATCCTGGGTGTAGGCCGTCAACGTCTGGCCGGCAGCGGCGATCTCGCCAAGCACCGGATCAACCAACTCACATGTTGGGCAATCTTGTTTGACGACTGCGACGATGCCGTTCGGGAGCGCCGGCTTACTGTTGTCAACCTCGGTCTGAGGGGTGGGAAGAGACATGGCGGCGACACTAATCGCAGAACGTGTCATTCTTCACACGGCATTCCCTGAATTGGAGCGGTGCAGTACGTTCAGGACGCGGCGTACCGGGATCGACGACGCCAGCAGAGGCTGCACATGACAATGCAGGGGGCCAGATGATTGATATCACGTTCTTCGGCGTGCGAGGCTCAACGCCGTGCTGTTGTCCATCGACGATGGGTGTCGGCGGCAACACATCGTGCGTCGTCGTGCAGGTCGATGAAGATGATCCGATCATCCTGGATCTCGGGACTGGCCTTCGTTACTACGGAGCGAGTTTGTCGCCTCAGCTGACCGCCCCGTTCAGAGGGACAGCGCTGGTCACGCACCTGCACTGGGATCACATCCAGGGCCTGCCGTTCTTCGTTCCCATCCTCAACGATGGTGCAGAACTCACCATCGTCGGCCCGTCTCAAGCAGGGAGCTCGCTCGAAGATGCATTCTGCTCGTTCGTGAAGCCTCCGCTGTTTCCCGTCGATCTCCAGGTCCTTCCTGGAAGTATTCGGTTTGATGAACGGACGAGTGATTCGTTCGATGTCGGCAACGCATCGGTGATGGTTCGGCCCGTTGAACATGTGGGGGAGACCAACGGCTACCGGATCGATGCGGTAACCGGCGGTTCGTTGGCCTATCTCCCAGATCACCAGCAGCCGATCGATGATCCGACATTCGTGCGGGCGGGAGCGCTCGAGCTCTGCCAGGACGTCGATGTGCTGATCCACGACGCCCAGTACGACATCGACGAGTTCGAGGTCAAAGGGACCTGGGGTCACTCAACAGTCGAATATGCCGCCGAGGTCGCGATCCAAGCCAATGTTGGAACGCTTGTGCTGTTCCATCACGACCCTGGTCATGATGATGAATGGGTACGAGCCGGAGGCGAAAGGGCCCGCGACATCGTCGGTGGGCGATGCGAGGTCGTGGTTGCACACGAAGGCGCCACGATCTCCACCAGCACCGGCTGAGTCATCCGACAACGCCTGTTCGAACTTGTCGAGGCGGGGGACTAAGGTCGGCGCCATGAGCGACGAAACCACGATCGATTCCGGCGAATATCGACGCGTTCTTGGCCACCTTCCGACCGGGGTCACTGTCGTGACTTGCGCAACGGACGACGGTCCGGTCGGCGTTGCCATTGGCTCGTTCGTATCGATTTCGCTTGATCCGCCTCTCGTTGGCTTCTTCCTCGGGTCGCACTCTTCGAGCGGCGAAGCAATTGAGGCTGCCGGTCATTATTGCGTCAACGTGCTGACCAACGACCAGGTTGAGCTGTGCGGCACGATGGCCTCCAAGAACCCCGACAAATTCGATGGGGTTGACTGGAAGCCGGCTGCGGGAACCGGCGCCCCGATGCTTCCCGGTTCGCTCGCAGTCATCAATTGCACCCTGGAAAGTACGGTCGAGGCGGGAGATCACAATTTGCTTGTCGGTCGGGTTGTCGACCTTTCGACTCCTGAGGACGGCGGCGGAGAGCCCATGGTCTTCTTCACCGGTCAGTACGGAACGTTCGCTCCCTGAGGACCCTCGGCGGAGTCCAGGCAACTGGGCAATAGTTCACGCAAGTGCTTCCACCCTGTTGAGGGGGATCCGATTTGTGATCAAATCAGATCGGTGGCCCGTTCGGGACAGATAGTCCGAACCGTGGACAATCGAGGGTGATGTTGTCGAAGTCTGTGTTGTCGAGTCAGCGCCAGTTGGCGGCGCCTCGACCTGTTGTTTCTGGTCTGCGAGTTTCCCCGGTCTGGGGCGGGATCACCTTGGCGTCGATCGCCCTGCTGTGGATTCTGGCCTCCAGTGCGCTCTGGTTGCTTGCGTTCATCGGACTGATCGTGCTCACTCACGAGGGTGGGCATCTTGTTGCCGCTCGACGTGCAGGCATGGAGCCAACCGAGTTCTTCTGGGGATTCGGTCCCGAGATCGTTGGGTTCGACATCGGGAAGTGTCGCTACGGCATCAAGGCCATCTTCCTGGGCGGGTACGTCAAGCTCTGGGGCATGACGCCGACGTCCGAACTTCCGGAGGGTGTTGAAGAAGCCGGGACCTATCGAGCGGCGTCGCATGGCGGACGTTTGGCCACCATTCTTGCAGGCCCGGGTGTGAACATCGCCAGTGCCGTTGTCGTGTTCTTCCTCGCCGAACTGCTCGACGGCAACACCTTGCTTGCTTCTGCCAGCGCCAGTGTTGGTTGGGTCTGGTTTGTGATTGCATCGACCGGGGAGTCGCTTTGGCTCTTCGTGCGAGAAATTCAGCCCTATCTCGGTGCGGTCGCTGATACTTCAGGAACAGTCGAACCTCCGGTTCGGTTCATGTCGCCGGTCGCTCAAGCATCCACGACGGGTGCAGTGGTCGACGCCGGTCTTACCACCTCCCTTCGTTGGTTCGGCATCCTTTCGTGCGCCATCGGGGTGGTCAACCTTCTCCCGTTACCGCCATTGGATGGCGCGCACGCTTTAGTTGCTGCTTCGGAGAAGATCACCCAGGTCGTTCGTCGAGACCGCTCGGTGTCGCTTGACGTGCGCCGCCTCGAGCCGCTCGCTTATGCGACCATCGGAATCTTGGTCCTTCTTTCGATCACCGCACTGGTGTTCGACGTTCGAGACCTGATCGCCGCCTGATCGTCACCGATAGTCTCACTCGATGCCCATCTATGCCCTCGGCGACATCGAGCCCACGATTCATCCAACCGCTTTCATTCACCCTGAGGCCGTGATCATCGGCGACGTTCGTATTGGCGAGGAGTCCTCGGTGTGGCCATGCGCCGTGCTTCGAGGCGATGAGGGATACATCTCCATCGGGGCCAGAACCTCGATTCAGGATGGCAGCGTGTTGCACACCACCCCGCAACATCCCACAACGGTTGGTGATGACTGCGTGATCGGCCACATCGTTCACCTTGAAGGGTGCGCCATCGAGAGCGGAAGCTTGGTCGGCAACGGTTCTGTTGTCTTGCACCGTGCAATCGTGCGAACTGGTGCACTTGTTGGTGCCAACGCCGTGGTCACGAACGACACCGAGGTCCCGAGCGGAGCTATGGCGCTCGGCATCCCAGCCAAAATTCGGCCCGACACCGTGAGCGCAGACATGATCGCCCACGGCGCCAATTCCTACCTGGAGCGAACTCGCACCTATCCAGCCAAGTTGCGCCGGATCGATTGATGCCTGCGAGGACGCGGTGTTCGAACCGAAGCAGGGATTGAGCGAGGAGATCATTCGCGAGCTCTCCTCGCGGAACGGAGAGCCCGGTTGGGTGCTCGACGGTCGGCTGCGCGCCCTTCGTGCCTTCGAGGAGCATCAGTTGCCCACATGGGGCAGTGACTTTCCCGAGATCGCGTTCGACGAGATCTCCTACGGCAAGCAGTCAGAACTCGGTCAGGGCGGCTCACAACGTGGCCGGGCTGGAGTCGCCGCCCAGCGTGAGGCTGAGGTCGCGTTGCAGCGCCAACTCGAAGTGCTCGAAGGTCAGGGCGTTGTTTTCACCGACATGGATGCCGCGGCCCGCGACTACCCGGAGCTGGTCAGGCCGTACTTCGGCAAGTTGATTCCTCCTGGCAACAACAAGTTCGCTGCACTGAACTCGTCGGTTTGGTCTGGCGGTTCGTTCGTGTACGTACCACCAGGTGTCGATGTGGAGCTGCCCCTGCAGACGTACTTCGGGGTTGGTGGCGGGACCATGAAGCGGTTCGAACGGACGCTGATCATCGCTGATGAGGGTTCGAAGGTTCACTACATCGAAGGTTGCTCGGCCCCGATCTATACGCCGGACACGCTGCGAGCCGCAGTTGTCGAGGTCGTCGTGAAGCCCAGTGCCAGCGTGAGCTACACAACGATTCAGAACTGGTCCTCGAACGTCTTCAATCTCGTGACCAAACTGGCAGTAGTCGAGGCCGAAGGCGAGATGACGTGGATCGACGGCAACATCGGTGGCCGACTGACGATGCAATATCCGTCAGTCTCACTTGTGGGACCGAAGGCAGTCGGGAAGTCGTTGTCGGTCGCCTACGCAGGGCGAGGCCAGCATCAGGACACAGGGGCCACGATGTTGCATCTCGCTCCCGAGACGTCATCGCAAATTGTCTCGAAGACCATCTCAAAGAACGGCGGTCGCTCCACTGTCCGCGATTTCGTTCGAGTTACAGAATCAGCAACCGGCTGTTCGAGCAGCGTGCACCGAGATGCACTTGTTCTTGACGACGAGTCGGTGAGTGAGGTGCAGCCACGCATGGAGGTTGGTGCTGAGGACGCTCGAGTTGATCAATCGGCCACCGTCGCCCGCGTGAGCCGAGAGGATCTCTTCTATCTCATGAGCCGCGGGCTCTCTGAAGAGCAGGCCACCGGGATGGTGGTAAACGGTTTCGTTGAACCCGTCACCCGCACTCTCCCGGTGGAATATGCCGTTGAATGGAGCCGCTTGATCGAATTGCAGATGGAAGGTTCGGTCGGCTGAGCGGTCGACAGCGTCGGAGCCGTCGCTAGGCCGTTGCCTTCTTCACCATCCCACTTCGGACGAGTCCGAACAGAGCGAGAACCGCACAGATCGTTCCAGCGATCCACGGAACGCCCTCGTTGTTCGGCGTGATGATGCGACCCAGAATCTGGCCAAGAACCATGCCGACGATGCCGAGTCCGACCGTCATCGTCGTCGACAGATCTTGTTTTCCTGGCACGATCGCTCGAGCAACGAAGCCGATGATGGCTCCGGCCACAATCGATCCAATGATCCCAATAATCCAGCCCATGATGTGTACTCCTTGATGTTGGCGCCTTGATCAGGCCAACGTACTCCGAACGTCGTCGAGCAGCCGAAGGTTCCCGGTTTCTTCCTTCTGATCGGACTAACGAAAGACTGAAAACGAACAAAACCCGAGCCGAAGCTCGGGTTTCGTTTCTTTCAACCAGGTTGAACTGAGCTGAGGAGAAGGCTCAGTTACTCGCCCTGGCCGGGGATCTTGTCTGTCAGGTCGCTGGCCTTGTCGACAGCGTCGGCGGCCTTGTCGCCGAGGTCTCCGGGGAGCTTGTCACCGTGCTCCTCAACCATTTCCTTGGCCTTGTCAGCCAGGCCACCAGCGTTGGCGGCTGCGTCTTTTGCTTTGTCAAAGATTCCCATTTGATTAACTCCTAGTTGCGGGGGTCACAGGTACTGACGATCAGTATTGACCAAAAGTCGCGACTTTTCTTTCATCAGATCCGTCTGAGCAGATGTCCCCACCGGTACCCGCCGGCTCGAAGGCTCCTGCACAGCAATGGCGAAGGTGCAAACATGCTCTAGGGATGGGCGACGGAAAGGCGATTATGGAGTTCTTGCGACGCGCCGATGGGCGTGTGTTGGGATGGTCCGTGCTGTCGTGGCTCGTGCTATCGATTATTGGAGCCTTCTGGGCATTGCCTCATATTGAGGACGAGCTCGATGAAGAGTCACTAGGTGTCGACAGTTACACGTCGACAGATGGTGCAGTTGTCGAGTGGAACGGCCGAGACGGCTATCTCCAAGTTCCTGAAGGAACAGCAGATGCTGAGCGCATCGCCGCTGATCTCGCGGACATTACTGGAACCCGCGATGTCGAGATCGCCTACAAGGCAACGAACAAGCCAGCGGCCACCGAACTCACTCCAGCTGCGTTCAGCGTTGTTTGGAATGCAGATGGCAGAGTCGGCGAGGGAGTTGTTCCGAACGGCATGGGGAATGACCTCAACACACTGTTCGGAACTGGCAACGATCTGGCACCCGATGCCAGCCGCAGCCTCGCCGCTGGAACGGTCGGCACGCTCAACGATGTTGTAGCCCCGATGATCGGATCGTCGCTCTCGGCAGGATCACTAACCGTCGAAGAAGATCAGATCACCGTGACCGGCGTAGCGACAGACGACGCTGCAAAGGCGGAGCTAGAAGCTGCGCTGGACGACGCCGGCGTGGCGCATCGCATATCACTTGCTGATTCCACCCCAGCAATCTTCGACGTCGTCTGGAACGCTTCGGGCAGTACCCAGTCGGGAGACGCCCCCATGTCGTTGGCCGGCGCGGTCACCGATCTGGGAGTGACATCGCCAGCGACCGCAGAAGAGCTGGTGTTCGGACAGAACGTCCAACCGGCTCTCAGCGCCCTTAGCCCGTTGATCGGGAGCGACTTGGTCTCTGGCAAGGTTTCGGTTGACAACGATGTCGTGACGATCACCGGCACTGCCCGCAGCCAAGAGGCCCTCGATCGTGCAACCGCAGCGCTCGACGGACTCGACGCGACAGTCGACCTTGACCTTTCGGGCGAGGCGAAAGCGCAATCGAGTATCGACGACCTTCTGGCCCTCGACAAGATCGAGTTCGTGTCCGGCACCGCAACTCCAACGACAGAGACCGAAGCGATCATCGACGAGGTGGCAGCGGTGCTCACCGAGTTCCCTGATGTCGACATCGAGGTAACAGGGCACACCGATTCTCAGGGCGACGATGCCCTGAATCAGGCATTGAGTGAAGACCGAGCCGCTGCGGTGGTTGAAGGTTTGGTCAACCGTGGGATCGACGAATCCCGCATGTCAGCCAGCGGTCTCGGCGAGACCGAACCGATTGACAGCAATGAAACCGCAGAGGGAAGACAACGTAACCGGCGAGTCGAAATCGACGCGAAAGAGAGTAACTAATGGATTGGTTCCCTGACATGTTCTGGCTGTTTCTCGAGTGGTGGGTCTGGCCCCTGCTCGGGCTGTTGGCTGGTCTCGCCATCGGCTGGTGGTTCTGGCGTCGCCCGTGGAAGCGCCGAGAAATCGATACTGAGACCTCGTTGCGAGAGATGCGCCACGAACGAGCCGGTCTTCGGTTCGATCTTGATGAAGCTCACACCACGATTGGGGAGCACGACGCATCGGTGATCGGTCTCAAGTCCGAGCTTTCCGCTCGGGAGAACCGGGTACTGGAGCTGGAGCCACTTGTTGGCACAGCCGCAAGCCTGGAGACCGAACGTGCGACTCTGGAGACCGAACGCGACGGACTCCGGTCCCGTGTCGCTGATCTGGAGGGAGAACTTGCCTCGACATCGGAATCACGTTCAGGATTTGAAGGACAACTCGTTGCTCTTCGTTCCGATCTCGACGGAGCATCGACGAAGTCAGCTGCTCTCGAATCTGACCTGACCGCCAGCCGTGGTCGAGTTGAACTGCTCGAGGGTGAGCTTGCGGACGCACAAGCTCGAGTTGCTGATCTCGAACCAGTCGCTGGACGAGTAAGCGATCTCGAATCTGAGCTTTCTGGACGGTCTGAAGCTGCCAGTGGACTGCAAGCCGAACTCGATGCTTCGACGAGCCGCATCGGTGAGCTCGAGACAGAGCTCGCTGCTGCACAGAACTCAGCCGGTGAGCTGACAGCTGGGCGAGCAGATCTCGAGGCAACGATTGCCGCTCGCGATGGCCGAATCGCCGAGCTCGAGTCCGAGTCCGCGAGCATCGGGGCCGAAGCAGTAAATCTCCGCTCGGCTTCAGATGAACAATCTGCCCGTGTTGCGTCACTTGAGGCTGATCTTGAGGCGGCCCGTGCGGTGAGCGGAAGCTTGCAGGCGGATCTTGATGGGCAGGCTGCTCGTCTTGTTGAGCTTGAGGCTGAGCTTGGGTCTCGTGATTCTCGTATTGCTGAGTTGACGCCGTTGATGGGTCAGGTTGCGTCTGGTGATGAGCGTGTTGCGTCACTTGAGGCTGATCTTGAGGCGGCTCGTGCGGTGAGCGGAAGCTTGCAGGCGGATCTTGATGGTCGGGCGCAGCGTGAAGCTGCACTCGAGGCTGATCTTGAAGCGGCTCGTTCGGTGAGCGGATCGCTCCAGGCGGATCTTGATGGGCAGGCTGCTCGTCTTGGTGAGCTTGAGGCTGAGCTTGGGTCTCGCGACTCCCGCATCGCTGAGCTCTCCGGTTTGGCGGCTGACCATGATGCCAAAGCGTCGCAGCTTGGCGCTGACCTTCAGACGACCCAAGATCAACTTGGAACGTTGGAGGGCGATCTTGCGAATGCACGAGTGCGTGTCGGCGAGCTCGAAGGTGAACTCTCCAGTTCTGGAAATCGTGTCGGTGAACTCGAAGATGCTCTGAGTACGTCTCAAGCTCGGCTCAACGAACTTGAAGGCCTCCGCGGTCGCGTTGATCAACTCGAGGGCGAGCTTTCCGGCTCTGCTTCTCGGATTGGCGAGCTTGAAGGCGATCTCGCCGGAGCGACGGCAACTTCCAGTGACCTCGCTGGTCAGGTCAGCTTGCTTCGTGGGCGGGTCGATGGACTCGAACCGCTCGAGACTCGGGTACCCGAGCTCGAGGTCGAGTTGCAGAAACGACAGCAAGCAGTTGGGACGCTGGAAAGCGACGTGGTCTCTCGCGACACCACGATTCTCGAGCTCCAGGCTGCGCTCGATGCGGCGAGAGCGGCCGAGGCGCGAGCTGAGGCTGCCCGAGCGGAGGCTGAGGCCGCCCGTTTGGAGGCTGAGGCCGCGATGCCGATCCAAGTCGGCGACAACGATGCCTTTGCAATGCGGATGGCGTCTCTGGGTACCGGTCGAGACC